>CAZDLX010000149.1:0-8478 GCA_964506005.1 uncultured Anaerolineae bacterium | reverse complement strand
CGTCGCGGCGCTCCTCATCTGGCGCTGGAAGCTGCCGCTCGCCCAGCTTGCCGACACGCTGGCCCCTGCCGCGGCGATCCTTGCCCTGAGCATCGGGCTGGCTGCCCTGCTGCGCGGCGACCTGCTCGGCCTGCCGGCGACTCTGCCCTGGGGCGTCCCGCTCTCGGGCGCGCACCGGCACCCGACGCAGGTGTACTTCATGCTCGGCGCGGTGGCGGCGCTTGTGCTGGCGCTGCGGCTCGGGCGTGACCCGTCCGCACAGCCGCCCGGCGCGCTCGCACAGTGGGTCGCCGTCCTACTGTGCCTTACGGTGCTGCTCGTCGACCCCCTGCGCGCCGGCAGCGCCGTGCTCGGGCCCGGGCTGCGCGTCTCCTCGCTCGTGGCGCTCGGCATCCTCATCGCCGACCTTGCCCTGTTCGCCGCCCGCGCACCGGCGCGGACGGAGGCAGAGCGCGTCGGAGAATAAGAGGCTTGTCCGATAGCCAGCGCCCGGCAATGAATTGCCGGGCTACAAGTTCGCTTGCGACCCGGTCGCTGCGCGACCGCAAAGCCCCTCGGGGGCTAGCCCGCCTGCGGCGGGCCGGAGTTTCGCTCCGGGAGTCCCCGCCAGGGGACTTGGCGGCAGCGAAGCTGCCCTGTAGCCGGGCGATTGATCGCCCGGCGGGACTGAACGCCATTACCTTAATTTCCGGAGAAGCCTTTCGTTCTCGGGCGTGGCATCCACCTCGCCTCGCGCCCCACATAGCCCCACCCGGCACAACCCAGCCGGGCGCGCTATAATGCGTGTATTCGCAAATCAGGCAGGCCGAGAAGAGGACTGCGACATGGAACGACAGCTCGAAGGACTGCAAACCCTGTTGGACGTGCCTTTCATCCGGCGCATCCGCCGCAATCACGGGCTTGAGCACGCCACTATCCACCTGCTGTCACGCCGCATTCAGAACCTGCGCGTCGTAGGCCGTTCTGACTCGCGCGGCTTCTGGCTCTACGGCGACATCCCGACCGAGCAGATACAAGAGGCGGCCCACGACGCGTTGAACCGGATGCGGGCCGGCGAGCACAAGCTCGCCATCCACCCGAACTGCGGCACCAACCTCGTGACGATGGCCATGCTGAGCACCGTTGCGACGCTCACGACGCTGGCCGGCTCCGAGCGCGAGCGGTTCGGCAAGCTCTCGCGCGTGCCGGTGCTGATGCTCGGCCTGCTGGCGGCGTCCGTCTTCGGGCAGCCGCTGGGCATGCGCATCCAGAAGCACGTGACGACGCTCGGCGTCCCCGGCGACCTCCAGATCCTGTCCATCGAGCAGCGCAACACGGCAGCCGGGCTGCCCGCGCACCGCGTCGAGACAACTTCCTCCTGAGGCTCCGATGACCGACCGTAAAAGCAGGGCGCGGGTCGACCTGCCCTACACCAACCTGATCCTGACGGGCTTCCTCGGCGTCGGCAAGACGACCATCGGGCGGCACCTGGCGGAGACGCTCGGCGCAGACTTCTTCGACATCGACGAGGAGATCGAGCTGCGCGAGCTGATGAGCATCGCCAAGCTGCGCGAGCTGTACGGGGACCAGCGGCTGCGCGCGCTGGAGCACGATCTCAGCCGCCACGCCGCGCTGATGCGGCGCAGCGTTATCGTCGTGCCGGGTGCGGCCCTGCTCGACTCACGGAACTACCGGCTGCTTGAGGATACGGGGCTGATCGTCGTGCTGACCTGCGAGCTGGGCGAGGCGCTGCGCCGCCTGCACCTCGCCAGCGACCTGCAGTACCGCGACCCGACCATCCGGCGGCGCATGATGAGCCGCCTGCGGCGCGAGCACGCCATTGTCAACGACGAGCGGCTGCTCCAGCTCGACACGACGCACCTCGGCATCGACGAGGAGAGCGAGCTGCTGACGGCGCTGTGGCTGACCGGCGAGCCGGAGGGGGACCTGTTCCGCTACGGCCCGGCGCCGCCGATCAAGCCCCCGCCGCGCCCCGCGATGGGGCTCTCGACACGCTGGGTCGGGCAGCCTGAGTCACGCAGGCAGCGGCGCGGGCGGCGGTAGGCTGCGAGCACCTACTCCTGAACTTCGGGGCCAACCCCGACCACCTCTTTGATCTCCGGGAAGAACTGCCGCACCGTGCCCTCGATCCAGCCGCGCAGGGTGCTCGGCGAGAGCGGGCAGCCGATGCAGGCGCCGCCCATCTCGACCACGAGCCGGTCGCCGTCGTATTCGAGCAGCCGGACCGATCCGCCGTGGTACTGCTCGATGTAGGCGCTCAGGAACTCAATGAGACCCTGCATCCGCGCGAGATCGTCCTGGGTAGTGTCGGGGACATACTGGGGAATGCCGCTCATGAGGTTTCCCTTCTCCGCCGCGAGCCCTGCCCGCAGCGGACTTCAAACCGGGTTTCACCCCCAGTATAATCTAATCCGGCAGAATGGATAGTGAAGGAAGTCGTATGTACTCGATCCTGGTTCTCGGCGCACACCCTGACGACGAAACGATGCTGGCTGGCGGCACGCTGGCCCTGCTGAGCAGCCGCGGGTGGCAGGTACACATCGTCGCCGCGACGCGCGGCGAGGGCGGCGAGATGGGCGACCCGCCGATCTGTCACCGGGAGGAGCTTGGCGCGATCCGCGAGCAGGAGCTGCGCTGCGCGGCCCGGGCGCTCGGCGCGGCGAGCGTGGCCTTCCTCGGCTACGTGGACCCGACCGTCGGGCCGGACGAGGAGCTGTACCCCTTCGAGGCAGACTTCGGGAGGCTGGCGGGGCAGATCCAGGCTGCCATCCGCGAGGTGCGGGCCGACGTCGTGCTGACGCACGGGCAGGATGGTGAATACGGGCATCCCGCGCACCGGCTCGTCCACGAGGCCACCGCGGCAGCCATCGCCCACCTCTCCGATCCGCCGCTGTTCTACACGTTCGCCGCGCACGTCACAGGCATCGACGACCACCTGTGGAACGAGAGCGACCCCGCACACCTCGCGCTCGACATACGCCCCTGGCTGGACGCCAAAGAGGCGGCGGCACTGTGCCACCTGAGCCAGCACGACCTGTTCCTGCGGCGGCACCCCGGCCAGACGCTGCGCGAGGCGCTGCGCAAGGTCGAGGCGTTCCACCGCCACGCGCCGCCGCTCGCGCCGGGCGAGCCCCCGCACGACGAGTTCGCCGGGCTGCTGCGCGCTGCCGGGGCCTGGGAGCCCGAGCACCGGGCCTGAACCGCTGGCACGGCACCCACCGGGCCAGTACACTCCGGGCTATGAAAAGCCGCATCCCAACCCTGCCGGTGCTCGCCCTGGCGCTGGTTCTCAGCCTGGCGCTGATCGCGGGGCATGCCTCGGCGCAGGGGCCAACCGACCCGCCGCCGCCTCCCGAGACACCGCCCTTCCGCCTGCCCTTCGACACGCCGCCGGGCCCCGACACCTGGGTCCTGACGCAGTGGTACGGCAACACGCCGTTCTCGTACCGCATGCGCTACGCCTTCTACAGCGCCGGGCAGGGCCTGCACTTCGGCGTGGACTTCGGCGCGCCGTGCGGAACGCAGGTCGTGGCCATCGGCGACGGCACGGTGACGAAGATCGACGCCCGCGAGCACGGCTCCGGCCCGCACAACCTGATGATCGACCACCCGGGTGGCTTTTCGTCTTTCTACGGACACCTGCTTGAGACGCCGCGGCTGTACATCGGGCAGGAGATCCGCGCCGGAGACCCCGTCGGGCTGACGGGCGATCCGGACCTCACCTGCGACTCCCGGCCGCACCTACACCTGGAGATTCGCAATCATTGGTACAACTACGCGTACAACCCGGTTACGTTCATCGACGCCGACTGGGATACGCTCTCGCTGTTCGGCCCCTCAAGCACCTTCCAGCGCGACCTGAGTCACCCGCGCCGCTGGCTCACGCCGCACGACCAGCCCATGGTCGACTTTGGCGGCGATCTGCTGAACAACTATCTGAACGCATGGCCTCCGGACTGGGCGCGATGAGCAGGCATAGAATACTGCTGTTGCTTCTCGCCGCCGCGCTGCTCGCCGGCTGTGCGGGTGCTGCATCAGGCACGCCTCCGGCCACAACGCAGCCAACGCAGGCAGGCGCTCCGACGCTGCGCGCGGCGTCCCCTGCCGGGGCGGACCCGGTCAGCGCGGTGACGGAGCCCCCATCCACCCCGGCCGCAGAGGCGATCCCGGCGACGGCGGCGCCCACCCTGCCGCCTGCGCCCGTGCTGACCCGCCTCACCGAGCCGGGCTGCTGCCACCAGCCGTACTGGTCGCCGGACGGGCAAACTGTGCTGTTCGTCGACCAGCCTGACCCCACCGTGCCGGTCGGCGTGTACGGCGTTGGCGTGGAGGGCGGGCCGGTCGAGCGCATCGCCGAGCAGATTGGCAAGCCGAGCCCCGACGGGCGCTACCTGACCTATCTCGACGGGTCAGCGCAGGTCGTCGTGCGGGAGGTCGCAGCGGGCACGGAGTGGCTCATCCCCAGCGACCGGCGTGAAGTACACTTCTCGCCGGGCAGCGCACGCCTGGCCTGGGACGCCGAGAGTGGCACCGGCGCGTTCAGCCAGCGTCCGTCCGTCGTCAGTGTGGCGGACGTCAACGGGGAGAACGCCCGCGAAGTGGTGCGAGTCTACGGGGGCGGCTTCGCCGGCTGGCTGGACGACGACCGGATGCTGGTGCAGGGCCGGCGCGAGGATGCGAGCGGGCTCCAGCCCGAGGCGCTGTTCACGCTCGACCTGAACACCGGCGAGCAGGTCACGCTGGCGGAGAGCGACCGGATACGCGGCGCGCACGCTTCGCCGGGCGGCGCGTGGGTGGCCTACGCGATCACGTTTGACCCCGAGGATGCGAGCAAAAACGGGCTGTGGGTGGTCCGCCCGGATGGCACGGACCGGCAGGAAGTCGAGATGATCGGCGGGGCGCAGTGGCGCGACGCCTCACGCCTGCTGATCATCCCCCTGGAGATGGACGCGCCGAGTCACCGCGTCGTGCAGTTCGACGCCGAGACCGGCGAGTTCGCTGAGCTGACCGATCCCGCCGAAACACCGTTCCGCATCCGCGCCGGCGACTGGCGCGTCTCCCCCACCGGCGAGCATATCGTCTTCGTCAGCGCCGAGGACGGCGCGATCTGGTCCCTGCGCCTGCCCAATGGCCAATAAACGAACGAGACAGCGGTAGGGGCGCAGCATGCTGCGCCCCTACTCAATATCCGCCGCCCCTAAAACAACCTCGGCTGCGACGGTGCCTCTGCCGGCTCGCGGATCTCGGTCTGCTCCAGCCGCGCGGCGAGCGCGTCCCAGTCCTCGCCCTCCGGCGTGATGGGCTCAGCGCCCGCCGCGATCAGCGCCGCGTTCCCGGCGGGCTCCCCCGCCACGGCAAAGACCGCCCGCCCCTGCCGCCAGGCCCATTTCGCCGTATTGGCGCTGCCGCTGTCCGCTCGGGACTGCACGACGATCACCGCGCGGCACAGCCCACTCGTGATGCGATTTCGCGCGATCAGCGCCTGCCTGCTGACGGCGGCCTCGGGGCTTAGCTCTGAGAGCACCGCGCCCTGCCCGGCGATTTGCCCGGCCAGCGCGGCGTGGCGCGAGGGGTACAGGCAGTTCAGCCCCGAGCCGAGCACGGCCAGCGTCCGGCCACCCGCCTCCAGTGCGCCCCGGTGAGCAGCAGCGTCGATGCCCAGCGCCAGCCCGCTGACGACCGTCCAGCCATGCCGGGAAAGCTCAACGCCCATCTGCCGGGCCAGCTCCGCCTCCGCCGGGCCCGGCTGGCGCGTCCCGACGATGGCCACGGCGCGAGCATCGGCGGGCAGCAGCTCCCCGCGCACGAACAGCACCGGCGGTGCAAGTGGCGAGCGCAGCAGGTTCGCCGGGTAGCCGGGGTCCTCCCAGGTCAGCATCTCGATGCCTTCCGCAGCCCAGCGCGCCATGTCTGCCTCGACGGCAGTTAGCGACACCGCCCGGATCGCCGCCGCCGTGCGCTGGCCCACTCCGGGAATCGCCAGGAGGCGGTCATCGCCGGCAGTGAAAACTTGCTCCAGGCTACCGAAGTGCTGCAGCAGCCGCGTGATGGTCCTGCCACCCACACCCGCCGCCGCGGCGAGCGCCACCCAGTGAACGCGCGCGTCCTCCCGGCTCACGTCGAGGGGCCCTGCCCGTTCGGGCTCGCGTTCGAGTCGAACGACATCCACAGGTACACGACTGGCTCGGGGCCTTCACCGAGGTCGAGCTTCACGCGACGGCGCTCCTCGAAACCCAGCGATTTGTACAGCTCCAGCGCGATCTCGTTGGACAGCGCCGCGCCGATTTCAACCTCAGGCAGTCCGGCTTCGCGGGCCACCTCGATCAGCCGCGCGACGAGCGCCCGCCCGATGCCCCGCCCGCGCAGCGGCTCCGCCACGATCACGTCGCTGATCTCGCCGCCGCCCAGCCAGCGGCCAACCTGCCCGTAGGCCACTGCTTCGCCGCCGACCTCCGCGACCACCGCCCACGCGCTTCCGCGCTGCTGGCGCAGCAGCATGTCGGAGACCCGCATCGCAACGGCCTGCTCTGACCGGGCCGGCCAGCAGTTGCGGTGCAGGGCCTTAGCGTCCCCGTCCTCGACCAAACGCACTGTAAAGCCAGTCATAGGATCAGCATCGCGTCGCCGAAGGAGTAGAAGCGGTAGCCCTTCTTCTGCGCCTTCTCATAGGTGCTCAGGATCGTCTCGCGCCCGGCGAACGCACTGACGAGCATCAGCAGCGTGGAGCGCGGCAGGTGAAAATTCGTGATCATCGCGTCCACGGCGCGAAAGCGGTAGCCGGGCCGGATGAACAGCGTCGTCTCCTCGTCGATGGCGATCACCGGGCGCCACGGGCACATATCGCCGGCTGCCTCGTAGGGGTCGCCGGTGATGCCGGCGCTGCGCAGCGCGGCGGTCTCCAGCGTGCGGACCGCCGTCGTGCCCACCGCAATAATGCGCCCGCCACTCAGCTTGGCCTCGTTGATGATGCGCGCGTCGCCGGCGGTGAGCACCGCGCGCTCGGCGTGCATCGGGTGCGCCTCGATCTCTTCTTCCGTCACCGGCTGGAAGGTGTCCAGCCCGATATGCAGCGTGCAGTACGCCATCTCGACGCCCCTGCGCTTGAGGTCGACGAGCAGGTCGGGCGTGAAGTGCAGGCCGGCGGTCGGCGCCGCCGCCGAGCCCTCGACGCGCGCATAAACGGTCTGGTAGCGTTCGGGGTCGGCCAGCGGCTCGTGGATGTAGGGCGGCAGTGGGACCTCCCCGAGCGTCTCCAGCAGCGGCGAGAGCGGCGCGTCGAAGCGCACAACGCGCTCAGCCCGTTCCCCCTCCGCGATGACGACGCCTTCGACCGTCGTGCCGTTCTGCCCCTCAAAGGCGAGGCGGGTGCCTTCTCTCACGCCGCGCCCGCCGACGATGCCGCGCCACGTCTGCACGCCCTCCCGGCGCAGCAGCAGAAGCTCGATGCTGCCGCCCGTCGGGACTTTATGCCCGTGCAGCCGGGCCGGGATGACCCGCGTCTGGTTGAAGACGAGCACATCGCCGGGGTGTAAGTACTCGCTGATGTCGGAGAAATGCCGGTGTTCAATCGTATCGTGAGCTCTGTCAAGCACCAGCAGCCGCGAGGCGTCGCGGGGCTCGACGGGAGTCTGTGCTATCTGCTCGGGAGGCAGCTCATAATCAAAGTTGCTTGTCTTCATCGGCTGTCCAGTTTTTGGCCGGGTGGTTATTCCACAACACGTTATCTATCTAGAAGAATCTTTTTCTTTGTAGATATATAGATCAATAGTAGTAGCTTTAGTAGAGTGTGTTCAAACTGTGGAAACCCGCCTATGCTGCCTGCCCCACCCCCACATATAGGGGCGCGGGTCTCTTTGCCCCCCACAGGTGCGGGGATTCCGGCTTCGACCGCCGGCGCTCCGGTGTTGAAAGTGCTGTGGAGGCGAAGTCTACAAACTGGCCCGGTGTGTTGACATTGTGGAAAAGCTTATCATGCGATGGCCGCTTTTCAACACCGGCCCACTGGCTTTCCACAATCTTTGCTCAGCCTCTCCACATTCACTGAACGCCGCAAGGCCGGGTTTTCAACGGTGTTTCGACAGCCCTCACGCGGGCTTTCAACACACTTTCAACAATCTGCCCGCCGCTCTTTCAACAATCAGGCGAGGCTCTAACCCCGCATCAGCGGTTGAACAGCCTGATGATAAGGTTGAGCACCACTGTCAGGATGACGCTGAGCAGGATTGAACTCACGATGGGCACGAAGCACGAAATGCGTCCATCGGGTGATTGAAAGCGGATGTCGCCGGGCAGCCGGCCCAGCCGGTCCGCGCCGGGAATCTGCCCCAGCAGGAACAGCAGCGCCCCGAAGGCCGCTACCCCCAGCCCGAGCACGACGAGCCACTTCGCCAGTGAATCCAGTTGGAACATACCCATACACCTCGCTTAACATGGCCTACATCACGGATTGTGCCCGGTAAGCCGGTGTACTGTCCACAC
>CAZDLX010000148.1:0-8490 GCA_964506005.1 uncultured Anaerolineae bacterium | reverse complement strand
CGGCGAGATCTACAACTACGTGGAGCTGCGCCGCGAGCTCATCCGCGACCACGGCGCGCGGTTCGAGACCGCCGGCGACGCCGAGGTCATCGCCGCGGCGTACCACCACTGGGGCGAGGCGGCCGTGCACCGGCTGCGCGGCATGTTCGCCTTCGCCATCTGGGATGCGCGCGAGGGGCGGCTGTTCGCCGCGCGGGACCGGCTCGGCGTCAAGCCGCTGTATTACGCCCTGCTCGGCGAGCCGGGCGCGGAGAGCGCCGGTCTGGCCTTCGGCTCGGAGCTCAAGGCGCTCATAGCCAGCGGGCTCGTCGAGCCGCGGCTGAATTACCCGGCACTGCACCACTACCTCTCGTTTTATGCCGTACCGAGCCCCTATACCATGCTCGAGGGCGTCGAGGCGCTGCCGCCGGGCCACTGCCTGACGTTCGAGCGAGGCGTGCTGCGCACCCGGCAGTACTGGTTCCTGCCGCCGGGCGAGCCCTCGGCGATGGACGAGCGCGAGGCCGTAACCGAACTGCGCCGGCTGCTGGAGGAGTCGATCCGGCTGCGCATGATCGCCGACGTGCCGGTCGGCGCGTTCCTCTCCGGCGGGGTGGACTCCAGCGCGGTCGTCGCGCTGATGACGCGCGCCAGCGGCGAGCGTCTGCGCACCTTCTCCATCGGCTTCGGCGCGGAGGGCGCGGCCATCGACGAGCGCTCGGCGGCGCGCGTCATGGCCGAGCACTACGGCACCGAGCACAGCGAGGTCGTCGTTACGGGCCGGGACGTGCGGGGCCAGCTCCCTGCCTTCATCCGGGCGATGGACCAGCCGACCGGCGATGGGCTCAACACCTACCTTGTCTCGCAGGCAGCGGCGCAGCACGTCAAGGTCGCGCTCTCCGGGCTGGGTGGGGACGAGCTCTTTGCAGGCTACCCGCAGTTCCGGCTGTTCAAGCGCCTCGACCGGGCGCGCGACATCTGGGCGCGGCTGCCCGGCCCCGTGCAGCGCGTGGCCCGGCGCTCGGCAGCGACGGTCCAGCCCGGCGAGCGCGCGCTGACCTGGCTGGACGGCGACCTGCTGGCGCGTTACGAGCGCGTCCGCGTCCTGTTCGGCGAGGAGGCCAAGCTCGCGCTCTACACGCCGGAGACGATACGGGCGATGGCCGCGCCCATCCCGTCGATCCGCACACTGGCGGGCTACGTGCACCCGGTGGAGCGCGGCAGCACGGCGCAGCTCACCCGGCTGGAGCTCCTGAACTACTTGCCGCACACCCTGCTGCGCGACACCGACGCGCTGAGCATGGCGCACTCGCTGGAGGTGCGCGTTCCGCTGATCGATCACAGGCTGGTCGAGTTTGCGGTATCTATTCCGGCGCATCTGAAGCTCAGGGACGGGCGCGGCAAGTGGATCTTCGCCGAGGCCATGCGCGACGTGCTGCCCGCCGAGGTACTGCGCCGGCCCAAGCGCGGCTTCGAGATGCCGGTCGGTGCCTGGATGCGGAACGAGCTGCGCGAGGTCCTCGACGACGTATTTTCGCGCGAGTCGGTTGAGCAACGCGGCCTGTTTCACTATGATGCGGTCAGCGCCGTCTACCGGCGCTTCCTGGCCGGGGAGGGCTCCTACCTGCGCCCCTGGACGCTGGCTGTGCTTGAGCTGTGGCTGCGCGAGTTTGTGGACGAGGCAGGTGTGTGACAGTGGACGACACGACCAGACCGCTTGTCAGCATTATCGTGCCGACTTACAACGAAGAGGCAGATATCGGCCGGACGATGGACGCGCTGGCGGCGCAGACGTATCGCCCGCTGGAGGTCATCGTGGTGGACGCCTCCGACGACCGCACGCCGGAGATCGTGCGGGGCTATGACGGGCGCATCCCGGGTCTGCGCCTGATCCGGCAGCGGCCCATTCCCGGCGTCTCGGTAGCCCGCAACGACGGTCTGCGCGAGGCCCGGGGCGACATCGTCGTGATCCTCAACGCCGACGTGTTCCCCGGCTCGGATTTCGTCGAGTGCATCGTGCCCCACTACCAGCGCGGCACAGACTACCTCTCCGTCGAGTCCGTCGTCGCGAACACGGGGGCAGTGTACGCGCGGTACATCCAGGCGCAGCATGCCAGCGACCAGGAGAACAACCCGACCGAGGCCGCCTGGACGGAGGGCTTCTCCTGCCGGCGTGTGTCCGCGCTGGCCGCCGGCGGGTTCCCCGAGCACTTCGGGCGCAACACGGCGGGCGAGGACCGCGTGTTCACGGAGGCGCTGGCGGAGCTGGGCGCGCGGCCTGCGCGCGATGCCTCGATTGTGGTACCGCACATCGCCCCGAGCTCCCTGCGGGAGTACTGGCGGCAGCGGCTCGGGCGGGGGCGCGGCGGCGCGTACGTGCTCTACGCCCACGAAAAGCGCCCGCTGCGCTGGCCCGCCGTCGCCCGCTCGGTGCTGGGGACGTGGCTGCTCGCCCTGCTGCTCGTCCCGGCGCTGGTCCACGCCCGGCGGCTGACTCGCTACTCGCCGCGTGGCCGGCGTGACTGGCTGCCGCTGGCCTGGGCGCGGCTCGTCGAGATGGCGGCGACGGGCGCGGGCTACTGGCACGGCTGCCGCGAGATCGCCCGGCGCGGCCTGCACAAACGCGCATGACGCGCGTCCTCTACATCCACCACGCGGGCGGCATCGGCGGCGCGCCGCTGAGCCTGCTGTACCTGCTGCGCCAGCTCGACCGCAGCCGCTACGAGCCGGTTGTGGTCACACTCAAGCCCGGCCCGGTTGTCGAGATGTTCCGCGCGGAAGGCATCGAGACGCACGTCGAGACCGGCATCAGCGATTTCAGCCATACCAACCTTGAATGGTACGGCGGGCGCGACCTGTGGCGTCTGCCCGGCAAGCTGCTGCGCATCCTGCCCTCGATCCGGCGGGCGCGCGCCATGATCCGGCGCATCCGGCCCGGCCTGATCCACCTGAATTCCTCGACGCTGGTGCTGCCAGCCATCGCCGCCGCGCGGGAGGGCGTGCCGTTCGTGTGGCACATCCGCGAGCCGCTGCACCCCGGCTACCTCGGCCTGCGCCGTGCGTGGATTCGCCGCGTGCTGCACCGGCATGCTGCGCGGGTCGTTGCGATCAGCCAGCACGACGCCGACCAGCTTCTGCCCGGCGAGCACGTCCGCGTGATCTACAACTTCGTGCACTTCGAGCAGTTCGACCGCTCGCTGAGCGGCGAAGGCATCCGCGCGGAGCTCGGCATCCCGCCGGATGCGCCAGTCGTCACGATGCTGGGCGGGGTCGCCGCGCCGAAGGGGACGCTCACGCTCGTGCGCGCCCTGCCCGACCTCGTGCGGGCGGTGCCGGGCGTCCGGGTCATCGTCGCGGGGCCGCCGCCGCGCCCGCTCGACGAGCCGGGCCTCAAGGGGCTCGCCAAGCGGCTGCTGCGCGTTGACGCCTACCAGAAGGCGACGCAGGCGGCAGTCGCCGCGCTGGCACCGGACGTGCGCGAAGGGCTGATCTTCACCGGCATCCGGCGCGACGTGCCGGCGCTGCTCGCCGCGACGGACTGCCTCGTATTCCCGTCGAGCGTGGCGCACTTTGCGCGGCCCATCATCGAGGCAGCGGCGATGGGTGTGCCTGCCGTCGCGTCGGACCTCGGCGGCCCGCGCGAGCTTGTCGTCGAGGGCGAGACCGGGCTGCTCGTGCCGCCCAACGACCCCGCCGCGCTGGCGGAAGCACTCGCCGCGCTGCTCGCCGACCCGACCCGCGCCGCCGCGATGGGGGAGGCGGCCTACCAGCGCGCCCGCCGCCTGTTCGACGCCCGGCAGAATGCAGCCGCGACGATTGCCCTGTATGATGAGGTATTGAAGAACAACTGAAGCCCTCACCCCTGCCCCCTCTCCCACTCGCAACCCGCGGTTGCTGGGAGAGGGGAAAGCCGACCAGACAGGTGAGATCTGTAAGACAGGTAAATGACGCCACAGCCCATGTCCATCCCATCCCGCGATCTACCCCGTGTCGTCTGGCGCCGTATCCGGCGCGAGATCCGCGCCCGCACTGCACCGCGCGAGCCGCGCGCCATCGAGGTCGGCGCGAGCGTCCACCACATTGCCCGGCACTTCCACGAGCGCGAGACGCCGCGCTTCTTCGCGCTGGTCCCCGAGCACGCCGCACTCACCGCGCAGTTCTTCCCTGAGGCGCGGGAGGTCGCGCTTGACCAGGCAGAGCACATTCTCGCCCACCGCTTCGATCTGCTCGGCTCGGGTGAGGTCGAGCTGGGCGAGGCCATCGACTGGCACACCGACTTCAAGAGCGGCCGCACCTGGCCGCTGGAACACCACACCCGCCTGACACTCAGCGAGCCGCGCGGCGGCTACGACGTCAAGGTGCCGTGGGAGCTCAGCCGCTTTCACCACGGGCTGCGGCTGGGGCAGGCCTTCCTCTACACGCTCGACGAGCGCTTTGCCGGGGAGGTCGTCGCGCAGATTACTCACTGGGTTGACGCCAACCCCTATGAGTTCGGCGTCAACTGGGCCGGGCCGATGGACGTCGCCATCCGCGCGGTCAACTGGATCTGGGCGGTTTACGCCGTGCTGCATGCCGAGGCGGTGACGGAGGACTTCCTCGCGCTGTGGCTGGCCAGCCTGCGCGAGCACGGCGAGTACCTCGCCCGGCACCTGGAGGACGGCTGGCCCCGCACCAACCACCTGATCGCCAACCTCACCGGGCTGGCCTACCTCGGCATCCTGTTCCCCGAATTCGAGGAGGCGCACCGCTGGCGCAAAGTCGGGCTCGGCGGGCTGTGGCGCGAGATCGCGCGGCAGGTCAACCCCGATGGCATGGACTACGAGGCCTCGACGTCGTACCACCGGCTCGTCGCCGAGATGGGGCTGAGCGTGGCGGCGCTTTGCGTGCTCAACGAGATCGACCTGCCCGACGTCGTGCAGGCGCGGCTCAGCGCGATGCTCGACGTGATCATGGCCTACACGCAGCCCGACGGCACCGCACCCGCCATCGGCGACGCCGACGACAGCCGCCTGCACCCGCTGACGGTCCACGCGGACCCCGCGCGCATGGCGAACGATCACCGGCACCTGCTGGCGCTCGGCTCGCTGGTGCTGGAGCGTGAGGCGGACGAGTGGGCGGGCTACGCCGACCCCCGGCGGCGCGGTTGGGCCGTAGCGGCAGGTGAGGAATGGCAGGATGCCTTCTGGTTCTTCGCGCAGGACGCCGCCGCCCGCTACATGGACACCCTGATCCAGACCACGCCGCGCCAGATCAGCCTGCCGCCCGACGCCTGGGTGAGCGCCCGGCCCGGCGTCCGGCTGCGCCAGCGCGACCTCTCGCCGCGTCCGATTACCCGGCAGGACCTCGCCCGGTCGCGCGGGTTCGAGGCGAGCGGCCTGTACGTGATGCAGCACGACGACTGCCACCTCGCCCTGGATGCGGGTGACGTGGGGCAGGACGGCGCGGGCGGCCACGCCCACAACGACACGCTCAGCTTCACGCTGAGCGCGCTCGGGCGCACCTTTCTCATCGACCCCGGCAGCTACACCTACACGGCCAGCCGCGCGGAGCGCAACCGCTTCCGTTCGACCGCCTACCACAATACGCTGCAGGTCAACGGGGAGGAGATCAACCCGCTGCCTGCCGAGCCGTTCCTGCTGCCCGGCGTCGCGCGGGTAACGCTGCACCACTGGATCGTGCAGCCGGCGTTCGACCTGTTCGACGCCTCGCACGATGGCTACGGGAGGCTCCAGCCAGGGGTGATCCACCGGCGGCAGGTCTGGTTCGACAAGCAGCACAGCCTGTGGGTGCTGCATGACCGGCTGCAGGACGCCTCGCCGGGGGAGCCGGGCAGCGAAGCCGCCGAAGTGGACATGGCGCTGCATTTCCACTTCGCGCCGCTGTTCGTCCGGCTGGACCGAAGGCGCAACGCCGTGTTTACCGACGAGAGCGACGGGCCAAACCTGGCGCTCCTGCCGCTGGGGCCGTTCCCGCTCGAGGCCAGCCTTGATGCCGGGTGGATATCGCCGCGCTACGGCGTACGGCGCGAGGCCCCTGTTGCGCAATTCACCGGGCACGCTAGACTCCCGGTCGACCTCGTCCTGCTGCTCTACCCGCACCCCGGCACCATCGATCTGCGCGCGGCTCAGGCCGCGGGCCGCGAGGCGCTGCTCAGGATGCGCGAGCAACTCAAGCCGGTGCTACGCGGGTGAGAGGGATGACGCAGGCGGTATGATCGCAGGGGCGGGTCTCAGCGATGCGTAGCATGTATCTTGTCCTGCTGCCCTCTCGCAATGATGACTGTGGTAGGGGCGCAGCATGCTGCGCCCCTACGGACCGATCAACCTATTCAATGGCCCTACCTGAGAGGGCTCTCGGAAGCGTAGGGGCAGGTCTGAGACCCGCCCCTACCAACCGGTCTGAACGAGACACAGCAGGTGCCCATGAAGCAAGTCTTCTTTGATGGTAAAGGCCAGCTCCTCGTCGAGGAGGTGCCCGCGCCCGCCGTGCCCGAAAACGGCGCGCTGGTGCGCGTCGCCGCCTCGCTGATCTCCAGCGGCACGGAGATGACCGCCGCCTCTGGCGGAGGCAGCCTGATCCGCAAGGCGCTGGAGCAGCCGCAGCTCATCCGGCGGGCGTTCGAGCTGGCGCTGCGCGAGGGCGTCAAGTTCACCGCGGGCGAGGTACAGAACATCGCCGGAACGTGGTTCCCCGTCGGGTACAGCGCGGCGGGCGTCGTCGCCGAGCCGGGCCGCGAGGCGGGCGGGCTGCTCCCCGGCGACCCAGTCGCCTGTGCGGGCGCGGGCATGGCCAACCACGCCGAGTACGACGCCGTGCCGCTCAACCTGCTGGCCCGCATCCCCGAGGGCGTCACATTCCGGCAGGCCGCCTTCACCACCGTCGGCACGATCGCGCTGCAGGGCGTGCGCCGGGCCGAGGTGACGCTCGGCGAGACGGTCATGGTCGTCGGGCTGGGGCTCATCGGCCAGATTACGGCGCAGATTCTCGACGCGGCGGGCTGCAAGGTCATCGGTTCCGACCCTATCGCGGAGCGGCGCGAGCTGGCCGCCCGGCTGGCGGGCGCGCACACCATCGACCCGGCGCTGGGCGATGCGGCGCGGCAGGTCATGGCGCTGACGGGCGGCTCCGGCGCGGACAAAGTCATCCTGTGCGCGGCGACCGCCACCAGCGAGCCCGTCAACGAGGCGTTTAAGATGTGCCGCGAGCGCGGGCGCGTGGTAATGGTCGGCGCGATGGGTATGGACCTCGAACGCACCGACTTCTACAACCGCGAGCTCGACTTCGTCATCTCCCGCTCGACCGGGCCGGGGCGCTACGACCCCGGCTACGAGGAGCGCGGGCAGGACTACCCCATCGGCTACGTCCGCTGGACGGGGCAGCGCAACATGCAGGCGTTCCTCCAGCTTGTCGCCGACGGCAAGCTCGACCTCGACTCGCTCGTTACGGCAGAGTACCCCATCGAGCAGGCCGCCGAGGCCTACCAGGCCGTGGACGAGGGCGCGCTGGCCGTGCTGCTGACCTACGGCGACGTGGAAGCCGGGCCCGAGCGCGGCACGCCGCACGTCGTCATCCGTGCAGCGGAGCCAAAGCGCGGGCGCATCGGCCTGGCGCTGGTCGGCGCGGGGAGCTTCGCGCGGGCAGTGCACATCCCCAACCTCAGGGCGAGCCGGGCGTTCGACGTGCGCGCGGTGGTCAGCGGGAGCGCGTCCGCCGCGCAGGTCGCGGAGAAGCTCGGGGCCAAGCTGGCGACGACGAGCCTCGACACCGCGCTGTACGCCGCCGACCTCGACGCCGTGCTGATCTCGACGCGCCACCACCTGCACGCCGCACAGGCCATCGCCGCCGCCGAGGCGGGCAAGCACGTCTTCGTCGAGAAGCCGCTGGCGCTCAGCGTCGAGGACGCGGAAGCGGTCGTGGCGCGGGCCGAGGAGATGGGCGTGCTGCTCACCGTCGGGTTCAACCGGCGGCTCGCGCCAACCGCGCTCGCGCTGAAAGTCGCACTCGATGCGGTGACCGGCCCCCGGACGCTGCTGTTTCGCGTCAACGCGGGGCCGCTGCCTGCCTCCCACTGGCTCAACGACCCCGCCGAGGGCGGCGGCCGGCTGCTGGGCGAGGGCGTGCACTTCATCGACTTCGTGTGCGGGATGATCGGCGCGGAACCGCTCGCGGTGAGCGCACAGGGCAGCGCCGACGGGCAGGACTTCGCGATTACGCTGCGCTTCCCCGGCGACTCGCTCGGCGTGGTGGTCTACACCGCTCAGGGCGACCCCGCCTTCCCGAAAGAGCGGGTCGAGGCGTTCGCAGGTGGGGGCGTCGCCGTGCTGGAGGACTTCCGCACGCTGAGCTTCACCGGGCTGCGCGGGCGGGAGGTCTCCGGCGGGCAGGACAAGGGCCACCGGGCGCTGCTGGAGAACTTTGGCGCGGCCATCCGGGGGGAGGCCGACCTCGCCGTGACGGGCCTCGACGGGCTGCGGGCGACGCGGGTCGCCGTCGCCGCGCTGGAGAGCATCC
>CAZDLX010000147.1:0-8567 GCA_964506005.1 uncultured Anaerolineae bacterium | reverse complement strand
CGGCGCGGCCTACCTGATGGGCCCCGCCGATAACAGCCTCGCGGTGTTCGAGGCGACGTACTCCTACGTGACCGACACGCCGGACTTCTGGCGGCGCGCCCACGAGACGTACCCCTCGCACGGCGACCGCTTCACCGGCGAGCCGGCCTACTTCGCGCACGTGCTCTCCGCCGCCCGCGCCATGATGGAGGAGCTCGGCGCGGAGGCAGGCGATTTCGACTACGCCGTGTTCCACCAGCCGAACGTTAAGTTCCCGCAGCGCGCCGCGAAGACGCTCGGCTTCACACCCGCGCAGATCGAGACGGGCCTGCTCGCCGGGCGCGTCGGCAACGTGTACGCGGGGTCTTCGCTGCTCGGCCTCAGCGCTGTGCTCGACATCGCGAAGCCGGGCAACCGCATCCTGATGGTGTCTTATGGCTCGGGCGCGGGCTCCGATGCGATGGTCCTGCGGACCACCGATCTCATCGCCCAGCGGCAGGCGCTTGCCCCGGCGACTGAGACGTACATCGCCCGGCGTACCGAAGTCGATTACGCCACTTACACGCGCTACCGGCGCAAGCTGCACCGCTAAAAGCACTTTGATAGCTTTTGACAGTGCCGCTGGTAGCTTCTGAAAGAAGCGGTAGGGAATAATAAAGTCGCTGCGGGCCAGAGCGTGCCCGCACGCTCTGAACTGTAACAGGTAGTAGGCTAGAGAGGACCAACGAACATGCAAATTCCACGCCACTGGCGTCTTCAGGGACAGCGCTACAATCTGACGGGCACCGTCTGCACCGTCTGCGGCAACGTCACCTTCACCGAGCGCCCGGTGTGTGTCCGCTGCAGCACGCCCGTCGAGATGGACGAGAACCGCCCCGCGCAGCGCGTTGAGCGCCGCATGTGGACGGTTGTGGAGCCCGCCCAGCGCTAGTCCCAGCGCCCGCGAGATAAAGGTTGCACCTGATGAGTCTTTCTCAAAACTGGCGCTCCGAAGAACAGCCCTATACGCTGGCAAGCCCACCGTCTACCAAGGCGTCGCAGGAGCTGGTCAGGCTCTCCCCCAAGGGGGAGATCTACAGCTACACCGTCGTGCTGGATGCGCCGGAGGGCTTCGAGGAGTACCAGCCCTACACCATCGCCCTCGTCCGGCTGGACGACGGCCCGATGGTCACCGCGCAGCTCACCGACTTCGACGCTCCGCCGGAGATCGGGCAGCGCGTCGAGATGGTCACCCGCCGCCTGCGGACGGACGGCGACCAAGGCATCATCGTTTATGGCTATAAATTCCGCCCGCTGCTTGCCGGAAGCTAGGTTCTGTTCGGCAGAAGCGAGCACAGGAGCAGCACGTCAACGCCCGTTGGCTTGATGGAGGTAACCGGGTGACAGCAAGAAATACCGATCTGATATCGCGGAACAGCGTGTTCCTATGGATCGCGCTCGCGACGGGGCTTCTACTGCTGGTGCCCCTGGTTGCGATGCAGTTCACCGCTGAAGTGAACTGGACCCTGTTCGACTTCGTCGTTATGGGCATCCTTCTTTTTGGCACCGGCACCCTGTTCGTGCTGGTAGCACGGGTGACGCCGCGTAAGTATCGGGCGCTCATCGGCTTTGCTATCGTGGCGGCATTTCTCTGGCTGTGGGCAGAGCTTGCTGTAGGTATCTTCACGAACTGGGGTAGTTGACAAGACCTGACCTGCGCTCGTAAGACAAAAAACAGGCCGCCTCTAGAGGCGGCCTGTGTGCTTTTTGGCAAATAGCGGCGTGATTTACTCGTCGTCACCCGTAGCGGACTCGGCGAAGTAGCTCCAGTCGTCGTCGATGTACTCGGCGGAGTCGACCCGCTTGAGGCTCAGGCCCAGGCGGCGGCGGTCCGTCTCGATGCGCAGGATGCGCAGCGTCAGCACGTCGCCCTCGTTCACCACGTCGCGCGGGTGCACGACCCGGTGCTCGGCCATCTCGCTGATATGGATCAGCCCCTCGATCTCGGGCCGGTCGACCAGGCTGGCGAACGCACCGAACTTGGTGAGCTTGGTCACGGTCGCCTGTACGAGCTGGCCGGGCTGGTACTCCCGCGCAAGCTCGTCCCATGGGTCGGGGAGCACATTCTTGCGGCTCAGGCCGATGCGCTGCCGCTCCGGGTCGACGCTGATCACCTCGACCTCGATGGAGTCGCCGACGTTCAGCACTTCCTTCGGGTGGCCGACGTGCTGCCAAGACAGCTCGGAGAGGTGGATCAGGCCGTCCGCCCCGCCGATATCGACGAACGCGCCGAAATCGGTGAGCCGCACGACGCGGCCCTGCCGTACCTGCCCGACCTCCAGCTCGTCCATCAGCTCGGCGCGGCGAGCGGCCCGCTGCTCCTGCATCGCGGCCCGCTCGGAGAGGATCAGGCGGTTGCGCCCGTGGTCGACCTCGACCACCTTGACGCGGATCGGCTCGTTGACCATCCCGCCCCAGCGGTCCTTGGGCGTCTCGCCCTCGCTGCGACGCTTGCGCTCCATGCTGATCTGCGAGGCAGGCACGAAACCCCGGATGCGGCCAAACGGCACGATCAGGCCGCCCTTGTTGTAGCCGGCGACCTTGCTCTCGTACACGTCCTTCGAGACGAGGTAGGCCTCGGCCTGCTCCCAGTCCTGCTCTTCCATCGCGCGGTTGAGCGACAGCACCGGGTGGCCGTTCTGACCCTCGGGGCTGACGACGAACACGCGGACGCTCTGCCCGACCTCAAGGCTGTCGATGAACTCGCGGTCCAGCTTCTCGAAATCCCGCGAGCCGACGACGCCCTCGGATTTCGCGCCGACGTCCACGATAATCTCCGAGTCGCCGACGCGGGCAATCGTCCCTTCGACGATCTCGCCCTTCTTGAGCGCGGCCACAGCGCCTTCGACGTCGACCTCACCGCTCATGTACTTCAGGAAGACGTCGTCTTCCGAGAGCGCGGGCTGCTCGTGAACCTCGTCGGCGTCGACCACCGGCGCGGCTTGCTCAACCGGCGCCTCGGCAGCCACTTCGAGCGAGGCTTCATCGGCAGGAGCCTCGTCAACCGCCGGCTCGCCCGCAGCATCCTCAAGCGCCGCTTGTTCAAGCGCCGCTTCCTCAGCGGGAGCCTCGTCAACCGGCGTCTCGTCGACCGGGATCTCCGCCTCGTCCACAGGCTGGTCTGCGGCCAGTTCAGCAGCAGGAGTCTCCTCGACGGCTGCTTCCTCGACGGGTACTTCTTCGACAGGCGCCTCCTCGACGGTTTCTTCAGCCTCCGCCACGGCCTCACCTGCCAGTTCTTCCTGCTCTACCTGTTCCTCGACGTCCTGGTTCTCTGCCAGAGTCTCGGGTGTGTCGAGGGCTCTCTCGTCGTTATCCATTCGGACTCCCCTAAATTCCTGCGAGGTCGCGACTATTATACACACCCTCAAGTCAAATGACCATAGGCACCGCGCCGGGTGCATCCCCACCCGCTTGCGGCTGTTTCGCTCCTCACGGTACAATGCCTCGCATGGCAGCAACAGTACCGATCATCACGTTGATCACCGATTTCGGTGGGTCGGGGAGCTATGTTGGGGTGATGAAGGGTGTCATCCTGAGCATCACGCCCCAGGCCCGGCTGGTGGATATCACCCACCAGATCAACCCGCAGGATATCCAGCAGGCTGCCTCCGTTCTCGCCACCGTCTACCCGTATTTCCCGGCGCACACCGTCCATCTCGTTGTCGTCGACCCCGGCGTAGGGGGGGCCCGGCGTCCCATTGCGGTCGAGACGCCGCACGGGCGCTTCGTCGCCCCGGACAACGGCGTGCTGACGCAGGTGCTGCTCCGCGCTGAGCGGTGGCAGGTGGTTGCGCTCGATAACCCGGCATTCTGGCGGGCCGCCCCGAGCCACACCTTCCACGGGCGCGATATTTTCAGCCCGGTGGCGGCTCACCTGGCCGGAGGCCGCGCGCTCTCCGAGCTTGGCACAGCCATTGACGACCCGGTACAGCTCGCGCCCCCGCAGCTCGAAGTCACCGAGCGCTTCATCCGGGGGCGCGTCGTTCATATCGACCATTTCGGCAACGTGCTGACGGATATCACGCGCCTGAGCTGGCTGGCGGATGGCACCGTCAGGTTCGAGCCGCTCGACCCGCGTCTGGAAGCACAGCCGCCGCTGTGTTTTGAGGCAGCGTCGGCGCGCGTCTCCTTCGGCTGGCACGTCATCGAGGGCATGCGGCATAACTATGGCGAGGTGCCGGCGAAGCGCCCGGTTGCGCTCATCAGCAGCAGCGGCGAGCTTGAGATCGCCGTCAACCAGGGGAGCGCGCAGAACGAGCTGGGCGCTAAGATCGGCGACCCGGTAACGCTCTTCTTCACGCGCTGATTTGCCTCCTGGCCTGATTTCCCTTTTCAGGGTTAGCGGAGTACGCTAACCCTATCAACTACACCCCTTAGAGAAGCCTGCCAGCGCACAACTGCCCAAGCACCGTCTGAACTTCGCTCACGAAAGGGGGAACCCCATGGATCGTTTTGTCATTCAGGGCGGCGTTCCGCTCACCGGGACCATCACCGCCAGCGGCAACAAGAACGCGGCGCTCAAGCTCCTGCCCGCCTGCCTGCTCACCGAAGAACCCGTCATCCTGCACAACGTCCCCGACATCGCCGACGTCCGCACCATGATCCGGCTCGTTTCCAGCATGGGCGTCGAGGTTGTGAACGAGGGCGGCGGCACGCTGCGCGTCCACGCCAAAGACATTAGCTCAGGCGTCGTCCCGCGGGAGATGGCCGCGCAGATTCGCGCCAGCATCGTGCTGGCCGGCCCGCTGCTCGCCCGGCTCGGCACGCTGGAGCTGCCGCCGCCCGGCGGCGACGTGATCGGCAGGCGGCGCGTGGATACGCACGTCCTGGCGATGAAGGCGCTCGGCGCGGAGTGCGAGTTCGACAACCGCTTCGTCTTCACCACCGATGGGCTGCGCGGCGCCGACATCCTGCTCGACGAGGCCAGTGTGACGGCGACCGAGAACACCATCATGGCCGCCGTGCTGGCCAAAGGCACGACCATCCTCCGCAACGCCGCTTCCGAGCCGCACGTGCAGGACCTGTGCCACTTCCTGAACACGCTCGGCGCGCAGATCGAGGGCATCGGCTCGAACACGCTGCACATCCACGGCGTTGACCGGCTGCACGGCGGCGAGTTCCGCGTCGGCGCGGACTTCATCGAGGTCGGCAGCTTCATCGGCGCGGCAGCCGTCACCAGGGGCCGCGTGCGGATTCAAAATGCCGCCCCCGAGCACCTGCACATGATCCAGCTCGTCTTCAACCGGCTCGGCGTCCACTGGGAGGTTGACGGCGAGGACGTGATCGTGCCGGAGTACCAGCCGCTCAAGATCGTGCCCGACCTCGGCGACCAGATCCCCGAGATCAAGGCGCAGCCCTGGCCCGCCTTCCCCAGCGACCTGCTCAGCATCGCGCTGGTCGTCGCTACGCAGGCGGAGGGCACCGTGCTGTTTCACGAGTGGATGTACGAGAACCGCTTCTTCTTCGTGGACAAGCTGATCTACATGGGCGCGCGGGCCGTCCTCTGCGACCCGCACCGCTGCCTCATTCAGGGGCGCAGCCAGCTCCACGGCGAGCGCGACCGCATCACCAGCCCGGACATCCGCGCCGGGATGTCGCTGCTGCTCGCCGCGCTGTGCGCCGAGGGCACGACGGTCATCCGCAACGTGGCGCAGATCGACCGCGGCTACGAGAACGTCGAGGGCAAGCTCAAGGCGCTCGGCGCCAAGATCGAGCGCCAGAACGACGATTGACGGCTTTTGAGATTCTCAATCTCGGGCCCTTGCCAGTGTAGTGCCCGCAGCCGTTTCGATACCCCAACCAGACACCCCCTCTCCGTGGCACGGAGAGGGGGCCAGGGGGTGAGGTCAAAAAGGGGCGCGCCAGTTGTGGCGCGCCCCTCGCATTCGGGCTCGTCTCTCTAGACCGGGTCTTCCTCAGTCTCGCTATCGACTGGCTCAGTATCCTCGAATTCGGCGGGCGGCTGCTCGTCGACGCCGTGCTCGCCGTTGCCGCCATCGACCGCTTCCGCCTCGGGGAGCACGGCTTCGCCGTCGTCCAGGAGGGTGGCGTCCAGCGGCTCTTCCGCCTGCTCGGCAATGACCGTCGCTTCCAGCTCGGAGAGGTGTTCGAGGGCCTCGAGGAAGTGCTCGGACTCGTCCGCCGGGCCTTCATCCCAGTGCGGCGGGTGCTGCCGTGCTTCCACCGCGAACGCCTCCAGCGCCTCGTCGGTGAAGTCCTGGCCGTTGAAGCGGCCGGCCAGTTCGGGGTTGACCAGGGGATCGATGGTGTAGCGCCACACGCCGGGCCGAACCTGCCTCAGCACCGAGCGGCAGGTATCGCAGCGCACCGTCCGCCTGACGACGCGCTGCCCGTTCTCCTCAAGCTCCAGCGAGCCCATCTGGCAGACAGGGCACTCGTCCAGTACAAAGCCGTCCGCGTAGCGCACCATCTCCCGGCGGCGGCGACCGCGCCCCGCCAGGTAGAGCGCCGCGGCGAGGATCAATCCTGCCGCTGCCACGGCCAGCCAGCCGAGCGTCTCCTGAGGCACGTCTAGGCTGCGCAGGTCGAAGCCCTGCGGCCCGACCGGCGTCGGCGTGAGCAGCAGCCCGGCACCCGGCTCAGCCCCCGGCGCGACGACGGCAGCCGCTGGCTCCGTCTCCGTCGGCGCGGGGACGGTATCCGTCATCGTAGGCTCGGGCGTCTCAGTCGGCTCGGGCGTGTCCGTCGGGATAGCGGTCGGCGTGGCGGTGTTCGTGGGCGTGAGCGTCTCGGTGGGGGTCGGGGTGCTGGTGCGCGGCTGGGCGGTCGGCGGAGAGGCAATGGGGAGCTCCTCCGCGCCGCTTACCGATACCCACTCGGCAGAGACCCAGCCCTGCCCCGTGCCGAAGTCGACGAGCAGCCACCGTCCATCCGGGCTGACGCCGATGATCTGCACGGTGTCGCCCTCGCGCAGCCCGCCGATGGGTCGCCAGTCGGTCGAGGCCCCGGCCCGTACGATCAACCGCTCCGCCTCGACTTCGCCGCTGGCGGGTGCAGGCTCAGACGTGGGCTCGCCGGGCGGCGGCTCCTGCACGGCTGGCGCGGCGGCAAGAGGCACTGCGCCCAGCAGTATGAGCGCCAGCGCAATCACCCCTGCTCTCCACATCGACCTTGTCATCATGGCACGCTACCAGTAGGCGCAAGCCCCTTGTCAGTCCTGCGAAAGTTCGGTAAGGGCCGCCGCTTCCGTCGTGGCGGGCTTCTCCGGCGGGATCACAGCCCCGATTACCCGGTCGATAAGTGCCCAGAGCACGTTCTGGTTGAAGCCCACCACGACCGAGACGAAGTACAGGCCGAACTGCTCGCCGGGGTCGCCGAGTGAGACGATATCCGCCCCCAGTATCAGCGTCGAGGCGCGCAGCAGAAAATAGGTAATCGCTCCCAGCGCCATGCCCATCAGCGGGTTCAGCACGTACCACGGCGTGTGGATCGGGTCGAAGTCACGCCGCCGGACCATGTGCTTGATCAGCACCCACAGCGCGCCGACCACGCCGCCAAGCCCGCCGTACAGCGCGGGCAGGAACGTCGCCGCCATCCAGCCCGGCACCAGCACCAGGGCAATATCGTACACGCGGCTGGTCAGCAGCGTGGCGAGGGTCAGCACCATGAGCCACAGCGTGAGGTAGACGGCCAGCCACACGCCGCGCGTCCGCGACCACTGGCGCACCTTCCGTTCGAGCCGCAGCCGGGACTTGACACGCTTCACCGCCTCTTCGGCGTTGTCGAAGTGCTCGGCCCCGGCGAGCAGCAGCTCGCGCGCCCGCTTCAGCTCGGCGATGGCCTGCTCGGTGGTGTGGTAATAGCCGCGCACGTCGGCGATGACGTAGTTATACGTCTGGCTGATCTCTTCCCACAGCGCGTCAACACGCTCCTGCGTGATGAGGGCCAGCGCCCGGTCAGGGTCAGGGGTGAGCTCCTCAGTCCCTGTAACCGCGAGCCTCGCCGCCGCGCTGTCATCCTCGAAGGGATCGTGCGGCTCCAGCGCCAGCGGCGTGACAGACCCGCCAGCCGCCTGCCGGGACCAGGCCGCCTCGAACGGCGCTGGTTCGGGTGGCTCGTCGGGGTCTTCGCGAGGTGGCTCTGGCTCGTCCTCCGGCTCCGTATCTCCCGGGAACGGCTCGCCGGAGAGCGTGCGCGGCAGCTCGCCTTCGCCCGGCAGGCCGGGTACCGCAGCCTCGTCCGCATCGGCAGGCTGCTGGTCCTCGGGGTCGGGCTCTGGCGGCTCCAGCCCGGCGATCTGTTCGAGGTCCTCGGGGCTCAAATCGCGCGGCGGCTCTGGCTCGCCGGTGTCCCGGTCGTTTCTGCGATCCTCATCAACCATAATGGGCAGTCCACCTCTGCAGGATCCGCCGTACCACCGCAGCCGGGATTATGCCGGGCGGCGCGCCGGATAGGCTGCTCGCATTATAGCATAGCTTGCCGGGAGCCGGATAATCAGGGCGCGGGGGCGGTGGGATCGTTAGCCGTGGACCAACCACCGCCTGAGAATGGAATTCTCAGGCTAGGGATGATGCGTCGCCTGAAGG
>CAZDLX010000146.1:6830-8645 GCA_964506005.1 uncultured Anaerolineae bacterium | reverse complement strand
CCGGCCCGAAGCTCTCGCGGCGGTGCGCGGTGACGAGGATCAGGCGCTCGCCGGGCACATCCAGCGGCACGTCGAGCCGCAGCTCGTGCGGCTGCGCCACCGTCCAGTGCAGCGCGTCGATCACGGTGTTGCCCGTCACGTGGATCGAGGCGGGGTTCGTGTTTTCGCGCAGCAGCGCGTCGCGGGCAGTCGCCGTCGGCGCGAAGTGGAGGCTCGCCATCACGGAGATCAGCCGCCGGTTGACCTCCTCGGGGAACGGATTGTACACGTCGCCCGTCCGCAGGCCCGCCTCGACGTGGCCCACCGGCACGCGGTGATAGAAGCCCGCCATTGCCGCCGTCATCGCGGTCGTCGTGTCGCCCTGGCACAGCACCATGTTGGGTTCGACCTGCTCGATCACCCCGGTAACGCCGTTGAGGCTGCGCGCCGTGATCTCAGAGAGCGACTGGTCGGGCTGCATCAGGTCGAGGTCGTAGTCCGGCGTGATGCCGAACCAGTCGAGCACCTGGTCGAGCATCTCGCGGTGCTGGGCGGTGACGCAGGTCACGGCTTCAAAGGCCGGGCGGCGGCGCAGCTCGTGGACGAGCGGCGCCATCTTCACAGCTTCGGGCCGCGTGCCGAAGACGAGCAGAACGCGTGGCATCAGGGGCTCCCTTCTGGTGTGGCGGCAGGCGGGGACGCGCTCAGGCAGCCGCCGCGTAATCCCGCGCACGCTCGATGCGAGCGGCGAGCGGCGGGTGGCTGTAGAACAGGAAGACGACCCAGCTCTCGGGGTTGACCTCCGCCAGATTCTGGTTAGCGAGCCGGGTCATGGCGCTGGCGAAGGCCCGCGGCTTGCCGGTCGTGCGCAGCGCGAAGGCGTCCGCGCGGCGCTCGCGCCAGCGTGAGAACGCGTTGCCGAGCGGCATCGCCACCAGCCCCACGACGCCAACCGTCAGCGCGATCAGCGGCATCCCGGCGGGGTCGGCGAGGCTCGTCAGACCAAGCGGGCCAGCCGCCCATCTGAGCGCCATGTCCACCAGCCAGAAGCTCGCCAGCGTGAGCACGGAGTTGACCACAACCCCGATGGGCATGTCGCGGTGGACGACGTGCGCCAGCTCGTGGGCCAGCACCGTCTCGATCTCGTCCGGTGTGAAGTGGTCCAGCAGCGTGTCGCCGAGCACGATGCGGCGCGTCCTGCCGAGGCCCATCACGGCGGCGTTGGCGCTGCGGGTGCGGCGGCTCATGTCGAATCGATACACGCCCTCGATCTTGAGCCCCGCCTGCTCGCCGAGCCGTTCCAGCCGCCGCGCGAGGTCCTCGTCCGCCAGCGGCTCGAAGCGGTAGAACAGCGGCGCGATCACGACCGGCGCCAGCGTCGAGAGGATCACGGTGAAGAACAGCATCACGAGGCCCGCGTACAGCCACCACAGGCCCGGTGCGGCCCGCAGCAGCCAGTACACAACCACCAGCACGATCACGCCCAGCACGCCGGAGATAGCCAGCCCCAGGGCCAGGTCGCGCAGCCAGCCGCGCAGCGTCTCGGTGCTCTGGCCGTAGCGGTGCGGCAGCACGAAGCCGCTGTAGTAGCTGAGCGGCAGATCGAGTATGAAGTACGGCAGGCCGAACAGGAAGGCATACAGCGGCACGTTGAGCCAGGGGTTCGGCGTGAGGCTGACCACAAAATCGCGCAGGTCGGCGTACCAGCCCGCGAGCAGCCACACGGCGAGGTAGACGCCGCCCAGCAGCAGGTCGACGAGCATCAGCCGCCGCTTGACGCGGGCGTAGGCCTGTGCGGTCCGCTGGCGCTCGGCGTCGAGCGTGGCTTCTGCCGCC
>CAZDLX010000146.1:0-6730 GCA_964506005.1 uncultured Anaerolineae bacterium | reverse complement strand
AGCTCGCCGCCCGACCGCAGCGCCTCCTGCACCAGCGGCGGCAGCATGGCGTGGACACCGCCCCCGACCCCGCACTTGCCGTCGCGGTCAACCACAGCGCACCAGGCGCAGGTCATCACGCCGAGCTCAGTATCGTCCACGCCGCCCTCGAAGCCCACGCCGAAGTCGGCGTCCTCGCCGAGCGCGGCGCGAGCGCGGTTCACCGCGCCGGTGCGGGTCTGCTCGCTGCCCCAGGGCTGCTCGGGCACGCCGGAGGGCACGGGGCGCTCGACGAGTTCCGCATCCGGGTCGAGGCGTGAGAAGACCGCCCGCGCGGCGGCCACTTTAACGGGGTTGGACGAGCCGACTGCTACTTTCATCGAACCGATTGTAGCCAGTCGAGGGGTGTGGTACAAACGGAGTAACCCTCCCTCACCCCCGGCCCCTCTCCCGCCGGGAGAGGGGAGCACAATAGCACGAGATATACTGTTCGGAGGAAGTCGCTCCATTTCTTCGTAATGCTCTTGTTCTCTTGGTAGATCTGCAGTCGCCTTACTAGGAGACTATTTGCTGTCAGGGTTCCTCCTCTCCCAGCGACCAGAGGTCGCGTCCGGGAGAGGGGGCCAGGGGGTGAGGGAAATTCGCCCATGTACGTTGATTCTGTCACCACCGCCGCCGTCGTCGACGAGCTGAATGCGAAGGTCGTCGGCGGGCGCGTGCAGGACGTGGTCGAGGTTGACCACCAGTCCATCGGCTTTGAGATCTACGCCAACCGGCAGCGCCACTACCTGCTGGCAACCGTCGACCCGGATGGTGCGCGCTGCCACCTCGTGCCCGACCGGCTGCGCCGTGGCCGCCCGGCACCCTCGCCGCTGGGGCAGCTCCTGCAGAAGTACGTGGACGGCGCGCGCCTGATGAGCGCCAGCCAGCCGCCCTGGGAGCGCATCATTCACCTGGCTTTCTCCGGCGAGCACGGCGAGACGACCCTGATCGTCGAGACGATGGACCGCCTCAGCAACCTCATCCTGACGGTCGAGGGCGACATTCTGGACAGCCTCAAGCGCATCACGCCGGAAGTCAACCGCTACCGGACGATCCTGCCGCGCCAGCCGTACGTGCCGCCCCCGCCGCAGGAGAAGCTAAGCCCCGAGCGCATCTCCGTGTCGCAGGTGGAAACGCTGCTGCGCGAAGACCCCGACCGCCCGGCGTGGCGCGCGCTGGTGAGCCACATCGCGGGTATCAGCCCGCTGCTCGCCCGGGAGATCGTATACTTCGCCTCCGGCGACCCGGAAGCCCCTGCCTTCGACATCGCCGCGGCGATGCTACACGCCGCCTTCCAGAAGCGCATCGCCGACATACTGGCCCACGACTGGACACCCTGCGTGGTGCCCGCACGGCGCGGCGAGGGCTATACAGCCTTCGCCGCCTACCCGCTCACCCACCTCGACGGCTGGCAGGAGGTGGACAGCATCGGCGAGGCGATGACTCGCTATTTCGGCGCGCCCGTCGGGCTGGACGCCTACCTCGCGGCCAAGGGGCCAGTCGCCCGGCAGATCGAAGCTGCGCTCGACCGCCTGCACCGCAAGCTGGCCTCGCTCGACCGGCAGGCCACGCCCGAGGAGGAGATCGAGACGCTGCGCAAGCAGGGCGAGCTGATCCTCGCCTACGGTGCGACGCTCCCGCCGGGGCAGGCGATACTCGAGGCCCAGTACGAGCCGGACGAGCCGCCCTACCGCATCGAGCTCGACCCCGCGCTGCCCTACCACAAGAACGCCGAGGCGTACTTCGACCGCTACGAGAAGGCCAAGCGCGCCCGCGAGGGGCTGCCCGCCCTCCGCCGCCGCACCGAGCACGAGATCGAGTACCTGAAGCAGCTCGCCACCGACCTCGAACTGGCGGAGAACTGGCCCGAGATCGACACGGTGCGCGATGCGCTGCAGGAGTCGGGCTACTGGCAGGGCCAGCGGCGGCGCGGGCCCGGCGGCGGCAGACCCGGCATCCGCCGCTTCACCACGCCGGAGGGCTTCGTGATCCTCGTCGGGCGTAACGCGCAGCAGAACCACGAGCTCGTCACCGAGCGCGCGGGCGCGGACGACCTGTGGCTGCACGCGCGGGGCATCCCCGGCAGCCACGTACTGATCAAGCATGACGGGCGGGCCATCCCGCGCGAGGTGATCGACGAGGCGGCGGGTCTCGCCGCGTACTACTCCGCCGGGCGCTCGGACACCACCGTCGATGTGGACGTGACGCAGCGCCGCCACGTCCGCCCGATCAAGGGCGGGCGCCCCGGCATGGTGACGTATCGGAATGAGGAGACGCTGACTGTAAAACCGCGCAAGCCGCGCGGCACGGAATAAGAGGTTGGAGATGACTGAAACGCCGCCAGAGCAAGAGACGAGACCGGTACAGATGCTGTCCGCGATCATGATCATCCCGCCGCCGCACGTGCAGCGGGTCGCACTGCCCATCGCGCGGCAGTATGCGCGGCGCTCGCTGAAGTACTACCCGCCGCACATCACGGTGCTGTTCCCGTTTGCGCCGCACGGACAGCTGCGCGGCGCCTGCGGAGCGCTGCGCGCCGTGTGCGCGGAGATCCGGCCCTTCGAGATCACGCTCTCCGGGTACGACATGTTTCCGGGGGTGGCCTACATGAAGCCCCGCAACGAGGCCCAGATCGTCGCGGTGCTGCGGCGGGTGCACGCCATCTTCCCCGAGTACCCGCCCTATGGCGGGTTACACGGCGACGACCTGCAGCCGCACCTGACGGTCGGGCTGTTCGAGTCAGAAGAAGAGCAGCTAACCGCCTCGCTGCCAGCCTACGAACCGCTGACTTTCACCGTGGACCGCTTCCACGTGCTGTACGGCGAGCACAGCGGCGAGCCCGGCCCGTGGATCACCGACGACATCATCCCGCTGGGCGGGTAGGGGTGTGTTTCAGACATCGTTTGACCCCATCCCCCGGCCCCTTCCCCGCCAGCAGGGAAGGGGAGATGAGTTCTTCCCCTCCTTGCAGGCGGGGAGGGGATGGCGGCCCGGCTTCGGCGGGTCGCCTGGGGTGGGGTAAACCTTTGTCACACACCACTAGCAGTGTCGGGTCCATACCTTAGCCCGTTACTTCGCACTCTCGTACACCGCCTCCAGCCGGGGGATGATCGCCGCCCAGTCGTAGCGCTCGCGCACGAAGGCCGACGCCCGCGCGCCGAGATCGGCGCGGCGCGCCTCGTCGCGCAGCAGCGACACCACCGCCTCTGCGAACGCCTCCGGCGCGTCGGCCAGCAGCAGGTGCGTGCCCGGCTCGGCGTTCAGCCCCTCCGCGCCCAGCGATGTGCTCACAATCGCCCGCCCCATCGCCATCGCCTCCAGCAGCTTGAGCCGCGTGCCGCTACCCATCCGCAGCGGGGCGACGTACACGTCCGCCGCCTGCAGGTAGGGCTGGATGGCCGGCACGCGCCCCGTCACGGTGACCCCGGGCTGCCCGGCGAGTGCACCGAGCCGCGCGTGCGGCTTCTGCCCGACGACCGCGAAGTGCGCGCCGGGCACCTCCGCCCGGATGCGCGGCAGGATCTCCCCGGCGAACCACAGCACAGCGTCCACGTTGGGCCGGAAGTCCATCTTGCCGGTGAACACCAGCGCCGGGTGCGGCAAGCCGGCGGGGGGCTGGCCGGCGTCGTAAGCCGCCATCTGGATCGCGTTCGGAATGACGGTGATCGGCGTCTGCTCGCCGAGCGCGGCAAGCTGCGCGGCGTCGGCATCCGAGCAGGCGAGGACGTGATCGACCTTGCGGACCGCCGCGCCCTCGAACCGCGCGAGCCGCCGCGCCTGGATGCTCGAGTAGAGCGCCAGCGGCCAGCGGCGCGGCGTGCGCCAGTCCTGCCGTGCGATGCGTGCCTGCAGTGCGTGCTCGGCGTTGTGCGCATCGTAGATCAGCGGCGCGTCGGGCATGTCGCGGCGCAGCCGGGGCAGCAGCGGCGTAAGGTAGGACATCAGCTCGATGCCCTCAAAGTGGATGGCGTCGAAGCGGCCCGCGTTTAGCACCCGCTGGACGGCGGCGAGGAAATCCGGCGACCACAGCCGGCGGGCCATGTCGGCATGTCCCCCGGCGAGGTCGCGCAGACGAGCGGCGCGCGTGCGGCCCGGCACGGGGACGGTAATCAGTGGATCGCAGATAGTGGCGAGCGGCGTCTCGGCAGGGTCCGGTTGGCCGGGCTCCAGAAACGACACCAGCGCGAGGTCGTGCCCGCGCGCCGCCAGCCCGTCGATCAGCCCGTAATTGCGAATGGTCGTGCCCTGGTGCGGCGGGTACGGGAGCTGGGGGGTCAGGAACAGGATGCGCTTGATCATGCGCGCTCCAGCGTCTGCTCGTAGACCGCCAGCGTCTCGCGGGCGGCGCGGCTCCAGCTAAATTCGTCGGCCCGCGCGAGGCCCCGGCGGCGCAGGTCGGCGGCGAGGACGGAGTCCTCCAGCACGCGGCGCAGCGCGGCGGCGATACTCGCCACGTCGTCCGGGTCAACGTACAGCCCCGCCTCCCCCACGACTTCGGGCAGCGAGGCGCGGTCGCTCACGACGACTGGCGTACCGCAGGCCATCGCCTCCAGCGGCGGCAGCCCGAAGCCCTCGTAGTAAGATGGTAGGCATAAGACTTCCGCCGCGCTGTAGAGCGCGGGCAGGTCGTCGGGGGGGATGACTCCCGTCCAGCAGACGCGGTCGCCGAGCCCGAGCTGCTCGTAGAGCGCCAGCGTCTCCTGGTACAGCCAGCCGCGCCCGCCCGCGATGACGAGCTGCGGCACGTCGGGTACCTCCGCGCAGAGCTGCGCATACGCCCGCAGCAGCCCGTCGACGTTCTTGCGCGGCTCGAGCGTGCCGACGAACAGAATGTACGGCCCGTCGATCTCGTAGACGGCGCGCAGCCGCTCAACCTCACCCGGCGTGGCGTGGCGGTACTGCTCGCTGGCCGCCTCCAGCACCACGGCGATCTTCTCCGGCGGCACGCCGAGCAGCGCCATGAGGTCGCGCTTCGTCGCCTCCGAGACGGCGATGATGCGGTCCGCCCGCGCGACCGCAGCCTCGATCTGCCCGGCGTAGTAATCGCGGCTCTCGTCCGTCAGGAACTGCGGGTAGTGCAGAAAAGCGAGGTCGTGCACGGTTATGACGGAGCGGAAGCCGCCCCCGGCGGGCGGGATGAAGTCGGGGCTGTGCAGCAGGTCGAGACGTCGCGGGAGCAGTTCGAGGGCCAGCGCGGTGCGCTCCCACCTGTGATGCGCGGGCGTCCACATGCGTGCGCGGCGCTGGTTCGGGCCAGCGGCCAGACTGCGCGTGTCTTTGCGGCTCTGCAGGATGGCGAACGTGTGCCCGGTTTCCAGCCCGGCGAGCTCGCGGATGATGTGCTGCGTGTACTGGGAGATGCCGCCCTGCGTGTAGTAAGCCAGGCGGGCATCAATGCCGATGCGGGCCATGCCATCACTATCCTGTGCTCAAAGCACGACTGAACCGGCAAGACCTGGAGCAGCTGAATCAGGCCCTGCCGCGTCGTTAAGTTGCTATAATAGCGCTGATGTCGTCGCAGGTGCTGCCAGCAGCCTTTCAAGAGGAACGTATCTCTGCCCCTGTGTAAAGGCGATTGTGCGCCCGGTTTCACTGGCCAGGTCGTTCACAATATCGTGGGGTAGTATCAACGTGCTAGGTGCGTCATGAGAAGACAGGAACATCACTTTCTGCGCCTCGCCAACGCGGAATGAATCTTCCTCACGAAGCGCCCGCACCAATTCTCGCAGGCGCGTGCGCAGACCCTCGTCAACGTCCTGACGTGCGTCGATAGTCTCTTCGTCCAGCACAATGCTCTCAACGGTGGCGAGAATACGAGGCACGTACTGGCTAATCCGGCCCTCAGCGTAGAACGCAATGTAATCACACGGTTGAAACGATCGCTTGGGCTGGCAGATGTAAGCTGAGTGATGGAAGTATTCATCTAAGGCCAGCCTGGCTGCGACCACCACGACCTGCTGCGCCGATGCGCCGATCAGCCCTTCGGACTCCAAGAATCGCACCATTTCATAGAGCAGGTTACGCTCCCACTCCGTAATCACCGGCTGCCCGGATATCAACCAGCCTCCCTCAGGCTCCAGAACTGCTTGAATCACCTGCAGAAGATCATCAAAGCTGGCCCAGGCCACACGCTCATCGTCAATCTCAGCGAGTGCAGCGGGTTCCTCTGCATCGGGCGTCAACACCAATAGCCGCTGGCGCTCCACATCAGTCTCAGCATCCAGGGCTTGCAGATGCGCGGCAATCTGACTCTTGCGTACGGCATTCTGAACCCGTTTCGTCTCGATCCAGTAGGAAAACGAGCCACGGATACGGCCGTCGGGACGCGATGTGATCCCTTTCGGCTGATTGACGAATGTGAGCAGCGAGGTTTCAGGTTCCTGAGCCAGTGACTGGAGTATGTGTTCGACGAGTGAAAAGGAGATGCGCTCAAACACTGCCAGGATGGAAGACGTCACGCGATCCTCGCCCTGACTGTACGTTGAGAAAAGAGGATTCGACACGGTGCATCCTTTCTTCCTATCATGGCCAGTATAACCCCGCCTCAGGTCCCCTTCAAACCGGCGCTGCCAGCCAAACGCAGGGATTCCGTCAGGCGGCGAGATAGGCAAATCGGGCAGTCTTGCGTTACACTACCGCGCGCCAGTTGCGGGCCGGCAGTGGTTGCCCGTTGAAGTTGCCAGCAATCGCCAATAAACTCATACTGTTC
>CAZDLX010000145.1:0-8757 GCA_964506005.1 uncultured Anaerolineae bacterium | reverse complement strand
GCCATCGCGGTGGACGCACAGGTCTATCGCGACCCGGACACGCAGGGGCTGCGGCTGTCGCTGCGGGTGGGTGAGAACGGCACGCGGGCGGGGTAGGGACTGTGCAGGGTGGGCGGCAACCGCTCTCGACCCCACCCCTGACGACCCGCTTTCAGGTGAGGTCAAGTTTAGAGCGGGGCGACATGACAATGTCGTAGGGGCGGGTCTGAGACCCGCCCCTACCGTTGCATCGCCACGATTCCGCCAGGCTTCTCGCTCAGTACTGCACCTGAACCGTCGTGCCGACCGGTGCCCAGTTGTAGATCCACTCGGCGTCTGGGGTGCGGAAGTTGATGCAGCCGTGGCTCATCGGGTTACCGAAGTTGTTGTGCCAGTACGTCCCGTGCAGGCCGTAGCTCCCGTCGTAGTACATCACGTACGGCACATTCGGCAGGTAGTAGCCGGGGCCGCTCATCGGGGCGTAGCGGTACTTTACGTAGATTGAGAACGTCCCCACGAGTGTCGGCGTGCCCGGCAGTCCGGTCGAGACGACGAAACTGTTGAGCAGAGCGCCATTCTCGTAGGCATAGGCACGCTGCTCGGAGAGGTCCACTAGGACCAGTTTGCCCGCCGAGGTCGGCGCGGCGGGCGCGGGAGCCGCCTGCGGCGCAGGTGCGGGCGCGCCCGGCCCCGGAATCACCAGCGTCTGCCCCCAGAAGATCCGGTTCATATCGGCGATTGAGTTCGCCGCCATGAGTGCTGCCACCGACGTGCCGTGCCGCAGCGCGATCCGCTGGAGCGTGTCGCCGGGCTGGATGGTGTACGTGCTTGCCTGCGCGGGAGCTACCACAGGCTCGGCGGGCGGCGGCGCGGCCTGAGCCGTTGCGCCGGGGATGGTCAGCACCTGCCCGGCGTACAGGACCGAGGCATTCGAGATGCCGTTGGCCTGCATGATGCTCCACATCGAGACGCCGTAGTTGAGAGCGATGCGGGAGAGGATCTCCCCGCGCTGGACGGTGTGCTGCACCGCGCCCTGGGCGGGCTGCACCGTCGAGCCGGGGACGGGGATGATGAGCCGCTGCCCGGCATAGATGCGCGTCGGGTCGACGATGCCGTTGGCGACGACGATGTCGTTCATGGGGACGCCGTACCGCACGCTGATCTTGAACAGCGTCTCCCCCGGCTGCACGATGTGCACCGAGTCCTGGCGCGGCGCGGACTCCGGGCCGTTCGCCAGGGCGGGCGCAGCGCCTCCCAGCAGCGCCACCAGCAGGATTCCGAGCAAGAGACTGACGCCTAACTTCTTCATTGAGCTGCCATCCTCAACCAGTAATCGCTCTCGTTGGATATGTGACGCCACCATGACGGCGCGTGTTCCCTCACCCCGTGAATCCCACCTGAGTACTATTCTACAGAAAAAGCGCCAGAGGGGAACTGGGGAGTTGCCCTATGCCCGGCGTATAGGCAGCGATGACGCGACGGCTGGGACAGGTAGGAACCCCCCCCCCACCCCGCCCCCCCCCCGGGGTGGGGGTGACCGCCCCCTTGCAAGGGGGAGGTGGGCGGCCCGCAGGGCCGGGTGGAGGGGGTTTAGCGAACGCGCCCGCGCCACGCTACCAGGTCCAAATGTAGCCAGCGAACCGGGTGGGATTTACAATAACCTCCGCCAGCTCCCGCCAAGGTGAAATCATGGACACCCAACAACTCGCGCACGTGCGCTGTCTCATGCTTGACATGGACGGCACCATATTTCTCGGCAACCAGCTGCTGCCCGGTGCGCTGCAGCTCTTTGACCTCGTGCGCGAGCGCGGGCTCGAATACCTCATCCTGACCAACAACTCGTCTCGCCAGCCCGCTTACTATGCGGACAAGCTGCACCGTCTCGGGCTCGACGTGCCTGCGGAGAGGATCTTCACCTCCGGCGAGGCGACGGCGCTGTACCTGTGCCAGCACATGCCCGGCGTATGCGTCTACGTGGTGGGGACGCCAGGGCTTGAAGACACCTTCCGCTCGGCGGGTTTTACGCTGGACGCGGAACGCCCCGACGTGGCGGTGCTGGGCTTCGACACAACGCTGACGTACGACAAGCTCTGGCGGCTGTGCGACCTCGTGCGGGCGGGTCTGCCGTACATTGCCACGCACCCCGACGTCAACTGCCCGCTGCCGGGCGGCGTCATGCCGGACATCGGCGCGATGATCGCCTTCGTCGAGACTTCGACCGGGCGGCGGCCCGACGTGATCGTCGGCAAGCCGAACCCGCCAATCGTCGAGGCCGTGCGGGCCCGGACGGGTATCCCACTCGCGGAGACCTGCATGGTCGGCGACCGGCTGTACACGGACATCGCGCTGGGGCAGGCCGGCGTCATGACGGTGCTGGTGCTCAGCGGGGAGACGTCGCGGGCGGACATCCCCGGTGCGCCGTGGCAGCCGGATTACGTCATGCAGGATCTCGCCGAGCTGGCCGGCGTTCTCGCGTGTCTGGAGCGCTGACAGACACCCGGCCAGGAACCACGGGCGGGCCATCTACGTAGCAGATAGTGGGCGTGTTTCGACACTAGATTTGGGACGGTCATGAACCAACAGAAAATGCTGGAAGTCAACGGCCTCGTCAAACGTTACGACGCCGTGACCGCCGTCGATCACCTCTCATTCGAGGTGTACGGCGGTGAGATCTTCGGGCTGCTCGGCCCGAACGGTGCGGGCAAGACGACGACGATCCGCGCCATTATGGACATTCTCTTGCCGGACGAAGGCACCATCCGCGTGATGGGCCGCGAGCCGAGGGAGGCGCGCGAGCTGACAGGCTACCTGCCCGAGGAGCGGGGGCTGTACCGCGACCAGCGCGTCCTTCAGGTGCTCGTGTACCTCGCTCGATTGAAGGGCACCCCGACGGACGTGGCCCGCAAGCGCGCCCTCGAGTGGCTGGAGCGCGTCGAGCTGGCCGACCGGGCGAACAGCCGGGTCAGGGACCTCAGCCGCGGTATGCAGCAGAAGCTGCAATTCGCCGCGACTCTCGTCCACGACCCTGACGTGCTGATCTTCGACGAGCCTTTCCAGGGCCTCGACCCCGTCAACGTGGGGCTGCTTATGTCGCTCATTCGGGAGCTGGCCGCCTCTGGCAAGACGGTGGCCCTCAGCGCCCACGAGATGAGCCTCGTCGAGGCGCTGTGTGACCGCATCCTGCTCATCAACCACGGGCGCGCGGTGCTGTATGGGCCGCTCGCCGACATCAAGCGCGAGTACTCGCCGAACGCGGTGCGGGTCCGTACCAGCGCGGAGATCGAGCACCTGCCCGGCGTGGTCAACGCCCGCCGTGAAAACGGGACGGTAACACTCACGCTCGACGGCACCAGCCCGCAGGAACTGCTGCGCACGCTCGTGCAGAACGGCGTGCCGGTCGAGTCGTTTGAGGTCGCATCGGCGCCGCTGGAGGAGATCTTCGTGAGCGTCGTCAAGGGGAGCCGCCATGAATCTGAGTAAAGTCTGGACCATAGCAGTTCACGAGTATCTGCTCAATCTGCGGCGGACCGGCTTCATCGTCTGGACGCTGGCGGTGCCGGCGCTGGCAGGCATCGGCCTGCTGATCGCGACCTTCTTCGGCGGGCAGGCGGGCGACTTCTTCGAGCGCCAGTTTGGCGGGCAGGACCTGACCGTCGGCGTCGTCGACCATTCGGGGCTGTACTCGCCGATCCTGCCCGAGTACGCGGACCAGTTCGTACCTTACGAGAGCCGCCAGGCAGGGCGTGAGGCGCTCGCCGCCGAGCAGATCGACTCGCTGCTTATCATCTCAGAGAACTACCTTGAAACGGGCGACGTCACCATCGTCACTCGCGATGGCAACATGAACGTCGTCATGGCGGACGAGTCGGACGACTTCCTGGCGGAGCACCTGCTGTTCGGGAACGTGAGCCCGGAGATCGCCGAGCGCGTCCTGCACCCCTCGGTGCCGGATGTCGTGAGCCTCGCGCAGGAAATCGGCGAGGAATCAAGCGGCGGCGGGATTGCCGGGATGATCGCCGGCTTCATCGTGCCTTACTTCCTCGGCATCCTGCTCGTCATCACGATCTTCACGTCCTCGGGGTACCTGCTGCGCAGCGTCTCCGAGGAGAAGACGAGCCGCGTCATCGAGATCGTGCTGTCCTCGGTGACGGCTCAGGAGCTGCTCGCCGGCAAGGTGCTGGGCCTCGGCGCGCTCGGCCTGACACAGATCGCCGTCTGGCTGGGCACTGCCTTTGCGTTCAGCGGCGGCATGCTCGGGATGCTCGGCGTGGCACTGCCCGCGCTGATGCGGCCCCAGCTGTTCATCCTGAGCCTCGTCTACTACCTGCTCGGCTTCCTGATCTTTGCCGTGATCATGGGCGCGGCGGGTGCGCTCGGCACGTCCGAGCAGGAGTCGCAGCAGCTCGCCGGTGTGTTCTCGTTCGCGGCGGCCATCCCGATGATGCTGGGCGGCTTCATCATCTCGAATCCCAATATGATCATCGCACGGGTGCTGTCGTGGATTCCGCTGACAGCGCCCACCATGATGATGCTGCGCCTCTCGATGGGCGGCGTTCCGACCATCGACATCATCGGCAGTATTGCGTTGAGCGCGCTGTCGGTGCCGTTCATCATCTGGGTCGGCGCGAAGGTCTTCCGCGTGGGCCTGCTGATGTACGGCAAGCGCCCGAGCGTCAAGGAGATCTGGAAGCTGGTGCGGCAGGCGTAGCAGGCTGCTCTCAAATCGCAGACATTCATTGTAGGGGCGGGTCTGAGACCCGCCCCTACTGTGACTCACGCCTGATGCTGAAGCATCAGGCTACGGATGATGCGCCGGCTGAAGCCGGCCCGGAGCGCCGTGCGGCCAACTGGCAGGTCGCCTTCAGGCGACACATCTGTGGTAGCCTGAGAATTCCATTCTCAGGTGGTGGTCGACCAGCAGCCACCTGCTCAACCGGTTAATATCGGACAAGCCTTGAATCGTCCGGCTACGGGCCGCGAAGCAACCTTGAATCGTTCCCTGACGGGGGCAGGCTGGTCTCGTCGGTTTCAACCGACGATTGCACGTAGCCCGGAAATGAATTTCCGGGCGATGCTGCGCAAGAAACCCGCCCCGACCGATCTCACCACCTTCATCTCCATGTGCCATAAGCTATCTGCTATCCGTACATACCCCTTGACTCTCCGCCCCGATCAGCCTTACAATGAGGCTAAACTGGTCGGACCACTGACCAGATACCGCACTGGAGGCCTGATGCAAGCAGATATCCGCTGGGCGGCCCCCGCCCGCCCCGCCGAACTCACCTACAACCGCCTCGTCGAGGCCATCCTCGACGGCACGTTCCCCGCCAACAGCACCCTGCCCGCCGAGCGCGAGCTCGCCGACAAGCTCGGCGTGACGCGCTCGACGCTGCGCGAGGCCCTGCAGCGGCTCGCCGCCGACGGCTGGCTCGACATCCAGCAGGGCAGGCGCACCCGCGTGCGGGATATCTGGACGGAGGGCAACCTCAACATCCTCGCGATGCTGGTCGAGCACGAGGCGGTGATGCCGCGCGCCTTCGTGCCGCAGCTTCTCGAAGTCCGCGGCGCGCTCGCGCCCGTCTACACCGCCGCCGCCATCGAGCAGAACGCCGGGGCGGTTGCCAGCCTGGTCGACGAGCTGGTTGCCGATCTCCCCGACACACCGGAGGCATTCGCCAGCGCCGACTGGGCCCTGCACCACCGGCTTACCGTGCTCTCTGCGAACCCCATCTACACGCTGATGCTCAACGGCTTCGCGGGTTTCTACGAGGACATGGCGCGGCTGTACTTCAGCCTGGCGGAGTCCCGAACGGAGTCGCGCCGCTTCTATGCCGCGCTCCGCGAAGCCGCCAGCATGGCGGATGCTGCAGCTGCCCGGGCGCTCGTCGAGCAGGTGATGGAGACCAGCATCGAGCTGTGGAACCGGGCGTCAGCCGGGCAGGGCTGGCCGCCGGAGGAGGCGTGACGCCATGCGCCGCTGGAATGGCTGGGGCGACGACACCGTAGACTACCCCGTCCCGCCGGGGGCGCTTGGCTGGCTGCGCGAGCAGGTTGGCGAGCCGCAGCCGCCGCAGGACGTGCCCTTCGAGCAGGCGGTGCAGCACGTGCCCACCCCCGATCTGCCGGACCACCCGCTGATCTCGGCCGACCCCGCCGACCGCCTGCGGCACGCGCGGGGCCAGTCGCTGCCCGACTGGGTGGAAATGCGCGCGGGTCGTGTGCGGACGTTTCCTGCCGGGGTCGCTTACCCGCAGACGGAGGACGACATCCTCGCGCTGTTCGACTACGCGCGGGAGCGCGGCGCGGTGCTGATCCCCTACGGCGGGGGCACGAGCGTCGTCGGGCATATCAACCCGGAGCCGGACGCGCCGCCCACCGTGACGGTAGACCTCTCGCACCTGGGCGAGCTTGAGAACCTGGACGAGACGAGCCGCCTGGCAGCTTTCGGGGCGGGGGTGCGCGGCCCGCTGCTCGAAGCCGCGCTGCGGGCGCACGGTTACACACTCGGGCACTTTCCGCAGTCCTTCGAGTACTCGACGCTCGGCGGCTGGATCGCCACGCGCTCCAGCGGGCAGCAGTCGCTGCACTACGGGCGCATCGAAGACCTGTTCGCGGGCGGGCGGGTGGTGATGCCCGCCGGCGCGCTCGATTTGCCCCCGCACCCGGCCAGCGCCGCCGGACCCGACCTGCGCCAGCTTGCGCTCGGCTCTGAGGGCCGCATGGGCGTGATCACGCGGGCGGTGGTGCGCGTCTCGCCGCTGCCCCCGGCGGAGCAGTTCGTCGGGTTGTTCTTCCCGGCGTGGGAGGCAGGCGTCGAGGCGGTGCGCGAGATGGTCCAGGCGCGGCTGCCGCTCTCGATGCTGCGGCTGAGCAACCCGTTCGAGACAGAGGCCATGCTCACGCTGGCGGGCCATGAAGGGCTCGTCAGCTTCGCCCACCGCGGGCTGGGGCTGCTGGGCCACGCCCGCGGCGAGAAGTGCATGCTGATCGCCGGGGCGACGGGCAGCGCGGCGAGCGTCCGCTGGGCGCGCCGCAGTGCCGAGGCCATCGCGCGGCGGCACGGCGGCCTGCCGACCGGCGGCTATATGGGCCGCACCTGGCGCAAGAGCCGCTTCCTGACACCCTACCTGCGCAACACGCTCTGGGAGCAGGGCTACGCCATCGACACGATGGAAACCATCGTGCCGTGGTCGGGCGTGCTGGCGGCGGCAGAGGACATCACGGGCCGCATCCGCGCGGCTTCCGAAGCGATCAGCGAGCGTGCGTACGTCTTTGCCCACCTGTCGCACGTGTACGGCAGCGGGGCCAGTATTTATGTGACGGTGATCTTCCGCACGCAGCCCGACCCCGACGCCATGCTCGATCACTGGGCGCGCATGAAACGCGCGGCGAGCGAGGCCATCGTGGCGCATGGCGGCACGATCAGCCACCAGCACGGCGTCGGCGTGGACCACGCCCGCTACCTGCCCGCCGAGAAGGGCGCGGCAGGCGTCGAGCTGCTGCGCGAGACCTTCCGGCACTGCGACCCCGACGGCATTCTGAACCCCGGCAAGCTGGTCGACCCCGGCTATACGGTGCTGGACCGCGCCGCCGAGCCGGGCGAGGCCGTAGTGCCCGCCCGCTAGAGGAGGTTAACGATGCTTACCGGCACGCCAGACCGCAAGACCGCCTGGCAGCGCGCCGCCGGGCCGTGGGACGTGATCGTCGCCGGCGGGGGGATCACCGGGGCGGGTATCCTGCGTGAGGGCGCGCGCCTGGGGCTGCGCGTCCTGCTCGTCGAGCAGAACGACTTCGCCTCCGGCACCTCCAGCCGTTCGTCGAAGCTGGTACACGGCGGGCTGCGCTACCTCAACAACTTCCAGTTCAAGCTGACGTACCGCTCGGTCTGCGAGCGCGATACGCTGCTCAAGCAGGGCGACGGGCTGGTCGAGACGCTGCCGTTCATCTACCCGAGCTACGAGGGTGAAGGCTACCCGGCCTGGATGATGGAGTTCGGCCTGCGCATGTACGGCTGGATGGGCCGCCACTGGTGCGTCCACGAAACGCTGGAGACACACGACATCGCGCTGATGGCCCCGGGGCTCGCTACCGGCGACCTGAACGGCGGTTTCCGCTTCCGTGACGCCCAGACCGACGACGCGCGGCTGGTGCTGCGCGTGATCCGCGAGGGCACGGCGACCGGGCACGCCGTCGCGCTGAACTACGCCCGCGTCGAAGGGCTGCTGTACGACGAGCGCGGCCAGGTCTGCGGCGTGATTCTACGCGATCGCCTCTCCCGCCGGCGCTGTGAAGCGCGGGCCGCGGCCGTCGTCAACGCGACGGGGGCCTGGGCCGACCGCCTCCGCGCTGAGGTCGGCGCCGAGCCGCGCCTGCGGCCCCTGCGCGGCAGCCACCTGTTGTTTTCGCACGACCGCTTCCCGGTCTACCAGGCGATCTCATTCCCGCACCCCGACGACAGCCGCCCCGTCTTCGTGTTCCCCTGGGAAGGCGTGACCCTGCTCGGCACGACCGACCTCGACCACGCCGACGACCTGGACCGCGAGCCGAGCATTGCGCCGGAGGAAGTTGACTACCTGCTGCGTGCCGTGCAGGCCCACTTCCCCGGCCTGAACCTGACTCGCGACGACGTGCTCTCGACGTTCGCCGGGGTGCGGCCCGTGATCAGCAAGGGGGAGGATGTCGAGCCGTCGAAGGAGAGCCGCGAGCACGCCCTGTGGGACGAACGCGGCCTGCTGACCGTCACCGGCGGCAAGCTCACCACGTTTCGCTGCATCGCGC
>CAZDLX010000144.1:0-8915 GCA_964506005.1 uncultured Anaerolineae bacterium | reverse complement strand
ACTCGCGCCCGCGCCTGTCCGCTGTCTCGACCGACGTGATCAAGCCGCGGCAGGTGCTGACCATCGAGCCGGGGCTGTATTATCCGGATGAGGGGTACGGCATTCGTATCGAGGACACGGTGTTCATCGACGACAGCGGGGAGGTCCACTCGCTGACCCCGTTCCCGAAGGACCTGGTGATCGAGGTGGGGTAGGCGTGGGCCAATTATCGCGTTGAAGGGTTATCGTAGGGGCGGGTCTCAGACCCGCCCCTACCAACCGTGCCGGATAGGCCGCGTATCGCCGTCGAATGGGATGTTCGCAGGTGATAAGCACAACGAATTGACCGGCTGAGGCTTACTGTTATGACACTGATTCTGGGCATTGAGAGCTCGTGTGACGAAACATCGGCGGCGGTCGTCGAGGACGGGCGGCGTATCCTCTCGAACGTCGTCTCCTCGCAGATCGACATTCACGCGCAGTACGGCGGCATCTTCCCCGAGATCGCCTCCCGCGCTCACGTCGAGCGCATCTACCCGGTCGTCGAGGAGTCCATCGCGCAGGCGGGCGTCACGCTGGAGGACATCGACGCCATCGCGGTAACGCGCGGGCCGGGGCTGGCGGGCTCGCTGGTCGTCGGCGTGAACATGGCCAAGGGCCTCGCGCTGACCCGCGAGCTGCCGGTCGTGGCGGTGAACCACCTGGAGGGCCACGTCTACTCGCTGTGGCTGGCCGGGCCGGAGTTCCGCTTCGTGCCGGGCGAGCCGCCCGCCGGGCCGGACGACGAGTGGGTGCCGATCGAGTTTCCGGTGGTCGTGCTGATCGTCTCCGGCGGGCACACCGACCTGCTGCTCATGACCGGGCATGGCGAGTACGAGACGCTCGGCGGCACGCTCGACGACGCGGCAGGCGAAGCGTTCGACAAGGTGGGCCGCCTGCTCAACCTGCCGTACCCCGGCGGGCCGTCCATCCAGCGGGCGGCGGAGGGCGGCGACCCCGCGGCGTTCGACCTGCCGCGCGTGTGGCTGCGCGGCAGCCAGGGCGAGCGCAATTACGATTTCAGCTTCTCGGGGCTCAAGACGGCGGTGCTGCGCACGCTGGAGTCGCTGGTGCCGGGCTACACGCCCGACACGCCGCTGCCCGACTCCGTGCCGGTGGCCGACCTCGCCGCGAGCTTCCAGGCGGCGGTGGTCGACGTGCTGGTGGGCAAGACGGTGCGGGCGGCGGAGGAGACCGGCGCGCGGGAGATCCTTGTGGCGGGGGGCGTCTCGGCGAATGCGGCACTGCGCGCGGAGATGATCCGGCGGGCGGGGCGGCCCGTGCGCGTGCCGCCGCTCTCGCTGTGCACCGACAACGCTGCGATGATCGCGGCGGCGGGCTACTTCCGCTTTGCCCACGGCCAACGCGACACGCTCGACTTCGACGTGCGCCCCACCTGGCCGCTGGCAAGCGTGGAGGGGTAAGGCGGCCCTCACCCACTGACGGCTACCGGCAAATTGGTAGGGGCGGGTCTCAGACCCGCCCCTACTTAAGACCAACGGCTTGCCTCATCCGGATTAAGACCCCCTTCGCCCCTTCGGGGCACTTCCCCCTTTCAGGGGGCAGTTCTGCGTAGACTCATCCGCAGATGTGATCCGTCGCATCGTCAGACCTGCCCCTACTGATTCATCTCATCTGTGCCGTCTGTGCCATCCGTGGACTCATGATACATCCGGCGGCTCAGTGTGAATCGTGACGCGGTGGAACTGGGGCAGGTTGGCCCGGATCGTCGTCTCGACCTCCTCGGCCATGCGGTGCGCGGCCTCCAGCGGCGTGACAGGCGAGACCGCGCCGTGCATGCTCAGCGCGTAGCCGCCATCCGACTCCAGCCGGATCTCCAGGTCGTGCCAGCTCACCTCGGGGTACAGCTCGGCGGCGAGGTCGTGGGCCTGCGCGGCAAGCTCGCGCGCGCTCGGACCCTCCTGCCGGGCCGATTCGCCGCGGTGAGCGGGCTCCATATGCGTGACGACGCGCGTGAGGTCGGGGATGGCTGCCCGCAGGCGGTCCTCGAGCTGCGTGACCAGCTCGTGCGCCTCGCCGACCGTCAGGGCGGGCGGCAGCTCGACGTGCATGTCCACCTTCAGCCGGCCCGCGGCGTCCTGCACGGGGATAACCTCGTGCACGCCCAGCCCCAGCGCGTCGCCCTCCGCCCGGGCGACCTGCGCCACGTCCGGATCGACGTCAGGCGTGGGCAGGAAGTAGATGCGGATGTCCTCCAGCCCCTCGATGCCCGCCCCGAGCCGCTCACGGATCTCGCGGGCGATGGCGGCGCTCTGGTCGGCGGTGGTGGGGGCGGGTACCTGCACGTCGAGGTCGATGTGGATGTTGCCGAGCGACCCCCGGCTGCGGACCTGCGTGACATGCTCGACGCCGGGCACCTCGCGCACCACCCGCTCGACCCGCCCCGGCTCCAGCGGCGCGCGGTCCACCAGCACGTTCACCGACCGGCTGAGGATGTCCCAGGCGGGGATGGCGATCAGCACCACGACGACCAGCGCTGCCGCGGCGTCGAGCCAGCCGTAGCCCAGCCGCACGGCGATCAGGCTGGCGAGTACCGTCAGCGAGACGAAAATGTCGCTGCGAGTGTGGTGCGAGTCGGCGTTCAGGATCTCGGACTGCAGCCGCTTGCCCTCGCGGGCCTCAAACGTGGACACGCCGATGTTGATCAGGATGGTCACGACCATCACGGCGAAGCTGACGGTCGTGATCTCCGGCGTGACGTTCTGCGACAGGCGGTTGATGCTGCCCTTGACGATCTCCCAGGCGGTCAGCATGAGCAGGCCGCCGATCAACATGCTGGCGAGCGTCTCAAAGCGGCGGTGGCCGTAGGGGTGTGTCTCGTCGGGCGGGCGCGAAGCGAGCCGCACGCTCACCAGCCCCACGATGTTGGAGGTGGCGTCGAGTGACGAGTGCACGCCATCGCTGACCATCGCCAGCGAGCGAGTCGCCAGCCCGACGATGATCTTGGCGGCGGCGACGAGTAGATTGGCCGCCAGCGTGCCCATGAGCACGCGCTGGACCTGCCTGTCACGCGCGGATTGTTCCAAGCCGATCCTCCTGTCTCATCTGCCAGCTATTTTACCGCGATCTGGCGCGGGCGGGTCGCCAGAGCTACAATGGCGTAGATATACGTCTAACTGAACGCTGACGCCGAGGGCGCGGGCCATCCGCGCCCTGACTCCGTCGCCTGAACTGCCGCCCGGGTAGATCCGTGCCAGCCAGCCACGCCAGACAGCCCACCGCAAAATTCCAGCCGCCCGGCACCGCCGTCGTCACTGCACCACGCAGCAGGCCCGGTGTCGTCAAGTCGTTCAGCGCCCTGCGCCACCGCAACTTCCGCCTTTACTTCATCGGCTTGCTGATCTCCGTCACGGGCATGTGGGCGCAGACCGTCGCGCAGCAGTGGCTGGTGTACGAGCTGACGAACTCCGCGCTGGTACTCGGCCAGGTGACGGCGATTATGGCGGTGCCGGTTTTTCTGCTCAGCCCGTTCGCCGGGGTCGTCATCGACCGGACCTCGCGCCGCACGATCCTCTTCGTAACGCAGGTCGTGCAGATGCTCCAGGCGTTCGCACTGGCGGCGCTGACGTTCAGCGGGCAGATCGAGGTGTGGCACGTCTTCGTGCTCTCGGCGGTGCGCGGCATCGCCAACGCCTTCGACGCGCCAACCCGCCAGTCGTTCTACGTGGAGTTGGTGGACGACCGCGAAGACCTCAGCAACGCGATCGCGCTCAACTCGACGCTGATGAGCACCGCCCGCATCCTCGGTCCGTCGCTGGGCGGCGTGATTGTCGCCGTGCTGGGCTCGGCATGGGCGTTCACGATCAACGGGCTCAGCTTCGTCGCGATCCTCGGCGCGCTGCTGCTGATGCACCTGCCCAACCGTGAGTTCACCCCTTCCGGGCGCTCCCCGCTGCAGGACATGGGCGACGGGCTGCGCTTCATCCGGCAGAACCGGCTCATCACCGGCCTCATCCTCATCGTGCTGATGGTGGCGCTGTTCGGGCAGAACTTCCGAGTGCTGCTGCCCATCGTCGCCAGCGAGGTGCTGGGCAGGGGCGAGCTGACCTTCGGCCTCATGAACACCACTTCGGGGGTTGGCTCGCTGGTCGGGGCGCTGCTCGTCACTTATCTGGCCGGGCTGCGGGCGCGGGGCCGCTACCTCAACCTCATCAATATGATGCTCCCGCTGGCGCTCTTTGCGTTTGCGGCGTCGCGCTCACTGGCGCTCTCGCTGGTGCTGCTGGCTTTTATCGGGCTTACGCTCACGCCGCAGATCTCGCTGTCGAACGTGCTCATCCAGGAAAACATTCCGGACGAGATGCGCGGGCGCGTGATGGCCGTCTACACGATGGTCGTCTTCGGCATGACACCGGTGGGCGGCTACCTCGTCGGCGCGCTGGCGGAGTATCTCGGCTCGCCCGCCGCCATCGCAATCAGCGCGGGCGTGCTTTTCACCACCGGCGCGGTTGCCCGCTTCTTCATCCCGGAGATAAAACGGGCGTAATACGACATTTTCGCTCTATAACATGGCGAAATAAGCGCGATTCCTGTATACTAAATGAAGCTTGTGAAGAATGTCATTTTCGATGGTGCGGGCCATGGAGAGGCGCCAGGCGAGCGCCCACCGCTTCCTTGAATTCTGGGGGCCTCCAGAGTACCATTACCTTGATGACAAGATCCTGCCCCTAAGCTACCGGAAGCAGCCTCCCGGCCCATGCCAGGGAATGACGAGCACGATCCGACGAGCCTAACAGCAACCGTCCGCGTTGAGCACACTCCCTCTGTCGCCGCGCTTACCGCTCAGACGCCGCCGAGGCGGCGCAGCCTGGCACAGCGGGCACTCATGAGGAGGTCCGAAGGTTATGACCGTGACGCCTGATCCGTTCGAAGGCCTCAACAACCCCGACTACCCTGTCCCGGATGAGCTGAAGAGCAACGTTGCCATTACCACGCTTGACCGCGTGTACAACTGGGCCCGCGCCAAGTCGGTCTGGCCGATGCTGTTCGGCCTGGCCTGCTGCGCGATCGAGATGATCGCGATGGCGGCTTCGCGCTACGACCCGGCTCGCTTCGGCATGGAGGTTATGCGGCCCAGCCCCCGCCAGTGCGACCTGATGATCGTCTCCGGCACGGTGACGAAGAAGATGGTCCCGCAGATCGTGCGGCTGTACAACCAGATGTCGGAGCCGCGCTACGTGCTGGCGATGGGCGCCTGCGCCTCTGGCGGCGGGCCGTTCAAAGAGGGCTACAACGTCGTGGACGGCATCGACAAGTTCCTGCCGGTGGACGTCTACACGCCCGGCTGCCCGCCAACCCCACAGGCGCTGATGTACGGCTTCATGACGCTTCACCGCAAGATCGAGGCGCAGAGCATCCGCACGGTGCCCTGGTACGGCAAGGGTGAGACGGTGGCGATCCCTGAGCCGGTGCTGGGGCCTGATCTGATCGACGTGCGCCAGGCGGGGCTTATTCGCGCCGTCACCACGGCTGAGGCCCAGGACGTCGCTCCGCCTGCCGAAGTAGTCGAAGAAGCCCCGGTAGAATAGACAGGTGATGACAGATGACTGATGTAATGCCGGACGCAGGTGAGCAGCGCACCACTACCGACCCCATCGAGTACCTGCAGGAAAAGTTCCCCGGCGCGTTCGAGCTCGACACGCGCGAGGGCTACGAAGGCATCGTCGTCGAGAACGACTCCCTTGTGGAACTCGGACAGGCGATGCGTGATGATCTGGGCTACGACCTTCTCTCCAACGCGGCAGCCGTTGATTACCTCGAGGACGGCTACCTGGAGATGGTTTACCACGCCTACAACACCCGCAAGGGCGGGCCGCCGATCAACTTCAAGGCTCGCACCCCGCGCGACGACGCCGAGATCCCGTCGCTGGTAAGCGTGTGGCCCGGTGCCAGCTTCCAGGAGCGCGAGGCGTGGGATCTGTACGGCATCCGCTTTGCCGGGCACCCCGATCTGCGCCGCATCCTGCTGTGGGAAGGCTTCCACGGCCACCCGATGCGGAAAGACTGGAAAGAGCCCTACTACGAAGAAGAGCAGAAGCCCTTCAAGAGCCGCTGGCCTGAGGGGCAGGTCGACCGGGCGGAAATGCGCGTGCCCTACGGCATGAACGTGCAGTACCCGCCCGGCTTCACGCTGGACGGCTGGGTGCCGGAGGGCGAAGATGCGCTCTATGCCGGGCTCATCACGCCCAATACGGGCCTGCAGGGCATCGGCATCCAGCAGATTAAGACGGATGAGCTCGTCGTCAATCTTGGCCCGCAGCACCCCAGCACGCACGGTGTGTTCCGCATGGCGGTGACGGTCGACGGCGAGACGGTGACGCGTCTCAAGCCGGTCTTTGGCTACCTGCACCGCAACCACGAGCAGATCGGCGAGCGCAACATCTGGCTGCAGAACATGCCCTACACCGACCGCCTCGATTACTTCTCGAGTATGGCCAACAATATGGCCTACGCGCTGACCGTCGAGAAGCAGATGGGGATCGAGATCCCCGAGCGCGCGGAGTGGATCCGCATTCTGGTCGTCGAGCTGACCCGTATCCTCAACCACCTCTCGGCGATCGGCTTCCTGCTGAATGACCTCGGCGCGTTCTTCACGCCGGTGCTGTACGCGCTGATGGAGCGCGAGCTGATCCTCGACCTGTTCGAGGCGATGAGCGGCTCCCGTATGATGTGCAACTACATGCGCTTCGGCGGCGTCGCCTACGATCTCCCGCCCTACATCGGCGGGCCGGCTGTCAAGCCGGGCGACCGGGCGCGCGAGTTCGATACGATGGCGTTCATCAAGGACCTGATCTACGACCGGCTGCCGCGTATCTACGACGAGATCGACCGCCTGCTGACGCAGAACGAGATCCTCGTGACGCGGCTCAAGGGTGTGGGTGTGCTCACGCCCGAGCAGGCCGTGGCGCTGAGCACCACCGGCCCGGTGCTGCGTGCTTCCGGCGTGCCCTACGACCTGCGGCGTGCCGACCCCTACAGCTACTACGACCAGCTCGACTTCGACGTGGCCGTTCGCTACAACGGCGATGCCTACGACCGCTACCGGGTGCGCATGGACGAGATCGTGCAGAGCCTGCGCATCCTCCAGCAGGTGGTGCCTTACCTCGAAGAGACCGTTGGGCAGGAGTACTGGGGCGGTAAACGCTCCTACAACGTGCGCGTGCCGGCGGGCGAAGTCTACGGCCACCACGAGAACCCGAAGGGCGAGCTCGGCTTCTACTGCATATCGGAAGGCGGCACGAACCCGTACCGCTATCATGTTCGGTCCCCAAGTTTCATCAACCTCACCGCGCTTGAGGAGATGTGCATCGGGCACAAGGTGGCCGATGTGATCGTCATCCTTGGCAGTATTGATATCGTGCTTGGAGAGGTTGACCGCTAGGCGGAGCCAGGCCGCCCCGGTCTCTTGCAGAGCCGGGGCTTTAACATGAGGAGAGAGCGGCATGTATGGACTCGGAATCCTGCAGGGGTTGGGCGTTACGCTCAAGCGCCTTGTTGAGACGTACGTTGACGACCTCAAGTGGGGCGTTAAGCGCTATACCACGGACGAGGGGTTCGCGGCGCGCCAGAGCACCAACACCACGGGGCTCTTCACCGTGCAGTACCCGGAAGAGAAGATCGCCGTGCCCGAGCGCTTCCGCTTCATCCCCTTCCTGGTCGTCAACGACGAGGATCATCCCACCGAGCCCGGTAAATACTGGTGTACGGCCTGCGGCATCTGCGCGAAGGTCTGCCCGCCGCAGTGCATCTGGATCGTCCGCAGCGACGACCCTGAAACCGGGCGCCCCATCCCGGAACCGGCGGAGTTCTACATCGACATCGACATCTGCATGAACTGCGGCTTCTGCGCAGAGTTCTGCCCGTTCGACGCGATCAAGATGGATCACGATTACGAGCTCTCAGGCTACGACCGTACGACGAACCACGTCTACGACATGGAGAAGCTCGCCAAGCCGCAGAGCTACTGGCAGACCATCGCACCGACGCGCGCCGAGGAAGAGCGGCTGGCCCGCGAGGCGGGCGAGCTGGCCAAGGCGCTGCGCCGCAAGCGGTAGTCGCAGCACCTGAGGCAGGGTGCAGGTCGCCATGCTCACCGGTTATCTTTGACGCGAATCCAGGCCCGCCGCCAGCCCGCAATATGGCTGGCGAGCGGCCTTCTTGTGGGACGAAGCCACACCGCAGCGCATGGGGCAGCGCATCGCAGTGAGAACGAGGTCATGTCACATGATGCTGTACCAGAATGACGCAGAGATCATCTTCCCGGCCCGCGTGATCCCGCTGCTGCGCAACCTGCGAGGGCGGCAGTGGCAGCAGCTCGTCGACCGGGTGGCGGGTTCCCAGCCGGGCAGCCTGGAACGCCAGGCTTTTACGCTGATGATGGTCCGGCTGGACGGCTGTCTGACCTGCCACGCCGACAGCTACCGGGCGATGCGCGGCTGTACGCTGTGCGCGCAGCAGACGATTGTGCGTTACAAAGGGAGCGACGAGGACCTGGCCGCGGCTTATGAGCGCGCGGTGAATGATGTCTCTCGCTACTACACAACCGGAGAGATACCGGCAGGCGAGCGCGTGGTTGAGATCTGAAACCGGTGCCCGCGTCGCCGTCTTCAATGTCCTGAACACCGAAGGGAAGTTCAATGTCACAGCAACAGGGGATCAAGCACATCATCGCCGTGAGCAGCGGCAAGGGGGGCGTCGGCAAGAGCACCGTCTCGGCGAACGTCGCTGTAGCGCTCGCCCAGCAGGGCTACAGGGTGGGCCTCCCCGGCATGGTGGTCAGCCCACTCAGCCGGTGGCTCGACCCCGACGAGCTCGCCCGCCGCCGCATGAGCCCCGCCGACGCCGCCATCGTCCTGTTCGCCGAGCTCACCACCTGG
>CAZDLX010000143.1:3756-8937 GCA_964506005.1 uncultured Anaerolineae bacterium | reverse complement strand
GTCCCCGACAGGGAACTTGGCGGCAGCGAAGCTGCCCTGTAGCCGGGCGATTTATCGCCCAGCGCGGCTTTAAGCCATCACCGGTCCTTCAGCAGTCGGCCCCGGGTCGATGAACCGGGCGGAGCGTGCTAAAATGGCGGCGCGACCGCCACCGTACGAAGTCTCCGAGGAGAAGCATCTTGCCATCGGCTATTCTGGATGGGTTGAATGAAGGCCAGCACGCGGCGGTGACCGCGCCGCCGGGCCCGGTGCTGGTACTGGCCGGGCCGGGCAGCGGCAAGACGCGCGTGCTCACACACCGCATCGCCTACCTCGTCGAGGAGATGGGCGTGCCGCCCTGGCGCATCATGGCGATGACCTTCACCAACCGGGCTGCGCGGGAGATGATGCGGCGCATCGAGGACCTGCTGCCGGGGCGGGTCAAGGGCCTGACGATGGGTACCTTCCACTCGATCTGTGCGCGCATCCTGCGGCGCGAGACGGACAGCCTGCCGCTCTCGCGGGATTACGTGATCTTCGACACGGCGGACCAGCGCGCGCTGATGAAAGAGGTCGTCACCGGGGAGCTGAACCTCGACGACAAGCTGTACAGCCCGGACCGCGTGCTGGGGCGCATCTCGAACCTCAAGAACGAGCTGATCACGGCGGAGGAATACCGGCCCTCGGACTACTTCGGCGAGATTGTGAAGCGGGCCTACCGCGCCTACCAGCGGCAGCTTCTGGAGAACAACGCCGTCGATTTTGACGACCTGCTGATGCACACCGCGCTGCTGTTCCAGCAGAACGACGCGGTGCTGGCCCGCTACCAGAACAGCCTCGACCACGTGCTGGTGGACGAGTTCCAGGACACGAACGCGGCGCAGTACGAGCTGCTGCGGCTGCTGGCCCGGAAGCACCGCAACCTGTTCTGCGTGGGCGACGAGGACCAGTCGATCTACCGGTGGCGCGGAGCGGATTACCGCAATATGGACCGGCTGCGGCAGGACTTCCCCGAGCTGCGCACCGTGCTGCTGGAGCAGAACTACCGCTCGACGCAGGTGATTCTCGACGCGGCGCGGGCGGTCATCGACCGCAATACGCACCGCACGCCCAAGCGGCTGTTCACGTCGCAGCAGGGTGGGCCGCAGATCGTGCTGTACGAGGCGCACAACGAGCAGTACGAGGCCCAGTTCGTCGTTGAGCAGATCGCGCAGCTCGTGGCGTCGGGGGAGGCGGAGCCGGGCGAGTGCGCGGTGATGTACCGCACCAACGCGCAGTCCCGCGCGCTGGAGGATGCCTTCGTACGGGCAAACGTGCCCTACCGGCTCGTCGGGGCGACGCGCTTCTACGGGCGGCGCGAGATCAAGGATGCGCTGGCCTACCTGCGGCTCATCCACAACCCGAACGACACGATCAGCCTGGAACGGGTGATCAACACGCCGCCGCGCGGCATCGGCGACAAGACGATCCGGCAGCTTTCGGACTGGGCAGATAGCGCGGGAATGACCGTCGCGGAGGCGCTCGAGACGCTCGCCGACGACCCGGCAGAGGCCCCGCTCGACGGGCGGGCGAAGCGGGCGCTCGGCGGCTTCGCGGTGATGCTGGACGGCTGGCGAGCGGTGCGCGACAGCATGCCGGTGGGCGACCTGCTCAAGATGGTGCTGGACGAGACCGGCTACCTGGGCTGGCTAGACGACGGCAGCGACCAGGGTACGGAGCGCGTCGAGAACGTGATGGAGCTTGTTAACGTAGCGGCGGAGTTCGAGGAGCTGGCCCTGCCGGACTTTCTCGAAGAAGTGGCGCTCGTCTCCGACGTGGACACGCTGGCGGATGGCGTCAACGCGCCGAGCCTGCTGACGCTGCACGCGGCCAAGGGGCTGGAGTTCGACGTGGTGTTCCTGGTGGGGCTGGAGGAGGGCGTGCTGCCGCACCGGCGGTCCATCGAGGAGGGGGACCGCGAGCAGATGGCCGAGGAACGGCGGCTGATGTACGTGGGCATGACGCGGGCGCGCAAGTACCTGTTTCTGGTGCACAGCTTCCGGCGGACGGTGTGGGGCGAGAGCGAGATCAACATGCGCTCGCGGTTCATCGACGACGTGCCCGCCTCGCTGACCATCCCGCCGCACGCGCTGCTGACCGGCTATGCCGAGCCGGGCTACGGCAGCGTGCCGGGCGGGCGGCGCGGCGGGCGGCCCCCGCGCATCAGCACGGCGGTGAGCGCCGCCAACGGCGAGGCGGAGATCCCGACGGGGGCGCGCGTCCGGCACCCGAAGTTCGGCGAGGGGATCGTCGTGGGCAGCCGGATGAGCGGCAGCGAGCAGGAGGTCAGCGTGGCGTTTGAGGAGGCGGGACTCAAGCGGCTGATGGTCAGCTTTGCGAACCTCACCGTACTGGACGGGTAGGGACGGGAACCCCACCCCTGACGATGCGCTAACAGCGCATCGTTGTCCCCTCCCCGCTAGCAGGGAGGGGGACTGCAGCGAATTCGATGCCAGTCTGCACCGAGACGCCCCACCGTTGCCAAGCCGCTGGGCGGGTGCTATTGTCAATAGCAGGCGCGCCGCGCTGTTGGACACCTCTGGTGCCCCTTCCACACGAGCTGAGAATCAACACGTTCAAAATTGACCGGAAAACGACAGGATGGTTCTGTGAAGAAGGCGAAGAATCTACCCAACCTCTTGCAGCGCGAGCTGGCCGCTATCGTCGCATCGTCTGACGACGCGATCATCGGCAAGACGCTCGACGGCACGATCACGAGCTGGAACCAGGGTGCCGAGCGCATGTACGGGTACACTGCCGACGAGATCATCGGGCAGCCGGTAGACGTTCTCGCGCCACCTGACCAGCCCGACGAGATCCCTGAGATCTTGCGGCGGCTGCGACGCGGGGAGCACATCGACCACTACGAGACGGAGCGCGTCGCCAAAGACGGGCGGCGGCTGAACGTCTCGCTGCGCATCTCGCCCATCCGTGACGAAGAGGGCGAGATCGCCGGCGCGTCAGCTATTGCCCGTGACATCACCCGGCTTAAAGAGATCGAACGGGAGCGAGAACGGCTGCTGCGTGAGGAGCACAAGGCGCGGACGGCAGCCCAGGATGCCCAGCGGCGGCTCGTCGAGGCACTGGGGCGCGTCACGGATCTCTACCGCGTCAGCCGGGAAATCGGCACGATCAACACCATGCATGGTGCGCTCGACGCGCTGCTCTCCAGCCGGGTGCTGTCGGAGGCCAGCCACGCCTGGGTGGCGCTGTTCGACGTGCCGTGGCAGGAGGAAGCCCCGACGACATTAGAAGTCGTTGCGGTATGGCGCCCGGACGCGGCAGAAGTGGACATTACCGGGCGGCGGTACGAGCTGGCACATTACGGGATGGCCGACATCCTCAGCCGCGACAAACCGGTGATCATGACAAGCACCGGGCCGGGCCTGCAGGCGCCAGCCCAGAGCTATGCGAACGGCCTCATGCTGGAGGCTCACAGCGCAGCGTTCTTCCCGCTGATAGCCGGCGGGCTGTGGTATGGCATCTTCGTGGTGCTGTTCACAGAGCCGCACGAGATCGTCGAGGCGGACGTCCACCATGTGCAGGGGCTCGTCGCGCAGGCGGCGAGTGCTATCTACAACATCGGCCTGTTGAAATCGGAAGCGGAGGCCCGGCTCGAAGCGGAGCGGGCGAACGCGCTCAAGATGCAGTTCCTGGCGATGATCTCCCACGAGCTGCGCACGCCGCTCACCTCGATCCAGGGCTTCTCCAGCACCCTGCTGGCGGACGACGTGGTATGGAGCGAGACCGAGCAGCGAGAGTTCATCCGCATCATCGGCCAAGAGGCGGAGCAACTCACCGACCTCGTCGATCAGCTGCTCGACCTCTCGCGGCTCGAAGCCGGAATGCTGCGCATCGAGCGCGAGATGGGCTCGCTGAGCAAGCTGCTGGCCGAGATGGAAGCCTCGCTGGCCGTCGTCGCCGCCGGGCATGAACTGGTTATCGACGTAACCGGCGAGCTGCCCGATCTATATATGGACGGCAGGCGGGTAGGGCAGGTGATCAGCAACCTGGTGAACAATGCCTCCCGCTATGCGCCCGAGGGCACCCGCATCTGCATTACGGCGCGGCCGGAAAACGGCGTCGTGCGCGTGGATGTGACCGACCAGGGGCCAGGCATCCCGCCGGAAGAGCGTCAGGCGGTGTTTGAAGCCTTCCGGCAGGCCTCGAACCGGCCCGGTCACGAGGACCGCGGGGCGGGGCTGGGGCTGGCTATCGCGCGGGGGCTCGTCGCGCAGCACGGGGGGCGTATCTGGATCGCGGATACCGGGCCGCAGGGCACGACGGTGAGCTTCACGCTGCCGGCGCAGGCGGCGGGCTAGGGTTCGAACGATGTAAACCGCAGGTCTGACCGTCGACCCCCTCTGCCGGGCGTAGCCCGGCATCTCCCCCTAGAAGGGGGCGATGGAGTGGGCTGGTTGTACTGCGGAGAACCGGGATCGCAGGAAGGCGCGGAGGGACTTGCCCTTCCGCGTTTTTCGTTAATTCCGTGCTCTCCGCGATTCAGGTCGCAAGCCCTGTGTGACACCCCGCACAATGTAGACTCCAGCGCCCGTCTCCGGCTACCATGAGGCTAATTATCGGCACGGAGACTGGAGCAGGCGGATGAAGCTGAAGGACATCCTTCGACGCAAAGGGGCGGAGATCTGCACGATTGCGGGCGACGCCTCGCTGTATGAGGCAGCACAGGAACTGGCGAGGCGCAACATCGGCGTGCTGCTGGTGATCGGCGCGGGCGAGCAGCCGGTCGGCATTCTCTCCGAGCGCGACATCGTGCAGCGGCTGGCCGGGGAGGCGGGCACGGCGGCAAGCGCCACGGTTGCCGACACGATGACGCGCGAGCTGATCATCGGCGAAGCGGACGACACCGTCGAGTATGCGATGCAGGTCATGACCCAGCAGCGCATCCGGCACCTGCCCGTCGTCGAGGATGGGCGGCTGACCGGGCTGGTGTCGATTGGCGACCTGGTGAAAGCGCACATCAACGCGGCGGAGACGGAGATCCGCTACCTGCACAGCTACATTCAGGGCACGCGGACCTGAAGCCGACTGATTCCCTCACCCCCAGCCCCCTCTCCCGGTCGCGCCTACGGCGCTGGGAGAGGGGAGAAAAAGCGTCTCAGGCGGGGTTGGCGAGGGTAGGCAGCAGGGGCCGGTCGCGAT
>CAZDLX010000143.1:0-3656 GCA_964506005.1 uncultured Anaerolineae bacterium | reverse complement strand
GCATCGACTGCATCATTAGACCGGCCCTCGGGCGGCTCTGAGAGCCGCCCCTGCCTGCGCCAGCCTGAAGATCACCCTCGGTAGAATGCTTCTTGAACCGGCCCTGCCGGGGCAAAGCAGCACGGACCGGCCAGTATTAATATTTCGCATGATTCTCTGTTAAAATACCCCCAAACAGGCGACATTCGCTGTGAAATAAAGTACAATCCCCCGAGCGCGCCGGGCGCGGCTTCTCACGGTCCGCGCCGCGTGGACGACAAATTGAGGAACCTGATGATTACATTTACCGAAACGGCCCGCGAGAAGGTTCTCGGCATCCTGAATGCCAAAGGGCAGGATGGCTTCGCCGTCCGCATCCGCATCACGGGGCGTGACACCAACGACTTCATTTATGAGTTCCGCTCGGTCGAAGAGGCGACGCAGCGCGAGGGTGACATCGTGCTGGACATGGGCGGCTTCCACCTGTTCGTAGACCCCGAGAGCGCCGCGCACCTCGACGGCGCCGTGATCGACTTCAAGGGGCTGGCGGGTGGCGGCTTCAAGATCGAGAACCCGAACCCCGTCTGGACGAGCGACGTGGCCCGCCGGGTGGCGGAGGTCATCAGCACGCAGATCAACCCGGCGATTGCCGCGCACAGCGGCAGCATCACGCTGGTGGACGTGCGCGACAACGTGGCCTACATCCGCATGCAGGGCGGCTGCCAGGGCTGCGGGATGGCGGGCGTCACGCTGACGCAGGGCGTCGAGCGGCAGATCAAGGGCCAGGTGCCCGAGATCCAGCAGGTGGTCGACGTGACCGCGCATGAGAAGGGCGAGCGACCCTTCTACGCCAAGGGCGCGGCGGGGCAGTCGCCGGTTGCCGGCTGACCACACCGGGACAGGGCGCGCCGAAACGCGTGATAAACGTCATACGCGAAGCGGGCGGCATCGATCTACAATGCGGCACAGGCGAGCCATTCGAAGCAAAGGCTAAACACAACCATCATGCTGAACATTACCGAGCAGGCTCAGGAGAAATTCCTGGAGGTCATCCGGGCGCAGGGACGGGATGACCTGGCCGTTTACTTCCGGATTCTGGGGCGGGGCGTTGACGCTTTCGCCTATGACATCAAGCTGGTCGTCGACAATTCGCTGCCCGAGGACGATCTCATCGTCGAGTCGGGCGACCTGACCGTACGCGTCGAGGCGGCCAGTGCCGCCGAGATGGACGGCGCCACCGTGGACTTCAACATGGAGCAGCACGGCTTCACCGTCGAGAACCCGAACCCTGTCTGGGAAGACGAGACGGGCCGCGAGGTGGCACGTGTCATCATGGAGCAGATCAACCCGAGCGTTGGTCAGCATGGCGGGGCCATCCTGCCGGTCGAGGTCAAGGACGGGATCGTCAAGGTGCGGATGCTGGGCGGATGCCAGGGCTGCGGCATGGCCAGCGTCACGCTGACGCAGGGCGTCACAGAAGCCATCCAGGCGGCTGTGCCGGGTATCCGCGAAGTCGTGGACATTACCCATCACGCCGGCGGCACGAATCCCTACTACAAGTAACAAGGCAAGGCTTCTTCTTCTCCTGACCGGGCGGCCGCATGGCCGCCCGGTTGCATTTCATGGCATACCTATCAGCCTATTTAGGATTAGTTTAGTAGTTTTATAGCTCCTGTTTACCCGCCATTTATGCGCGCACTGATATACTGAGTTCGTACTGTGACGGAACGGTAGCTCACGGTAGAACTGTATCTTGGTGAGTGGAGGAAAGAAGAATGGATCTGACAGGACTTCTCATCTCGCTGTTGATCGGTCTGGTCATCGGTTGGCTGGCAGGCGAAATCTGGCGCGGCTTCGGTTTCGGCGTGCTGGGCAACATCGTGGTCGGCATGCTCGGCGCCCTGCTGGGCAGCTGGCTGTTCGGCGCTCTCGGTATTAGCATCGGCGGCGGAATTCTGGGCACAATCCTGATGGGTATCGTCGGCGCACTCGTACTGCTCTTCATCGTCGGCCTTCTGACTGGCAGAAGCCGCGTCTAGCATCTAACGAAATCCAGACTAGCCGCCCTCACGGGCGGAACGACAGCCCCGCACATTGTGCGGGGCTGTTGCTGTCTACTGAGTTGGCCGCTCTCTCTGGTCTACTGCGTTTCGGGGACGGCGGTCTTCTTGCGGTTGGGCGGTGATTTGTAGCCCTCGGGCAGGGGCAGGTAGGCGGTGACGACCGTGCCCTCGCCGGGCTGGGAGTCGACGCGCAGCCGCCCCCCGATGGAGCGCGCACGAAGCTCCATGTTGGACAGCCCGTGGCCCAGCCGCTGATCGGTATCCTCACGGCGGAAGCCCCGCCCGTTGTCGCGCACGCCGACGACGATCTCGTTGCCCTTGAGCACGATGACCACGTCGAGATGGCTGGCGGCGGCGTGCTTGGCGGCGTTCGCCAGGGCCTCCTGCACGATGTGGAAGGCGGCGGTGGCGGTCTTTTCGTTGAGGTGCCCATCGATCTTGGCGTCGTAGCTCACGTCGACGTGGGCCAGGGTGTTGGCCTGGAACTCGGCGGCGAGCCGGGTGAGCGCCATCCGCAGGTCGGTGCCGTCGAAGCGCTCGGGGCGCAGGTCGAGGATGTAGTTGCGGATGTCCTTGATGATCGTGTTGAGGCCCTTGATGGCCTCGCCGAGGCGCTCGCGCGCGGCGGGCACGTCCTCGTCCATGAGGTAAGTGGCATGCTCAAGCGTCAGGCCGACGGCGTAAATTGACTGGATGATGCCGTCGTGCAGGTCCATGCCGATGCGGTCGCGCTCTTCCAGCACGGCGAGCTGCTGAACCTGCCGGTACAGGCGGGCGTTCTCGATGGCGATGGCGGCATAACCGGCCAGCGCCTCAATGATCTTCTGGTCCTGCTCGGTGAAGGCCGGGGCGTCGAGCTTGTCCGTCAGGTAGAGGTTGCCAAGCAGTTTGCCGCGCAGGCGGATCGGGACGCCGAGAAAGCTGGACATCTGCGGGTGATGGCGCACATAGCCGACGGAGCGCGGATCCTCGTTGAGGTTCTTCAGGCGGATCGGCTTGGCGTCCGGCTCCAGCAGCGCGCCGAGCAGCCCCTTGCCGACGGGCGGGCCGCCCATGTGCTTCTCTTGCTCAGGCGTCATGCCGGAGGTGATGAACTGCACGAGATGATCGCCGGTTGGGTCAGGGATGCCGAGCGCGGCATAGCGGGCGCCGACGAGATCGCGGGCCAGCGTGACGATGCGATTCAGGACGATGGGCAGTGAGAGCTCCGACGTGAGCGTCAGGGCAGCCTCGTTGATCGCGTCGAGTATGCCGGGTGGGAGCTGACTGAATGGGGATCCGGCCATGAATGAGAGTCTTCCAACCAGTGCCCCACACATCGCCCGGGTGGGGAGTTGACTTCACCAGCCCTGCAGCGTGCGGGCGCGTACGTAAGCGTTTCAGTGCAGCGCAATTTTACCACATTTGTGATGATCCTCGCCTGTTTTGCTGCCGGTCGTCACCACCTAGCGTGGGTAGTGGTCACCGGGCAGGTCCGGTTCGATTTGCTGAACCCCCTCCGCCACGCCAGCAGGGAGGGGGCAACGCAGGTCAGGCTCGATTTGCTGAACCCCCTCCGCCACGCCGCCGGGCGAGCCCCAACCCCTGGGAAGGGGGGGGTCAACCGAGCGCGAC
>CAZDLX010000142.1:3874-9068 GCA_964506005.1 uncultured Anaerolineae bacterium | reverse complement strand
TGACAGTGCAGTTCGAGGACCGGCAGGTGCTCTACGACTTCACCGAAGTGCTCGACCTGATGCACGCCTACGCCATCAGCGTGCACCGCTCGCAGGGCAGCGAGTACCCCGCCGTGGTGATGCCGGTCGTCACGCAGCACTATATGCTGCTGCAGCGCAACCTGCTCTACACCGCCGTGACGCGCGCCAAACAGCTCGTCGTGCTGGTCGGCTCGAAGAAGGCCATCTCCATCGCCGTGAACAACGACGCCGTCTCCCGCCGCCACACCGCCCTCGCCCTGCGCCTCCGCGAGGCGCTGGACACCGCCGAGCCGCTGCTGTAGGGGGCGCTCGAATAGCCCTGTTTGAACGTCTGTGCTACACTGCTATCCAAGCCGTGAACTTCAACTTAACTTTCCATTCCTACCGTTATTCAACACGACATGACGGAGAAGGCCATGCCAGTGAACCTCAATAAGCCTGAGCGATGGAAGGATGACATTGCACAGTCTGTTGACTTTTACAATCACTGGTTCATGAGCTTCGCACCAGTCACTTATCGCGAGGCTAGAGTTGATGTAACTCGCAGAGTTATTCGGGCAATTCAACACACTGACAACCTGCGGCAAATATCGCCGGCAATGCTGCTCAATGAGCCTACGGCTCTTCTCATGCTTCGTAGTGCTACGGCTCCTCCACTCGCGCGGGATAGGTTAAGTGGGTTGGCGAATGTAAGTCGCAGTTTTATTAAACGGATGGAGGTACAGGGGAAGCTTCCTATCGGACAATCCCAGGGCCAGCTCGAAAGGGCGCTGTCACGTATTTGTGAGATTATTCTGCGACTACTGGATCACGATGTCTTTCCCTGGCTTAAATCGGAAACACAGCCAACTGACGCCGAGGTCCAGCGGGCGGCCACAATTGTTGCAGATCGACTAACTGGTGCGACCGCTGATCCGATCATCCGTAACGCCCAGGAACAGCGACAACTAGCAACGATCGGAGCCTTTCTACAAGCACGTGGTTACGTTGAAGAACGGCCTCCTTCGAGTGCTGGTCTGGATCAGATGCAACCTGGAACATATACCTTTCGATACGGTGTGCTGGCGGGGGGAGAGCACAAAGTCAATATTCCTATAGATGCTGTAGTGCAACCGTACCAACTGCGCCCGGACAGGATTCCGTTATTAATCGAGGCCAAGTCTGCTGGCGATTTCACGAATGTCAACAAGCGCCGCAAAGAAGAGGCTACCAAGATGCGCCAGCTAAAAGATACTTACGGGGATAACGTTCCCTTTATACTTTTTCTCAATGGCTACTTCGATGCTGCCTATCTAGGCTATGAGGCTGCCGAAGGTATTGATTGGGTCTGGGAGCACCGGATTTCGGATCTGGAGCATTTTGGAGTTTAGCCATGCAAGAACTTAATGAGTTAGAACGACGTCGATTAAGTGAACAGGCGCAGATAGACTCTCTAAAAGGCGCGGAAGAGCGCAATCGGCAGGGACAGTATGCAACACCGCCAGCCCTTGCGAAAGAGGTAGTGCGGTTGGCGCTGACGCATCGGCTAGGCTCGGAAAAGGCTATCCGGTTTTTTGATCCCGCCATTGGTACCGGTGCGTTCTACTCTGCCCTATTGCAAAGCGTTAGCCCCCAACAAATCGAGCAGGCCACAGGGGTTGAAGTTGATACAGCTTTCGCTCAAGTAGCTCGACAGCTTTGGGCTACCACCGGGCTGAAAGTAATAGAGGCCGATTTTACTCAGCTACAGCCCGAGCTACTTGAAGCACAACCAAATCTACTCATCTGCAATCCTCCATACATCCGCCATCATCATCTTAGCCAGGAAGCAAAGCCAAAACTGCAGGAGAAGGCATTTGCTGCCTCTGGCTATCGACTCAACGGTTTGGCGGGGATGTACTGCTACTTTCTGTTGCTCGCTCACCACTGGCTACAAGATGGCGGTCTCGGCGTTTGGCTGATTCCGACAGAGTTCATGGATGTGAACTATGGACGGGTGATTCGAGCGTACTTAACAGAACAGGTTACTCTCAGACAAATCCATCGGTTTGAGGCAACAGAGGTTCAATTCGCAGACGCGTTAGTGTCGTCGGCCATTGTTGTCTTTGAGAAATCTGTGCCGCACTCTAATCATCAAGTCATTTTTAGCATTGGAGGTATACCAACCCAACCTGAAGATATTCACCAGGTTCCGCTTAGTCGACTCAGGAACGAACAGAAGTGGACACGAGCACATAAGGCCGTAACTTCCACAGATACGATAGGTAATCGAAGCATATACTTCGGAGATCTCTTTGAAACCCGGCGTGGGTTAGTCACGGGTGCCAATGATTATTTTATTGTTAAGCGAACTGAAGCTGAGAAGCTTGATTGGCCGCGAGAGTGCTATCGGCCCATTCTGCCCAGTCCACGTTATTTGAAGGATGCCGTTATTAAAAGCGGAGCCGATGGTTACCCACTTCTAGAACCACAACTCGTGTTACTGGACTGTTCCTTGCCAGAAGAATATGTGAGAGAGAAGCATCCAGAGTTATGGGCATATCTTGAGTATGGAAAGGCGCAGGAGCTTCACAAACGATATTTGACAAGCAGACGCGATCCTTGGTATCAGCAAGAACAACGCCCCCCTACTCCTTTCATTTGTACATACATGGGGCGCGGTCAGAGTCAAACTGAGCCGTTTAGGTTCTTCTGGAATCAATCAAGCGCCACAGTGCCAAATGTTTATCTCCTGGTCTATCCACGAGAACCTCTAGCCACTTACCTCCATCACAATGTACAGCGGCAGGCTGAAGTCTTCGAGCTGTTGACCCAAATAGCGACAGAAAAGCTCGTCGATGAGGGGCGCACCTACGGAGGCGGGCTCCACAAAATCGAGCCCCGAGAACTTCATAGAGTTCCACTCACCAACATACCGTTAGCGCAAGAGTTGAGGGCGGCTACGTCACTATTCTAGAGGCAACCGTTCGTTAAGGATAATCCATGCACACCATCCGCGCGCTGACGCTCAACGTGTGGGGGCTGCCCGCCGCCCCCCATCGCGGCGCGCGCATCGCCCTTGTCGCCGAAGCCCTCGCCAGCGCCGCTTACGACGTGGTCGCCGTGCAGGAGGCCTGGCTCCCCGCCGACCGGCACACGCTGATGCTGGGGGCCGCCGATGGGAGCCTGCCCCACGCCGCCGCGTACCCGGCGCGCGCCCCCGGCACCGGCCTGCTGATCCTCTCCCGCTGGCCCATCCGCGAGGCTCGCTTCACGCCCTACCTGCTCAACGGCGACCCGCTCACCTGGGACTACTACGCGCCGAAGGGGCTGGCATTCGCCCGCCTCGCCGCGCCCTTTGGCCCGCTCGACGTCTACACCACGCACACCATCGCCCAGCACAGCAACATCCCCGGCATCGACTATTACCACCCGCACCGCGTCGCCCAGATGGTGCAGACAGCCTGGCTGCTCAACGAGCGCTCGGCAGGTGTGCCTGCCCTCGCTCTCGGCGATTTCAACGTGATGCCCGGCACGCTCGGTCACCGCGCCCTGCTGACGCTCTCCGGCGCGGGCGAGGCCTTCGCCGACCTCCACCCGGCGGACCCCGGTTTTACGTACTCGGCGGATAACCCGTACAAGCTGCGCACCTACACCCGCCGCCTCGACTACGTCTTCTACCGCTCCGGCCCGCTGCTCGACCTCACGCCGACCGCCGCCGAGATTACCTTCCGCCACACCCCGCCCGGCTCGCCTGCCCCCGCCTACTCCGACCACTACGGCGTCGCTGCCGAGTTCGCCACCGCACCCGCCGACCGTCTCTCCGCGCCGCTCCCGGCGCTCGTCGACCCGGTCGTGCAGTCCATTCTGCGCGAGGTCCGAACCGTACTCAGTGCCGGAGACGCCGCCTCGCGCAGCCGCCAGCTTCGCCGCGCCGTGCTGGCCGCCGCCAGCCTCGCCGGGGCCATCGCGCTGAGCGGGCGAGGCCACCCCCGCCGTGCGGCATCACTCCCCGCGCTCCTCGCGCTCGCGGGCACGTCGGCCCTGCTCGCCAGCCGCGCCGAGCGCCGCGCCTACCGCACCCTGCTCGCAAAAACAGAAGAACTTATCCACGAATGAACTGTCATCCACAGATGGCACAAATTTCACAGATGTAAAGAGGCACTATTTTTCTCTGTGTTATCTGTGCTATCTGTGGACTCATCTTCTTTTCTTTCCATTCGTGTTCTTCGTGTCATTCGTGGACTCATTGTTTTTTTTCTTTTTCATCTGTGCCATCTGTGGACTCACTTCCCCAAACAAAAACTGCCGCGGTTCACACTCGCGGCAGTCCGATAATGGCGTTACGGCCGGCGCGCTACTCCAGCGCCTTCCGCAGATCGTCGTAGGCGATGCGCGAAGTCATGTCCAGCGTGAGCGCCGTCACTGCGACGAAGCCGTCATGCAGCGCCCGCGCGTCGGACTCCTCGTCGAGGTCCTCCAGCGAACCTATCTCGTAGCCAATCGGCCCCGCCACGCTGAAATCGGTGCGCTGCTCGACCAGCGGCACGAAGTACGGCGCGCGCTCCAGCCGGGTGACGCGCCACGGCGTCTCCGGCGTCGCGCCTGCCGGGATCTCCAGCTTCAGCACGTCCACGTCAGGCGGCATCTGGTCCATCGCCAGCAGCCGCTCCGCGAACATCCGCAGAAAGTGCTGCGCGCCGGAGAAGTCGACCTCGTCGTAGGTAAGGTGCTGGTGAAATTCCACCTGCTGCGAGATCGCAATCGAGGGGATGCCGTGCGCCGCCGCTTCGAGCGCCGCGCCGACCGTCCCCGAGACCGTGATGCCCGTCCCGACGTTCTCGCCGTAATTAATGCCCGAGACGGCCAGCGCCGGCTTGCGTGTCGCCAGCTCCAGAATGCCGTGCTGCACCGCCTGCGCCGGAGACGCCACCGCCCCGTACGCCGTCATCTGCGTGCCGTTCACGCTGATGATCGTCTCGTGCAGCCGCCCATCGTTAATGCCCGGCATGCTGCGCCCCATGCCGGACTGCTGCTCGTACGGCGCGACGATCAGCAGATCGCCCAGCGGGCGCAGCGCGGCAGCCGCCGCGGCCAGCCCCGGCGACCTCACACCGTCGTCATTGGATATCAGAATCAGGGGTTTTTTGTCTGTCAATCTCTGTCCGCCTCCTTCGCGTCTCAAGTGTACCGCCGACCCCGCCGGGTTTCAATT
>CAZDLX010000142.1:0-3774 GCA_964506005.1 uncultured Anaerolineae bacterium | reverse complement strand
AACAAAAACAGCACCCCTCTTGCGAGGGGCGCTGGAGTCCTGCCGAACTGTGGCGTGCGCGGAAGCTACGCTTCCTGAGCAAAGCCCGCCCGCTGCTGTACTCTCCACACTTCCCGCATGCCGATGTAGATCGAAACCAGCACCAGCGCGGTCAGCATGCCGGCCAGCAGCGGCGGCTGCGACACCGCGAACAGCAGCCAGTCGTAAATCGCCGCTGAGGCGGCCTGAACGGCGCCGGAAACATCCGCGAACCACTCCGTAAGCTGGATGACAACCGGCCACTCGGCGATAGTCTCGTTGAGGCCCAGCGCGAAGAACAGCAGCGGCGCGGCGATGTTCAGCGCGGCGATCAGCGAGGCCACCACCAGCACCCCGATGATCCACGGCTGCCAGCGGCGGCGCGTCTCGTACGTTTCAATGCGCCCCATCACCTGCGCGGTGAGCGCCACCGGCGGGGCCAGTTCGACGGGCGAGCAGAACAGCATGTCCACGCGGCACATGCGCTCTTTGAGATCCTTGCAATCCGGGCACTCTGCCAGGTGCTGCTCAAGCTCGCGCGTCTCTTCCTCGCTCAACATCCCGTCCAGCGAGAGGCTGATCATCATTTCAAACGGATTGTGGGCCATTATGCGCCCTCCATTGCGATATTAAACTCGGGGGCTCTCCCCGCCCGCATCTGATCAGCCAACATCTGGCGGGCGCGGAACAACCGGGATTTAATCGCGCTCTCGGTCGTATCAAGTGCTTCGGCAATCTCGGTATACGACATATCATACCAGTATTTCAGCACGACCGCCGCCCGGTAGTCGGGCGCGAGGTCGGCCAGCAGTTCCTGCATGGCGGCTTCCCGTTCGCTTCGGACGGTCGCCGCTTCCGGGTCGGGCGTGTCGCTGCTCAGAGCCGGGTGCGGGGGCAGCGGCTCGTCAATCGAAAGCCAGGTCAGCCGGCGCTTGCGCAGCCGGTCGATGCAGTAATTCGACGCAATCGACATCACCCACGTCTTGAACGGACGCGACGGGTCATACCGCTTGATGTGCTGGTACGCCCGCAGGAACGCCTCCTGCGTGGCATCCTCAGCCTCGCCGCGGTTGCCGAGCATCCGGTAAGTCAGATTGAATACGGCTGTCTGGTAGGCCTCGACCAGTTCGGCAAAGGCCTCTTGCTCGCCATTTATCACGCGAGCAACCAGCTCCTGGTCTGTACTCACGTATCACCGTCCACTACCCATGGATCACCGTCATTGTCGGGTGATTCCATACACTTACTACGCAAATAGCCTGTCGAGGTTTCAAACTGGGGCGTGAAGGTCAATGAACGGAGGGGGTGGAGGTCGCCTGGGGTCGTCGTACACGCTCGCCCACATTATAGGACTGGTCAGAGCCTGTGTCTACCACTTCGTCGGCGTAGGGTTAGCGTAGGGTAAGCGAACAGCGTTAGGCAGGGTTCATTTCTCTAGCGACGGTATGATTAAATCGAAGGGCGAAAAATCTCTTCTTCTCCTCCTTTTTGATTGAGAGCCGGGGCCGGCATGCCCGGCTCTCGACGATTCTAGCGGCTGCTAACCCGCCAGCGCGGCGACGAGCCGCTCAAGCGCCAGCTCCGGCGCGATCCGCCCCTGCTTAATGTCGAGGTCGGTGTCCAGCAGGCTCCGGTAGATGCGCTCCAGCGTGTCCAGCGAGTAGTACCGCGCCTGCTCGGCGATCTTCCCGGCAGGGAACGGGTGCAGCCCCATAACCCGCGCCGCCGACTGGCTCGTCTGCCCCTTTTCGAGCAGCTCCTTCATCTGGATCAGCAGCCGGTACTGCCGGATGATCATGCCGTAGATGCCGAGCGGCTCCTGGCCCTCCTCCAGCATCTGCCGCAAAAGCTGCAGCGCCGTCTTGCCCTGCCGCTTGCCGAGCGCATCCACCATGTCGAAGATGACCGCTTCCGGCGTGTACGGCGTCAGCAGCGCCACGTCCTCCGCCGTGATGGCGCGGTCGCCGGCGTAGGTTGCCAGCTTCACCAGCTCGGTGTCGGCGAGCGTCAGGTCCTCGCCGATGCGCCGTGCCAGCTCGTAAGCCGCCTGCATCTCGATCTCCGCGTCGTACCGCTTGGCACGCCGCTGCAGCCACTGCGGGCGCTCGTTCTCGCGCGGCAGGTCGAACGACAGCACCTTGCCGCGCGGGTCGTGCTCGACGGCGTTGACGAGCTTCTTGAGCGCCCGCTCGCGCGCGCCCGGCTGCCGCGTGTTGATGTCCAGCCCTGCCTCGACGAACGCGAGGCGCGCCGTACCGGGCAGCTCCGCCAGAATTTCCGGCAGCCTGTCGATGATCTCGCGCCCGCCCGCCGACGCCGTCAGGTCTTCGACGACCACCACGCGGTACTCGCCCAGAAAGGGCAGCGCGCCCGCCGCCATCTCCAGCTCTCCCGGCTGGATCACCGCGCCGTCCAGCCGGGTCGTGTTCAGGTCCGCACTCGCCGGGTCGCTGAACGCTTCGTAGAAGCGCTTGAGCCGGTCTCTGAGCGAGGGCACATCCTGCCCGTGAAAGACGTAGGCGATAGGCTCAGGGCTGCTGCTCATCCGGTTGGTGCCTCCACTCTGGAGTGTGCGATGCGCGGGTTAATTCTCTCGCCAGCCGGGGAACCAGCGGTCGAGCCAGCCGAGCAGCTCGCTGAGCTGTTCGATGGTCGCATCCGGCTTCACGCCGTTGACGTGCTGTATGCTGCGCGGGCGCTTCACCCATACGCCCTTCATACCGATACTCTGAGCGCCCTCCACGTCGTCGTGCAGGCGGTCGCCGACGAACACCGCGGATTCCGGCTCGATGCCGAGCTCTTCCAGCACATGCTCGAAGGCGCGGCGGTGGGGCTTCAGGTGGCCGATATCGCCCGCAGTGATGCGCACGTCGAGATATTCGAGCAGCCCGTAGGCCTCAAGCTCCCGGTCGCGCATCCACATCGTCGCCGATGTGTTCGTCACCAGCCCGGTGCGGATGCCCGCCTCGCGCAGCGTTTTCAGCACGTCCACCGCGTCCGGGAAGGGCTCCACGCCGGGCAGCGCGCCCCAGGCGTAGACCTGCTGTAGCTCTCGCACCTCTTCCTCGTCCATCTCGATGCCGAGCCGGCGCAGCGCGTCACTCAGCACGTTGAGCTGCTGCGGCGCGATCCAGTCCGGCTCCGCCGCGACAGACCACGCCTCGTCGCTGGAGGCGGCGTACACCTCGACAAACTGCTCGAGTTCGAGCAGCGTATGGCCCTGTTCCAGCAGCTTGTCCACGACGGGCTTGAGGTGGCGGCGGCGGACCTGGTTCCAATCTTCGGTCAGACCGCTCCAATCAATGAGGGTGTCGTCCATATCAAACAATACGGCGCTTAAAGTCGTCATGTCCTCCTCGATAAAATCTTCAACCAACTCCCGGGCTTCCCCGGCCCGATTGTAGCCTCGGGCCCCCATTATTGCCAGCCCTGCGAAGCGCCGGCTGCGTGGAAACGTCGTCTGCGGGAACGACCCGCCGCAGGCGGGCCGGAGCTTTGCTCCGGGAGTCCCCGATAGGGGACTTGGCGGCGGCGAAGCCGCCTTGTAGCCGGACAATTCATTGTCCGGAATTAGGCAAGCCGCATCGCTAGCACTCATCGGTTCGTGGCCAGCCTCCGCCTGATGGAATGCAAGCATTCCTGAAGTATCAGGCTACCGGTGATCTATCAATACCCGCTCAAAAGCCGGCCCGCAGAGCGTACGGCCAACTGGCAGGTCGCCTTCAGGCGACGCATCATCCCTAGCCTGAGAATTCC
>CAZDLX010000141.1:8052-9159 GCA_964506005.1 uncultured Anaerolineae bacterium | reverse complement strand
CGTGCGCATCGCGCAGGAGCTGATCTGCGAGCTGCGCGGCCTTACGGCAGGGCTGTACGTCATGCCGCAGTTCGGGCGCTACGATCTCGCCGCGGAGATCGTCGAGTATGCGCGAAGCCTGGACGAGTGCTAGAGGTACGCTTAAATCTCAGTTTGACCCCATCCCCGGCGTTCCGCCTGTAGCGGAATGCCGGGGGGTGGGGTTTCAGTCGTAACACACTGCTAACCCTTCGCCAGGTCGTGCTCGTCTGGCTCGAAGATCTCCTCGATGCGCAGCCCGAACAGCCGCGCGATCTTGAAGGCGAGCGGCAGGCTGGGGTCGTATTTCCCCGCCTCGATGGCGTGAACCGTCTGCCGCGAGACGCCAAGCTGCCCGGCAAGCTCTGCCTGAGTCAGCCCGTGCTCGGCTCGGAGCAGCTTCAGCCGGTTCTTCACCGGTACCTCCTGTGCGCCATCGCCAGCCCGATCACCCACAGGGCGGCCATCAGCGGCGTTACCAATGTCCCGTTGAGGTGGGGCAGGCCGACGCCCTCCAGGAAGCCGTAGCTGAGGGTCAGGATCGCCGTACAGCTGAACGCGAAGGCGAGTGCCTCAAGATGGATGCGCTGCTGAAGCTCGTCAAACGTGCGGACCCGCCTGACGACCGCCATCACCGCGACGACGACGGGCACGACCGGGGTTACCGCGACGAGATAGCGCCACCACGCGTCGGGGTTCGCGCGGATCAGCAGCACCGAGCCGATGAGAACGGCGGCGTAGGCCACCATAGAGGCGATGAACTGCCGCACGTAGCGACGCTGCTCGCTCATTCGCCGTCCTCGCTCGTTGCGTCGCGGTCTGACTGCCCCGAGTGGGCTCCGAACGACTGCGCAGCGCCGATTGCCAGGCCGATCGCCAGGCCGATTGGCAGCCCCAGTGCGATGTTGTCAAACGCCGCGCCGAGCGCCACGCCCATGCCCGCGCCGAGCGCCAGCCACATTCCGACATAGTTCTGTTTTTCGTCGTCTGTCTTCTGCTCGCTCATCGATCTGTTCTCCTGTTCCTGTGTGGCCGTCGAGGACCACCGGTGTTGAACAGATTGTAAAGCATACTTTACCTGATGTCAAG
>CAZDLX010000141.1:0-7952 GCA_964506005.1 uncultured Anaerolineae bacterium | reverse complement strand
GGGAAGCGCTGCCAATCCGTCGCCTGTTCGTAGGCATAGGCCGCCTGCAGAATTTTCTCTTCGCCGAACGCCGGGCCGATGAGCTGCAGGCCGATGGGCAGCCCCGCCTCGTCAAAGCCGCACGGCACGGAGATGCCGCACACGCCTGCCATGCTGGCGGGCAGCGTCAGCATGTCGGCGGCGTACATCTGGAGCGGGTTGCCGGTGCGCTCGCCGAGGCGGAAGGCCGTCGTCGGCGAGACCGGTGCGGCGAGCACGTCCACCTGCTGGAACACCGCGTCGAAGTCCTGCTTGAGCAGCGTGCGGACCTTCTGCGCCTGAAGGTAAAAGGCGTCGTAGTAGCCAGCGGAGAGCACGTAGGTGCCGATCATGATGCGCCGCTTGACCTCGGGCCCGAAGCCCGCGCCGCGCGTCTGCCTGTACGTCTCCCACAGCTCGCCACCCTCCACGCGCGGGCCGTAGCGCATCCCGTCGAAGCGGGCGAGGTTGGCCGATGCCTCCGCCGGGGCGACGATGTAGTACACGGGCAGCCCCGCCTCGGTGTGAGGCAGGCTCACCTCGACAATCTCTGCGCCGAGCGCGGCGAGATGGCCGGTGGCCTCCCGCACTGCCGCCGCGACCGCTGGCTCGACGCCCTCGGCGAGGTACTCCTGCGGCACGCCGACGCGCAGCCCACGGACCTCCGGCTGCAGCGCGGCAGTGTAATCCGGCACGGGCACATCCACCGAGGTGCCGTCGGCGGGGTCGTGCCCGGCGATGGCACCGAGCATCACGGCGGCGTCCTCGACGCTGCGGGCCAGCGGACCAATAGAATCCAGCGACGAAGCGAAGGCGACGAGCCCGTAGCGTGACACGCGCCCGTAGCTCGGCTTGAGCCCAACCACCCCGCACAGCGAGGCGGGCTGCCGGATGCTGCCGCCGGTGTCCGTGCCGAGCGCCGCCGCCGCCAGCCGCCCCGCGACCGCCGCCGCGCTCCCACCCGACGAGCCACCCGGCACGCGGTCCAGATCCCAGGGGTTGCGCGTGACCTGGTAGGCCGAGTTCTCGGTCGAGGAGCCCATCGCAAACTCGTCCATGTTCGTCTTGCCGAGCATCACCGCGCCCAGGTCCTCCAGCCGGCGCAGCACGGTCGCGGTGTAGGGCGGCTCGTAGCCCTGCAAAATGCGCGAGCCGCACGTCGTCTCGACGCCCTCGGTGGCGAGCACGTCCTTGTAGGCCAGCGGCACGCCGAGCAGCGGGGTGTCGTCGCCCGCCGCGCGGCGCTCGTCGGCCTTTTGAGCCTGCGCCAGCGCCTGCTCCTCCGTCACGGTGAGGTAGGCGCCGATGGTGCCGTCCAGCACGGCGATGCGATCCAGGTAGGCGCGGGTCAGCTCGACGGACGAGATCTCGCCCGCGCGGAGCTTTTCGCGGGCGTCACGGATGCTGAGGTCGGTGAGTGCGGTCATGTCTGCTCAATCCAGGATGGTGTCGACGCGGAACTGGCCATCTTCGTGCGCAGGTGCGTTCTTGAGCAGCGCCTCGCGCGCCGGGCTGGGGCGGCTCTCGTCAGCACGCAGCACGGTATCGACGGGCAGCACGGTCGCGGTCGGCGGGATGTCGCCCGTGTCGATCTGCTGGAGGCGCTGCGCGAAGTCGAGGATCTCGGAGAGCTCCTCCTGCAGCCGCGCCTTCTCCTCGGGCGTCAGGGCGAGCTTCGCCAGCTCGGCGATATGCTCGACTTCTTCCAGGCTGATGGGCATAATGCCTCCTCGTCGGCTAACTCGGGCATCAGGCTTCAGTATACAACGGATGCTCGCTGACTCTGTCCACGGCAAACCGGATGAACGCGATCACGTCGTCCTGCCGGTCCATCTGCGCGCCGTACGCCCAGCTCTCCGCGGTCTGGACCAGGCCGCGCCACTCGGGGTAGGCCGCCTTTACCCAGCCAGCGGACGTGGACTTCGACCCCGCTTCCGCGCACATGACGGTGTACAGGATGCGGCACAGGTTCAGCACCAGGTACGACTGGTAGTGGCTGCTGCTCAGGTAGGCCGTGTCGTCGATCTTCGGCACCCACTCTGTGAACAGGTCGCGGATGCTGGCCTTCTGCACATCCTCGATGCTGATGGGCGGGGCCAGCGTCCCGAAGTCGGGCCCGGCGAGCGTGACGCCGTGCCGCTGGAGCAGGTAGTTGTTGATGACCCACTCGTTGCCGTACACCGCATCGTACAGCACACCCTCGCCATAATAGGGGCGCGGCTCGCGGGGCGGCGCTGCGCTCCCCAACCACCCGGCCGGGGTGTACGACATCTCGACGCGGCCTGCCCATGCCGGGTGCGCGGCTTCGACGTCGTTATGGAGCCGCCGGACCTGCTCGACCTCGCCGGGCATCAGCGGCTGCTTCACGAGCACCAGCAGGTCGATGTCGCTGCGCCCCGGGTTGTAGTCCCCGTAGGTCAGCGAGCCGAACAGGTACACGCCGGCGACGTTCTCGCCGAGCGTACCGAGAATGCGGTGAACGAGGCCGGCGATGACCTCGTTCACGTCGGGATAGGGCGTCGGTTGGTTGTCCGCGATGACCATTATGCAATCCGTCCACAGGTTTCACAGATGGACACAGCTACGGGAAATCCTTTCATCTGTGTTGTCTGTGCCATCTGTGGACTTTTGCTCCCATGCTCAGGCCGCTACTCCCCCGGGCCAACGCCCACGTACTGCTTCGGGATGTAGTTCAGCTCGCGGGCTTTGGCCTCAAGCTCCTCGCGGAAGTTCGGGTGTGCGATGCCGATCAGTGCCTGCGCCCGCTCGCGGATCGTCTTGCCGTGCAGGTAGGCGACGCCGTACTCCGTCACGACGTAGTGCACGTCGTTGCGTGTCGTCACGACGCCCGCGCCGGGCGCGAGCTGCCACGTGATGCGGCTGATCGTATCGTTCTTGGCCGTCGAGGGCAGCGCGATGATCGGCTTGCCGCCTTTCGAGCGGGCCGCCCCGCGCACGAAGTCCACCTGCCCACCGACCCCACTGTACAGCAGCGGGCCGATGCTGTCCGCGCAGACCTGCCCGGTGAGGTCGATCTCGATAGCGGAATTGATCGAGATCATCTTATCGTTCTGCGCGATCAGGAACGGGTCGTTGACGTACTCCGTCGGGTGCAGCTCGACGAGCGGGTTGTCGTGCACGAAGTCGTAGAGCGCCTGCGTCCCGAGCAGGAAGCCCGCGATGATCTTGCCGGTGTGGATGGACTTGGCCTCGTTGTTGATGATGCCCCGGTTGACGAGGTCGATCACGCCGTCGGAGAACAGCTCGGTATGGATGCCGAGGTTCTTCTTGTCGCCCAGGTGACGCAGCACCGCATCGGGGATGCCGCCGATGCCGGTCTGGAGCGTGCTGCCGTCCTCGATCATATCCGCGATGTACTGGCCGATAGTCTGCTGCAGCGGCGAGGGCCGCCCCATCGGGAACTCCGGCAGGGCGTAGTCCACCTCGACGAGGTGGTGGATCTTGCTGATGTGGATGAAGCTGTCGCCGAGCGTGCGCGGCATGCGCGGGTTGACCTCCGCGATGACCGTCTTGGCGACGTTGGCGGCGGTCTTCGTCACCCCGACCTCGACGCCGAACGAGCAGAAGCCGTGCTCGTCGGGCGGGGAGACGTGGATCAGCGCCACGTCGAGCGGCAGCTCGGTGCGGTACAGATCGGGGATCTCCGAGAGGAAGATCGGCGTGAAATCCGCATGGCCCGACTGCACTGCAGGGCGCACGCCGTGCCCGATGAACATCGTGTTTACGCGGATGTGCCCCGCCATCTCAGGGGCGGCGTAAGCCGCCTCCCCAACCTGGAGTACCTGCGTCAGCTCGACGTCGTGCAGGCTCTCCTTCGCATACTCGACGAGGGCGGCTAGCACCACCTGGGGCTCGGAGCAGTTGCCGGTCAGGAATACGCGGTCGCCGGATTTAATGGCGCGGACGGCCTGCTCGGCCGTGCAGCGCCGCTCGCTGTAGACGTTCGCCCAGTGCGTCATGCGCCGGCCTCCTCCAACAGCAGCGCCAGGGTGTCGTTGGTAATCTCCCCGCCGTGGACGACCACCCCGCGCCTCAGGGCAGGGTCAGCCTCGACTGCTTCGGGAGTCCCCAGGCCGGCAAGCTGCTGGATGTAGGGCCAGGCGGCGTTCAGATAGGCGTGGGTGGCGGTCCGTGCGACGACGCCGGGCATATTCGGCACGCAGTAGTGGATCACGTCTTCCTCGAAGAAGATCGGGTTGTCGTGGGTAGTGGGGCGGCTGGTCTCGACGCAGCCCCCCTGGTCGATGGAGATGTCGATGATCACGCTGCGGGGGCGCATCGAGCTCACCATCTCACGCGTGACGACGATGGGCGCACGCTCGCCGGGTTCCAGCACCGCGCCGACCAGCACGTCGGCAAAGCGCGCCACGCGGGCGACGTTGAAATCGTGCGAGACCATCGTGACGATCTGGCCTTTGTACTGCTCGTCGATTATCTGCAAGCGTGCCAGGTCTTTGTCCAGCACGAGCACCCGCCCGCCGAGCCCGAGGAACGCTCGCGCCGCGTTCAGGCCGACGACGCCCGCGCCGATGATCGCCACGTCGATGGGCGGGATACCGGGCAGCCCGCCGATGAGCATGCCGCTGCCGCCGCCGTCATTCTGCAGCCAGCGGGCGGCGATCTGCGGCGCCATCCGCCCGGCGATCTCGCTGAGCGGGCGCAGCACGGGCAGGTGGCCGTCCGGCTCCTGTATCAATTCGTAGGACACCGCCGAGATGTTGTGCTTCAGCAGTGCGTAGACGATCTCGCGGGGCTGCGCACTCAGGTGCCAGAACGCGCAGATCGTCTGACCCTCCCGCAGAAGCGGCACCTCGTCCGGCGTCGTCGCGCCAACCTTCAACACCAGATCCGCCCGCGAGTAGACCTCTTCGGCGGCATAGGCGATGCGCGCGCCGGCGCGCTCGTAGCTGATGTCGGGGAAGCCCGCACCCTCACCCGCGCCCCGCTGCACGAAGCAGCGGTGTCCGCGCTGGGTAAGCAGCGAAACGCCCTGCGGAGTCAGCCCGACGCGATACTCGTTCGGCTGCTCGGCTGGAATGCCGATATCCATCGGTTGATTTCTCCCTTGCTAACCGGCGGGTGAGGCCGCACCTGTAGTGAGATGATCGATCACTTTCTGTACGCCCTGCACTGAGGCCGCTATCGCCAGCGCCTTCTCCCGCTGGGCCTCGCTCTCAAGCTCGCCGTACAGCGTGACCTGCCCCATGTAACTCGCGATGGAGAGCTGGCGTGGGCGGAGCTCGGGGTCGGCGGCGATGAGGCGGGCGATCAGAGTCTCGATCTCCGGGTCGCTGACCATCTCGTCGACGACTTTCTTCACGCCCGGCACGCGGGCGGCGAGGTACAGCACGCGCTCGTGCATCATCCGCGAGCGCATCAGCCCGCGCAGCGTCACGACGCCGTCCACCACGCTGATGGTCACGGGCACGTCGGTCTCGCGCACGACGTTATCACGTTCGAGCACAGCGGTCACCGCGTCGAGAATGTCCAGATCCTCGGCGGTGGGCTGGGCGAAAACTTCAGCCATGGCGCATCTTCCTTTGGTAGCGGGTTCCGGTAGTGGTCAATCAGTCTGCCTGATCTTGGCATAATGAGGCGAAAAGGGCAATGGGGAGCCCCTCATCCCCCGGCTCCCTCTCCCGGCCGGCACGCACGCGTGCCTGGGAGAGGGGGAGCTTAGGTCCTCATCCTGCTGATCCCCTTCTCCCCCCGGGAGAAGGGTGAGCCGAGTGGAGCTCTGGTCGGGATGAGGGAAATCTGTGCCATCTGTGGATTCTGCCTCACCCCTCGAAGAACGCCGCGAGGTCCGCGCGGCGGAAGTAGGCGCGGAAGGCCGCCGTCTCCGCCAGCATGGCTCGCAGCGAGGCGAGCAGCCGGTCCACCGCGCCGGGATCGGGCGTGCCGCCCGGCGTCAGCACGACGGTATCGCCATCCGGCCAGCCCACGGCGAACAGGCCCTTCGCCGCCAGCCAGTCGAGCCCGGCCCGCACGACGACCTCGCGCTGGCCCGTCGCCGCGGCGAGCTTCTGGATCGGAACTCCCTCCGCGTAGTGCGCGGCGGCGTGCTTGGCGAGCCCTGCCAGCCGCTGCAGGAAGCCCTCGGCGCTTCCGTCCGGCACCTGCTGCCCGACGACGTAGAAGGCCCGCGCCTGTGACTGCTCGATCATGGCCTGAAGCTCGGCGGGGCCGGGTGGCGCCGTCCAGATGACGAGCGCGGAGGCAGGCACCGCCTCGAAGCGGCTGATAATCTGCTCCCGGCCGAATGGCAGCTCGCCGGGCGAGAGCCCCTCCGCCCACACGCGATAGCCGTCTGCCGGCAGCTTGCCGAGCGGGTCGAGGTCGGCGCGCAGGTCGATAACCTCGGGGCGCAGCCCAACCTCGACCGCCGCGCCCGGCGTGGGGCGGCTCGTCACCCACTCAAGCTGCAGCGACCGCTGGCCCCTGTAGTCGGCTACGCGCGGCGTGTAGAGTACATCGACGATGCCCTGCGGCAGCGTGTGCTCGGCGCCGCGCCACCAGGTCATCACGAAGCGCTGGCCCGCCGCATCTTCGAGCGTGACGCGGCGGTGCTGGCGGCCTATGCCGAACACCGTGCTCGTCTTAACCACCATACTCGGCGCCATGAGCTGCACCGGCGGGTTGCCCTCCCCGAACGGCGCGAGCCGGTCCAGCTCGGCGGCCAGCGGCTCTGTGACATCGCCCAGCTTCACCACCGCGTCGATGCGCGGCGCATCTGGCGCCACGGAGCCGCGCTGTGCGGCGACGGCATTGGCGAGCTGTCTGCGGAACTGCGGAATGTGCTCGGGGTCGAGCGAACAGCCCGCCGCGCCGGTGTGGCCGCCGTGCGTGTCGAGCAGCCCGGCGCAGGCCGCGAACGCCGCGGCGATGTTCACCCCCGCCCACGAGCGCGCCGAGCCGAAGGCCCGGCCATCGCCCCCGCGCGGCAGGGCGAGCACCACCGCGGGGCGGCGGAACTGCTCCGCCAGCCGCGAGGCGACCGGGCCGATGATGCCCCGGTGCCAGTTTTCGCCGCCGACGACCAACACGGGGGCGTCCAGCAGCTCGGGATTCTTCTCGACCTGGGCCAGCGCGGCGGCGGTGACGTCGTCCTGAATCTGGCGGCGCTGGTCGTTGAGCACTTCGAGCTGCGCGGCGATCTGGCGGGCGGTGGCGCGGTCGCCGGTGGTGAGCAGTTCCACGGCCAGCGAGGCGTCGCCGAGCCGCCCGAGCGCGTTGAGCCGCGGCCCGAGCTGGTAGCCAATCGTCTCCGCCGAGAGCCGCGCGGGGTCGACCTTGGCCGCCTCCAGCAGCGCGGCGAGGCCCACCCGCGCGGGGTAGCGCAGCTTATCGATGCCGCGCTGGAGCAGGTAGCGGGTGTCGTGGCGCTGCACGGCGACGTCCGCCACGATGCCCAGCGCCACGAGGTCGAGGAACTGCGCGGCGTCGTCGGGGCGGCCCGCCAGTTCGTACAGCTTCTCGACCAGCTTGTAGGCCACCCCCACGCCGGGCAGATCGCGCAGCGGGTGGCCCGCGTCGAGAAGCTGGGGGTTGACGACGGCGAAGGCGGCGGGCAGGTCGCCGGAGGGCAGCGTGTGGTGGTCGGTAATAAGCACGTCCACCCCGGCGGTGCGGGCCGCATCGACGGCTTCGTAGGCGGCGATGCCGGTGTCACACGTCAGCAGCAGGTCGATGCCTTCGGCGAGGTAGACTGCCAACCGGTCAGGCTGTACGCCGTGCCCGTGCTCGCGCAGCGGCACGTGGAAGCGCACCTCCGCGCCGAGGCCCTGCAGCGCGCCGACGAGCAGCGCGGTCGCCGTCTGGCCATCCACGTCGAAGTCGCCCCAGACGAGGATGCGCTCCCCGCGCTGCACCGCTTCGAGCAGGCGCTCCGCCGCCGCGCACAGGCCGGGCAG
>CAZDLX010000140.1:0-9205 GCA_964506005.1 uncultured Anaerolineae bacterium | reverse complement strand
GCCGCGGGACGCACTTCGGACGCCGCTGCCGCGCCTCGCCGTGGCGGAGGTGCCCGAGGAGGCTGCCGAACCGGGAGACTGACCGTCTAGGGCCGGAACTGTGTGTGCCGCCACGGCACGAACTGCTCGCGCAGCTTGAGCCGCTGGTACTTGCCTGTCGAGGTGACGGGCACTTCAGTGCCGAAAACAACTGCCTTGGGGCTCTTCTCGAACGGCATCCGCGCACGGCAGTGGGCGAGGACCTGCTCCTCTGATACCTGAGCACCATCCGCCAGCACCAGATACGCCCCAACTTCTTCGCCGAAGTAGTCGTTCTCGAATGCGACTGCCAGCGCCGCGCTGACGCCGGGGATCTCCAGCAGGACTTCTTCGATGTCGAATGGCGAGAACTTGACACCGCCCCGGTTGATGAGCTCTTTGATCCGGCCCGTGATGAAGAACATCATGCGGCCTTCTTCGTCTACCTCGTAGAATCCCTCGTCTCCCGAACGGAACCAGCCGAATTTGAACGTCTCGGCGTTGGCGTCGGGGCGGTTGAAGTAGTACTTCATGACGTTGTGCCCGCGAATGCAGATCTCGCCGCGCTCGCCCGGCCCAAGCTGCTGGCCCTGCCCTCCCGCGTCGAAGATGGCCATCTCGTTGGGCCGGATCGGTGCGCCGATAGCCGGGTAGCCGTAGTCGGCCATCCAGCGCCGGTGTGTCTCCCAGTCGAGAGTGGTCGGCAGAAAGCACGAATAGCACGTCGTCTCGCTCAGCCCGTAGCCGTGCACAATGGGGAAGCCGAACCGCTCCTCGAACGCTGTGGCGAGCGTGACAGCCAGCGTGCCCGCCCCGCAGATGAAGTGCCGGAACCCGGCGAGGTCGTCGCGGGTGAGGCCCGCCCCCCAGATGCTCCGCCCCTCCGCTTCCGCCTTATCCGCGTATTCGAGGCTGTACTGGAGCAGGGTCGGCACTACGCTGACGATCTGCACGCCCTCCCGCGCAATGCGCGCCCAGAATTCCGACGAGGAATAGGCCCGGTTGAGTACCGTGCTAGCACCCGCGTACAGGGGCGTGATCAGCGTCACGACGATGCCGTTGACATGGTGGATCGGCAGCACGCACATCATGCGCTGCTCGGCGGTGATGGCGTGCCATTCCGAGATGCCCATCGCGTCGACGAGCAGGTTGTACTGCGTCAGCACCACGCCCTTGGGGTGCCCGGTCGTGCCGCTGGTGTAGACCAGCAGCGCCTCGTCCTCCAGGCCGACCGGCTCCGGCGGGGTGAAGGAGCCCGGCTGCCCGGCGATCATCGAGTAGAAGTTGCCCTCGGTGCGGCAGGGGTCGTCACACACTTCCACAATCGCCCGGACGTTAGCCACTTCCTGCTCCTCGACGATGCGGCGGGCACGGTCGAGCAGGTCAGAGCGAGCGAACACCACGACTGCCTCGCTGTTTTTCAGGATGTAGCCGATGCGCTCGTCGTCCTCGGCGATGTTCTGCGGCGCGACGGTCGCGCCGAGCTTCCAGCAGGCGAAATACAGCACGACCAGGTCCGCGTGATTGTAGCCGATAGTCCCGACACGGTCGCCGCGGCGGATGCCCTGTACATAGGCGAGATAGTTCGCGGCCTGGTTGACGAGACGGTTGAACTCGCCGTAGGTGAATTCTTCGCGGCTGCCGTCGGCGTCGTAGTGGACGAGCCAGACCTTTGCCGGGGCGGCCTCACTCTGCGTGTCGAGCAGGTTGCCAATGCTTGTGTAGGGTACGAGATGCTCGTCAGGGGGTATACCTTGGTACGTGCGTGCGGCGCGGATGTTCGCCAGCGTCTGCGCATCGGGGTGCAGCGACATCGGTTATGCCTCCCTGGCAGCGAGTTAATAGTGGAGCACTCTACTCCGATTTTACGGAGGGTAGAGGGTGGTCGCAAGTGAGACCTCACCCCCGCCAGCCCGCTTTGGCGGGCCGGCACCCCCTCTCCGTGCCACAGAGAGGGGGCGCTACTCGGCCTGACCTGGCAGTGTGTGCCCCTCTCCCGACGGGAGAGGGGTCGGCCCGGCGCGGTACAGTCGCGACGAGGCGGGGTGAGGACGCTACACCAGCGCGTTGATACCCGTCAGCTCGCGCCCGACGAGCAGGAGCTGCACCTCGTTCGTGCCCTCGTAGGTGTAGATCGCCTCGGCGTCCGTGAACAGCCGTGCGACGTGGTTGTCGATCAGGATGCCGTTGCCGCCCATCGTCTCGCGGGCCAGCGCGGCGATGTAGCGCGCCTTGCGGGCGTTGTTGTACTTCGCCATCGAGGCCATGCCGGGCGTGATCTGCCCCAGGCCGAGAAGCGCCGAGAGCTGGAACGACATGAGCTGCATCGCCGTGAGCTCGGTCGCCATCTCGACGAGCTTCTGCTGGATGAGCTGGAAGCTCGCGATGGGCCGCCCGAACTGCTCGCGCTCCTGCGCGTACCTGAGCGCATGCTCGAACGCACCCGCCGCCGCGCCCGCCGCCTCCCAAGCGACGCCCACGCGGCCAACGGTGAGTACCTTGCCGATGTCGTTGAAGGTCTTCGTCTTGGCGAGGCGGTTTTCGGCTGGAACGTGTACGTCATTCAGCGTGATCTGGGCGTTGAGCACCGCGCGCTTGCTGATTTTGCCCTGCAGGTCCTCGATGACGAGTCCCTCGACGCTCTGCGGGTCTTCGATGACGAAGCCGCCGATGCCATCTTCTTCGTCACGCGCCCAGATGACGAGCACATCGGAGATGGAGGCATTGCCGATCCAGCGTTTCGAGCCGTTCAGCACGTAGCAGTCGCCGTCGCGCACGGCACGCGTGTCGATGCTCGTCGCGTCGGAGCCGTGCTCGGGCTCCGTCAGACCGAACGCGCCGATCTTCTCCAGCCGGGACATCGCGGGCAGCCAGCGCTCGCGCTGCTCGTCGGAGCCCAGCAGGCCGATGGAACCCATCGCGAGGCCCGAATGCACGCCGTAGAACGTGCTGATCGACCCGTCGCCCTTGGCCAGTTCGTACATCGTGAGGCCCATCTCCAGCGGGTCGAGACCGGCGCTTCCCCAGCCGCGGATGATGCCGCCGATAATCTGCGGGTCGATATCCCGCATCTTCATGGCGATGTCGCGCGGGAATTCAGCGCGGTCCCAGTATGGGTTAATGGCGGGCAGCACTTCCTGCTGTACGTAACTGCGGACCGCGTCGCGCACGCTGCGCTGCCGGTCCGAGAGAAAGCTGTCTACTTTAAAGAAATCAAAACTGGTATCGGACATTCTTCTCTTTTCCTACCTTTTGTATGAGTCTGTGTTTGTGAGGCAGTGCACCAATCATGGGTAACCCGATTGTAGCGGTGCGCCGGGGGGATTTCACGCAGGGCCTCCCCTTATTTCGACTATCATTATCTTGTAAACGTGTTACAATGGGCCGCGACCGTGCCGTTGGCCGGTCGCGCAGTATATATAGCCGTGTACAGGAAGCTGATGAGCCGCTCAACGGACGACACTGCTCTGGTCATCTTCATGCCCTCGGGCCGGCGCGGGCGCATCCCGACAGGCACCACGCTGCTCGACGCCGCGCGGCAGGTGGGCGTCGAGATCGAGAGCATCTGCGGCGGGCGGTTGGTCTGCGGCAAGTGCAAGGTGGCGATTGAGGAAGGCAGCTTCGCCAAGCACGGTATCGTGTCAGGGGCTGACCACATCACGCCGCCCAGCGTGGACGAGCAGGCGTACCTCGACGCGCACAACATCACCGGCTACCGGCTTTCCTGCGCAACGCGGGTGCTGGGTGACGTGCTGGTGAGCGTGCCGGAGGAGAGCCAGGCGCGCAAGCAGATCGTGCGCAAGGCGGCGGGTGAGCGCGTCATCGAGGTCGATGCCGCGGTGCGGCAGGTCTACGTGGAGGTCGAACCGGCCCGGCTCGAAGCGCCGCGCGGCGACTGGGAGCGCCTGCAGGACGCCCTGGCCGCGCAGTGGGACCTCGCGGACCTCACCATCGACTACCCCGCCCGGCGCAGCCTGCAGGAAGCGCTGCGCACGGAGGACTGGACCGCGACCGTCACGTTATGGCACGAGCGAGAAGTGCTCGACGTGCGGCCCGGCTACCAGGAAGGCGCGTACGGGCTGGCGGTGGATATCGGCAGCACGACGATTGCCGGGCACCTCGTCGATCTGCGGACCGGCGCGGTGCTGGCAACCGAGTCAATGATGAACCCGCAGGTGACGTACGGCGAGGACCTGATGAGCCGCGTCTCGTACGCGTCGGAGCACGAGGACGGGCTTGCGACGATGCACCGGGCGGTCATCAAGGCGTTGAACCGTCTCGCCGGGCTGGCCGTGGCGCAGGTGGGCCTCAAGATCAGCGACGTGTACGAGGCGGTGCTGGTCGGCAACACCGTGATGCACCACATCCTGCTGAACATCCACCCGCGCGAGCTCGGCGGCGCACCGTTCGCGCTGAACGGCGAAAGCGCCATCGACATTAAGGCGCGGGACCTCGGGCTGCGGCTCAACCCCTCGGCCAACGTGCACATCCTGCCGCTGGTGGCGGGGCACGTCGGCGCGGACAACGTCGGCGTGCTGCTGGCCGAAGCGCCGCACCGGCAGGACGAGATGATGCTCGTCATCGACGTGGGCACCAATGCCGAGATCCTGCTCGGTAACCGCGAGGGCGTGTGGAGCGCGTCGAGCCCGACCGGGCCAGCTTTCGAGGGTGCGCAGATCAGCCACGGGATGCGCGCCGCGCCGGGCGCGATTGAGCGCGTCCGGATCGACCCGGAGACGCTGGCGCCGCGCTTCAAGGTGATCGGCGACGACCGCTGGTCGGATGAGTGGGACAAGGCGGGGGAGGGGGGCGGCAACGGCACGCCGCGCGAGCCCGCCTCGGGTATCTGCGGCTCGGGTATCATCGAGGCGGTTGCCGAGATGCGGCTCACGGGTATCATCCGCCCGGATGGCCGCTTCGACCCCGACGTGCAGAGCCCGTTCATCGACCGCTCGGGGCGCTCGCCCGTCTACGTGCTGGCCACCGCCGGGCAGACGTCAACCGGGCGGCCCATCGTGGTGACGCAGAACGACGTGCGGGCGATCCAGCTCGCCAAGGGTGCGCTGTTCGCCGGTACCCGGCTGCTGATGGATCGCGCATGCGTGGAGCAGGTCGATAAGGTCATCCTCGCGGGGGCGTTCGGCAGCTACATCTCGCCGCTGCACGCGATGGTGCTGGGGCTCATCCCCGACTGTGACCTGAATCGCGTGTATGCCGTCGGCAACGCGGCGGGCGACGGCGCGCGTATCGCCCTGTTGAACCGCGAGCGACGCCTGGAGGCGCAGCGCGAGGCGCGAGCGGTACACTACGTCGAGACGGCGGTGGAGCCGAGGTTCCAGGAGGCGTTCGTGGCGGCGATGCACATTCCGCATCTCTCCGAGCCGTACCCGCACCTCGACGGTATGCTGCCCGACCCGCCCGCCGAGGCTTCGCTGGAAGAGCGCCGCGCCGCCCGCCGCCGCCGCCGCGAGGGTCGCGACCGGTGAGCCGCCGTGACGTGCTGCTCGGCGCGCTGGAGTCCGCACCGCGCGACCTCGCACGGCTGTGCGCCGCCGCCGGCGAGGACGGCGACGAACACGGCGCGGCAGGGGTGGTCGCCGCGATGTGCGAGGGCGAGGTGGCGTTCCGTGCGCGGCTCGGTGATGGGGTGGCAGGCGAGCCGGCGGCAGGGTCCCTGGGCGAGCTGGCCGCTGCGTTTGCCGCCGAGCGCCAGCGCACGCTCGGCCTGCTGAGGGGGCTGCGGCCCGGCGAGTGGCAGCGCCCCCCCGCCGGCGCTGACACCGGCACGAGCGTCCGGGGGCTGGTGCAGCAGCTTGTGGACCACGATACCCTGCAGCTAGCCGAACTCGCCCGTCTGCGCAGCCTGTCTAGGTCCGGGCGCTGATCTGTGGCACAATGGTTGGAATGTGCTTGAGCGTGTATCTTTTTTATCTTTGACGAGGAGCGCGGGTAGACTATGAGCGAGAACTCGACCGATATCACGCAGATGCCCACCGACGAGCTGCTGGAGCTCATGCACGACGATCTGTACGACGGCTACGCCGACGAGATCGTGGCGGAGGTCAACGAGCTCCTTTCGCGGGGGCTGGGCCCGCTCGACGTGATGAACCGGGGGCTCGTCGCGGGTATGGAGATCGTCGGCAACGACTTCCGCGACGGCATCCTGTTCGTGCCCGAGGTGCTGATGGCGGCCAAGGCGATGAAAGCCGGCATGGCCATCCTGCGCCCGCTGCTCACCGAGACCGGCGCGCCGAAGGTCGGCACGATGGTCATCGGCACCGTCAAGGGCGATATCCACGACATCGGCAAGAACCTCGTCGGCATGATGATGGAGGGCGCCGGGTTCGAGATCGTGGACCTGGGCATCAATACGAGTGCGGATGAGTTCATCGCCGCCCTGCGCGAGCACAACGCACCGCTGCTGGGCATGAGCGCGCTGCTCACCACGACGATGCCGTACATGCGCGTCGTCATCCAGCGGCTCGTCGACGAGGGCATGCGTGACGACGTGATCGTGCTTGTCGGCGGCGCGCCGCTCAACGAGGCCTTTGCCGAGGACATCCAGGCGGATGCCTACTGCCGGGACGCCGCCGTCGCCGTCGAGACGGCGAAGAAGCTGATGGCGCTGCGGCAGGGGCCGTAACTGCCGCCGTGCAGATTGACCTTTCGTGTAGCGAATAGGATAGCCGATGCACACGCTGCAATCACTGCTCGACGCACATCCCTACGTTATTGCCGACGGCGCGATGGGCACGATGCTCATGCAGGCCGGGCTGGAGCACGGGGACTCGCCGGAGGCCTGGAACATCGATTACCCCGACCGCGTCCGCGCGGTGCATGCGGCGTACATCGACGCGGGCTCGCAGATTATCCTGAGCAACACTTTCGGCGGCAGCCCCTTCCGCCTGAAGCTGCACCAGTTCAACGAGCGGGTGCTGGAGCTCAACCGCGCGGGCGCGCAGATCGCCCGTGAGGCTGCCGACGCGGCGGAGCGGCCCGTCGTCGTGGCGGGCTCGATGGGCCCCAGCGGTGAGCTGATGGAGCCCATCGGCACGCTGACCTCGGACGCGGCCCGCGACGGCTTCGCGCGGCAGGCGGAGGGCCTGGCTGCTGGCGGCGTCGACGTGCTGTGGATCGAGACGATGAGCGACATCGCCGAGCTGCGGGCGGCGGTCGAGGGTGCCCGGCTGGCGACCTCGCTGCCTATCGTCGCGACGATGACGTTTGACACGCGCGGCTTCACGATGATGGGTGTCAGCCCGGTGAAGGCGCTCGACGCGATGCTGGAACTGGGCCTCACCGCGCAGGGCGGCAACTGCGGCAACGGCCCCGCCGAGATCGAGGGCGTGATCGAGGCGATGCACGAGCGCAGCCCGGAGGCCATCCTGGTGGCCAAATCGAACGCCGGCATTCCCGAGGTGAAGGGCAGGGAGATCGTCTACAGCGGGACGCCGCAGGTGATGGCCGAGCACGCAGTGCGCATCCACCAGCTCGGCGCGCGCATCATTGGCGGCTGCTGTGGCAGCACGCCCGACCACATCCGCGCCATGCGCGAGGCGCTTCAGACCGCGTTTGCGGCCGGTTAGCATCCTTCTTCCTACCACAGCGACAAGGAGTAACGACCGTGGATACCGTCATCAGCTCAAAGAGCCAGACCGTCGTCATCGGGCCTGACCGCCCGTTCACTATTATTGGCGAGCGCATCAACCCGACGGGGCGCAAGCTGCTGGCTGCCGAAATGGCTGCCGGCGATTACAGCCGCGTGGTTGCCGACGCCGTGGCGCAGGTTGAGGCAGGCGCGCACATGCTGGACGTGAACGCCGGTATCCCCATGGCGGACGAGCCCGCCATCCTCGCGGAAGCTATCCGGCTGGTCCAGTCCACCGTGGACGTGCCGCTCAGCATCGACTCGTCGATTGTAGCGGCGCTGGAGCGCGGGCTGGAGGCATACGAGGGCAAGGCGCTGGTCAACTCCGTCACCGGCGAGGAGGAGCGGCTCGAAGCGGTGCTGCCGCTGATCAAGAAGCACGGCGCGGCGGTCATCGGCATCTCGAACGACGAGACCGGCATCTCTGAGGACCCCGACGTGCGCTTTGCGGTCGCCAAGAAGATCGTCGAGCGGGCGGAGGACTACGGCATCCCGCGGGAGGACGTGATCATCGACCCGCTGGTGATGCCCGCCGGGGCCATCCGCGGGGCAGGGCGGCAGGTCTTCGAGATCGTGGGGCGCGTGCGCCGCGAGCTGGGTGTCAATACGTGCTGCGGGGCCAGCAACGTCTCGTTCGGGCTGCCGGGCCGCGACGTGCTCAACGCGCACTTCATCTCGATGGCGATTGCCAGCGGCATGACCTCGGCCATCACCAACCCGCTTGAGGAGCACATCCGCATGGCGATCCTCGCCGCCAACGCCCTGATGGGCACCGACGAGAACTGCATGGCCTGGCTTCAGGCCAACCGTCCGGCTGGCCGCGAGGGCGCGCGCCGCCGCCGGGAGCGACGCGGCGAGGCATGACCACCGCGCTGCTCGTCTGCGGGGCGCTGGCCCGCGAGGTGCAGGCCATTGCGCGGCGGCATGAGTGGGATGCCGACGTGGTCGGGGTGCCGGCGCTGCTGCATATGCACCCCGAGCGCCTCGTGCCGGCCATCGAGCGCCGCTATGGCGAGCTGCGCGACCAGTACGAGCGGGTGATCGTCGTCTATGGCGACTGCGGCACCGGCGGCGGCATGGATGCCGCGCTGGACCGGCTTGGCCTCGAACGCGTGGCGGGCCCGCACTGCTACGAGATGTACGGCGGGGCGCTGTTCGAGCGGCTGATGGACGAGGAGCCCGGCACGTACTTCCTGACCGACTTCCTGCTGCGCGGGTTCGAGGGGCTGGTCGTCAAAGGCATGGGGCTCGACCGCTTCCCCGAGCTCAAAGCCGACTATTTCGTGAACTACCGGCGGCTGGTGTACCTCGTGCAGTCGCCGGACCCCGTTTTGATCGAGAAGGCGCAGAGCATCGCCGACTACCTCGGCCTGCCGCTGGAGATCCACGAGACGGGCTACGGTCTGCTCGAAGAGCGGCTTGCCGAGCTGATGGAGCAGTGAGTCCACAGATTTCACAGATGGACACAGATTGAACAGCAAAACCGTCCACGAATGACACGAATGGCACGAATGTTTTTATGTTCTTTCCATTCGTGTT
>CAZDLX010000139.1:5418-9251 GCA_964506005.1 uncultured Anaerolineae bacterium | reverse complement strand
AGTTCACCGCCTGGTTAAAGAGCGGGCGCAGCGGGTCCTGCGAGACCTGCGCGTAGTACGGGTAATCGATGGCACGGGCGAAGCGGCTGTTGTCGTAGGTAGGCCAGCTCACCATGGCGAGGATCTCGCCTGTGCGCGGGTTTGCAGCAATGACTACCCCGCGGTCGAAGCCGATGGGTTCGTCCGGCTGCTCCTCTTTGAGCGCGTTGATCATCTTGACCAGCGCTTCCTGCGCCGCGCGCTGGAGGTCCACGTCGATGGTCAGGCGCAGGCTGTAGCCGTCCACCTGTGGGCGTGACAGGCCGAGCCTCCGGACGATCTCGCCTGCCACGTCGCGCTCGACCATCTCCAGACCGGGTTGCCCGGCCAGCTCATCCTGGAAGTAGTACTCGATGCCGTCATACCCGATGCGGTCGCGGTCGAGCACGTAGCCCTCTTCCTCGTACTGATCGGCACGCTCCGCCGGGATGGGGCCCATGTAGCCGATGATGTGTGAGGTCAGCGCGCCCGTCGGATACTCGCGCACCGATACCCACTCGATATTCACGCCGGGGAAGTTCTGCTGTTCTGAGATCAGCAGGCGGGCTGTGTCGTGGTCGATGTCCGTCGCAACGGTGACAGGCCGGTAAGGTGCGATACCTTCGCCCGTGCGGATCATGGTGGTGAGGCTCTGCTGCGGGATACCGCGCTCGTCAACCGTGTTAAGCTCGCCCGAGAGCGGCACGCCGATCAACCCGGCCAGCCGCTTCAGCATCTCAGCTTCGACGGCTTCGTCGCCCGGCAGCAGTGCGGGGGTAACGGTCACGTTGGCGCTGGCGACGTTGACGGCGAGCGGCACGCCGTTGCGGTCGACGATAATGCCGCGCGTGGACGGCAGGCTGATCTCGTCGAGGCGGTTGTCCTCCGCCCGCGTGACGTAAGTCTCCGCATCGATAAACTGGAGGTAATAGACGCGAACGGCCAGCCCCAGGAACGCCACGACGACGATCGCCTGAAAAATCAGGCGGCGCATTGGCTTGACGGTTTCCCGCGGTTTCTGGAAGTTCATAGTCTACCGGCCCGAACAGCTCCAACACTTACAGCCGGACCTGGCGCGGGTGCAGGCGGTCGTACCAGCGCCCCAGCACGGTCAGTGCCGGGACGACGAGCACCAGGTCAAACAGCACGGACGGCAGTGTAACATACCAGAAACTCTCCGACCACATGACAGGCATCCCCGCTACGAAGCGCAGGGCGAGCAGATACAGCAGGTGGTAGCCGAAAGCCCCCAGCCCGCCGAACAGCAGCATCAACAGCAGGTTGTGGCGGTAGATCCCCGCATCTGCCAGCCCCAGCACGAACGCGACCGGCATGAGGGCCAGCACGGATATGCCCAGCGGCGCTCCGGAGAGCAGGTCGGCGAACAGCCCGCCGACGAAAGCCCACACGATGCCCTCCGTGCCATCGTCCAGCAGCGCCCACACGATGACAAAGATGGCGATCAGATCGGGCTGGCCGCCAAACACGCGCAGATGCGAGAGGACCGTACTCTGCAGCAGGATGCTGGCGAGGAACAGCGGTACGCCAATCTGCAGGCTCACGGCGTGGGCTCCTCAGCTGTCACGTCGTCAAACGCCGACGTATCGACAGGGTCGAAGCCGGTCACGACCGACACGACCCGCAGGTCGTCGAAGTTGACGGTCGGGCTGATCTCTGCCGTCTGGAAGAAGGTGGCCTGCTGGCGGCGCACGCTCGTCACGCGGCCCATCACGATGTTAGGGGGAAACGTGCCGCCGAGCCCGGATGTGAGCACCACATCACCCGGCTCGACGAGCGCGGCCTGCGGGATGAACTCCATCCGCATGTTGCCCTGGAGCTGCCCGACGACGGTCCCCTCGGCGGCGGCGGTTTGCAGTCGCCCGTTGATCGCACTCGCCGGATCGTTGGCGAGCCGCACCCAGGATGTGCGGGCGGCGGCCCGCTCGACGCGCCCCACCAGGCCGAGATCGCTGATGACCGGGTTGCCGACGCGGATGCCGTCACGGGTGCCGCGGTTAATGATGATCCAGCGGAGGTAGCTGCTCGTGTCCCGCCCGATGACGTCGGCAGTCACGAGGCTCTGGTCGGGGTGCAGGGCCTGGTAGTCGATCAGGCCGGTGACACGCTGGTAGTCCTTCTCGATCTCGCGCAGGCGGACAACCTCAACCTGGAGCTCGGCGATGGTGCGCTCGTATTCGAGGAGCCGGTCCACCATTGCTTCGACATCCGGGGCCTCCCCGGTAGAGTCGAGCGCGCTCAGCGTGCCGGTTGTCAGGAGCCGGGCGAAAGGTTGCAGCGGCGTCGCGACGAGGCTCACGAGCGGGCGGGTGGCTCCCGTCCTGCCAAGTGCGATCAGCCCGATGGCTGCAATGAGCAGCACCCCGAACATAATCAGCCGCCGGTTGTCGCGTCGTGTCTTCAGCATAAAGTCTTTCAGCCCTCGTCCGGTTCGTCCCTATAGTCTTCCTGCCTGCGCTAGAAAAACAACGAGCGTGATCCCCGCTGCTGCGAAGATCACCCTCGAATTGTAACACGTGATGCCCCGTGCGGCAGGAATCCGCGCCGGCTAGTGATGCGTGCTGCCCCGCTCCAGGCCGACGAGCACCCGCCGCAGGTTGTCGTAGTCTTCGAGCACGCGGCCCGCGCCGCGCGCCACACACGTCATCGGATCCTCGGCGAGCCAGACGCGCATATTGACGTCCTCGGCCACCCGCTCGGGGAAGCTGGCAAGCTGGGAGCCGCCCCCCGCCACACAGATGCCCGTCTCCATCAGGTCGGCGATCAGCTCGGGCGGAGTCTCCTGCAGGGCGTCTTTTACCGTGTCGAGCACGATCTGCACCGAGCCGGCGAGCGCCTCGCGCAGCTCAATCGAGGACACGTCTATGGCGTCCGGCAGCCCAGTGATCAGGTTGCGACCCCGCACCGTCATGGTGCGCTCTTCAGGCAGCGGATAAGCCGAGCCAAGCTCGATCTTGGCGCGCTCCGCCATGCGCTCGCCGATGAGCAGGTTGTACTTGGTCCGCATGTAGCGGATGATGTCCTCGTCCATCTCGTCGCCTGCCACGCGGATCGAGCGGCTGATGGCGACGCCGCCCATCGAGAATATGGCGACCTCCGTTGTGCCGCCGCCGATATCCACGATCATGCTGCCCCGGCTCTCCGTGATCGGCAGCCCCGCCCCGATGGCAGCGGCCATCGGCTCCTCGATCAGGAACGCCTCGCGCGCCCCCGCCGACATCGTCGCGTCGTACACGGCGCGCTTCTCGACTTCCGTCACGCCGCTCGGGATGCCGACGACCACGCGCGGGCGCGGCAGCGGCACGAGCGTCTGCTCGTGAGCCTTGCCGATGAAGTACTCCAGCATGGCCTGGGTGATCTCGAATTCCGAGATCACGCCGTCACGCAGCGGGCGAATGGCGACGATGTTGGACGGCGTGCGGCCCACCATCTCGCGGGCCTCCGCGCCGATGGCAAGCACGCGTTTTGATTTCTTGTCTACGGCGACCCACGATGGCTCGTTAATCACGATCCCGCGCCCTCGTACGGCTACGAGTGTGTTCGCAGTGCCGAGATCGATGCCAATGTCGAGTGAGAATAAGCCGAGTAACCAGTTAAGGGGGCTAAACACAGGGGGATCGCTCCTCAGCAGGGACTAGTAAGAACCCTGTAGTTTCCTCCACGAAACTTTTCAGTCTCATCAGATAGACAGAGGCAGGCCGCGTGATAAGCCGCCTGCCGAGCGAGCATTATACCATCCGCCCGAAGGCGCCGCCAAACGGGGGATAGCGGGTGGCGAATAGCGTATAGCGTATAGC
>CAZDLX010000139.1:0-5318 GCA_964506005.1 uncultured Anaerolineae bacterium | reverse complement strand
ATAGCGTATAGCCTGTGGTCATCGGCCATCAGCTATACAGCGCCCGCATGGCGCGAGCCATACGCCATCAGCCATAGAGCGAGCGCAGCGAGCGAGCCATAAGCCATATGCCATCAAGCGCCCGTAGGGCGCGAGCCACTTTGCCCCAAACCGCGCCCCGTGCTACCTTTGCCTGGAACGTACCCGCCCAGTGAATGGCTTATCGATGCGCGCCCTGACCCTGCTCGTCCTGACCAGCGCCCTGCTGCTCGCGGCCTGTGGCTCCCCGGCTGCGAGTGTGAGCGAGATCACCCTGGCCCCACCGACGGCGACGTTCACCGCCGCGCCGACCGAGACGCCCAGCCCTACCCCGACGTCCACGCCGACGCCGCTGCCCACCACTACGCCGACGGAGACGCCATCGCCGACCCCCGAAGGCTGTCTGCGCCCGCCTGACGACTACTCGCGCGTGACGGTCTACGGCGACTGGCAGCTCAGCGCCCGGACGCTCGCCATGCTGGAGCACGCGCAGGCGCTCTACGGTGGCGAGCACGTCTTCACGCTCGCCGTGACGCAGGGCTCGTACAACACTGGCGTCGAGGCCAGCTTCGGCACGCACGACGGCGGCGGCGCGGTGGACCTCGCCGTTCGCGACTTCAACGACTGGCATCACGTGCTGTATGAGGAGATGGACGCGATGATCTCCGCGCTGCGGCGGGCCGGGTTCGCCGCCTGGCTGCGCGACACGGACGACCTGTACCCCGGCTCGCCGGTGCACATCCACGCCATCGCCGTCGGCGACGCCGATCTCTCCCTCGCGGCACAGCGGCAGCTCACCGGGGCGGAGGGCTACTTCTATGGCTATGATGGCCTGCCGGTTGACCCGCCGCAGCAGGACCGGCATGGCGGGCCGGTCGTCTGCCCGTGGATGGTGGAGATGGGCTACCCCGGCGCGGGGGCCGGGCAGTGAGGTAAAGAGTCCACAGGATGACGGATTTCACGGAGAGGAAAGACAGAAAACAAGTGAGTCCACGAATGACACTAATGACACAAATGTGCCTTAGTGTCTTTCCCTTCGTGTAATTCGTGTCATTCGTGGATCAGCAGTCTTTAAATCTGTGCAATCTGTGGACTAGCTAGAACAGCCGCCTGAGCACGCCGAGCACCAGCATCAGCACACCCATCGCCGCCATCGAGACGATGATCACTGCGGGCGGAACGGCAGTTTGCTCGCGCTGCGTTGCGACGGGCGGGGCCAGCTCGTCTGGCTGTACGAACGGCGGCGGCGGGGTGAACGTCGGCAGCACGCCGGGGACAGCCTCACCTGCGGGTGCCGTAGCGGTCACCACGCCGCTTCCGGCGGCGAGGGCGACCGCAGTTGCGGTTTCAACGGCGCCCGGCGTTTGCTCGATCACCGCCGCCGTCTCGTTGATCGCGACCTGCGTCGGGTTGGGTGTGGGCGCGCTCGGCGGGTCGACGGCGGGCACGGTCGTGATGTCCCCCCGCACGATCACCAGCGGCGCGTAGATCCACGCCTCGCCGTTGGGCGCTTCCGGCCATTGCACAAGGTACCAGTCGAAGCCGAGCCAGCGCCCGATAATCGGAAGCTGCTCACCCGGCGACAGTTCGGCAATAATGTCGAAGTCGAGACCGGGACCGGTTCGCAGGTTGGTCGTCGGGTCGCCGAAAGTCTCGGCCATGACGGGCGTGAGCGTCGGCGTCGAGCTCGGGGTAGCAGTCGGGCCGCCCCGGATGGTTGGCGTGGCGGTGGGCAGGCTGATCTCGCCCCCGGTCGGCGTCGGCGAAGGCTCCTGCCGGACGGGTGATTCGTTCGCGGCGGAAACCGCACTCGCTGTCACCGCCAGCAAGCCGAGCGTGAGAACCAGCGCTGCGACGAGCGCTGCCAGGTTGTGTCGTGGGTAGCGTCTGTCAGTCATGGGCGCAGATCGTACCGCCCCCGGCGGGGGTTAGCAAGGTTAGGCTCCCTCACCCCTGCCGGCCTGCCTCTCCGTGCTATAATCGCGCTGATGGCACTGCTCAAGGAATTCTCACACACGCTGGCCAGGCTCGACGCCGCGGGCTCCCGCACGCGGACGCCGCGGCCTGTGGTGCTCGGCGTCTCAGGCGGGCCTGACTCGCTGGCGATGCTGCACCTGTTCGCGCGGGCGCGGGGCACGCTCAACGTCGTCCCGGTTGCGGTTCACGTTGACCACCAGATCCGTGGGCAGGATGCCCGCGACGACGCCGCGTTCGTCGCGGAGACGGCTAACGCCTGGGGGGTGCCGGTGCGCATCGTGCGGGTGGATGTGCCGGCTCTCGCCGCCGAGCGCCGCCTATCGCTGGAAGAGGCCGCGCGGCAGGCCCGATACACGGCGCTGGGGCAGGTCGCCGCGCAGATCGGCGCATACGACGTGGCCGTCGCGCACAACCTCGACGACCAGGCCGAGACGGTGCTGATGCACCTGCTGCGCGGCGCGGGCCTCGCCGGGCTGCGCGGGATGCTGCCTGCCGCGCCACTCAGCGACTACCACCTGCTCACGCCGGTCGAGCGCAATGTCCGCATCATCCGCCCGCTGCTCGGCATACTCCGCGAGCGTATCGAGGCGTACTGTGCGGCGCACGGCCTGCAGCCCCGTTTCGACCGCTCCAACCTCGACACGACCTTCTTCCGCAACCGGCTGCGCCGCGAGATCATCCCCATGCTGGAGCAGGTCAACCCGAACCTGCGCGAGACGCTCGCGCGAACCGCATCCGTGCTGGCGGCGGATTATGAGCTCCTGGCAAGCGACACAGATGCGACTCTGGAGGCGATCACCCTTGAAGCGAGCGAGGACCGGGTGCGCTTTGATCTGAGGGGTTGGCGGGGGCTGCCGCTCTCAACACAGCGTGCGGCCATCCGGCGGGCGGTGCTGTGGCTGCGCGAGGGGCTGCGCGATGTGAGCTACGAGCCCATCGAGGCGGCGGTCGAGGTCGCGCGGAATGGCCCGACCAGCGCAGAGGCGACGCTGCCCGGCGGGCTGCGGCTGCGCGTCGGTTACGATGCGCTGGATATTGCTGGGGAGGGCCGCCCGACGCCCCGCCCTGGCTGGCCGCTGCTCGAGCCCGGCAGCCGGGTCGAGGTGACTGCGCCGGGTGTTACGGGCCTGCCGGGCACGGGCTGGCGCTTCGAGCTCACCATCTATGATGGCCCGCACAGCGGCCCCGCCTGGAAGCGGCTGCTCAAGGACCCGTGGGCAGCGCCGCTGAACGCCGCCCGCCTCGACGCGCCGCTTGCGCTGCGCACGCGGGAGCCGGGTGACCGCTTCGCGCCGATGGGTGTGGGCGGCACGAAGAAGATCAGCGACTTCATGATCGACCAGAAAATCCCCGCGGATTGGCGCGACTACGTGCCGCTGCTGGTCTGCGGCGGCGAGATCGTGTGGGTGTGCGGCTGGCGCGTGGATGCGCGCTATGCCATCGAGCCGGCTACGGCCCGCGTATGGGTAGCCCGCTTTGCCAGGGAGGGAATCGAACAGGCGGCGCGCTGAGCCTCCGGGTGGAAGCCTGAACGAGCCGCCTGCTCTGGGTAGTGGGGGACCTGCTAAACGGCGGGCGGATTATCCTCGCCCGGCTCGCCGGTCTGCGCCTCTTCCCCGTACGGGGTGAAGCTGTTCGCCATGCGGTCAAGCGCCTCACTCAGGCTGCGCAGCGCCGTCACCGTCGCGCGGCGAACCTCGCTTGCAACCTTGCCGCTCTTAACGTCGGCGGCTGCCTGCTCGACGCCGGCATCGACCTTCTGGCCGACTTCCGACTTCTTCAGGTTCTTGATGGCCTCGTCCACTTCCTTGGCGAAGCGGTTAACGCCGTCCTTGAGCTCTTCCTGCAGGCGCACACGCTCCTCGCTCTGCCAGGCCGCGCTTATCGCTTCGCCGAAGCGCTTACCCAGCGCCGCGAACTCGGCGGCGAGGTTCTCGGCGGCCTGGTCCTGCTGGGACCGCTCGTTCTCCGGGATCTCATGCTCCGTGCCGAACCCGTTCGTGCTCTCGTCTGTCATTCCCAAACGCTCCTTATCCAGTACAGTTCTCGCATCGCTGCTACCACTCTATACGCACATGCCGGAGCGGGGTTGCAGGCGGGCGCTGCCTATCGCTTGCCGACCTCGCCCTTGACCTCGGCGATCAGCCGCGTCACCGGGATCTCGCGCGGGCAGGCCGGCGTGCAGTTGTAGATCGTGCGGCAGCGCCACACGCCATCCGGTTCGCTGAGCACCGCCAGCCGGTCCGCTGCGGCCTCGTCGCGGCTGTCGAAGATGAAGCGGTGCGCCTGCACGATGGCCGCCGGGCCGACGTAAGCACCGTTCGCCCAGAAGGACGGGCAGGCGGTGGTGCAGGCCGCACACAGGATGCACTTCGTCCCCTCGTCGTAGATGGCCCGCTCCTCGGGCGATTGGAGACGCTCGCGCTCGGGCGGCTCGGTGTCGTTGACGAAGTACGGCATCACCTGCCGGTAGTGCTCGAAGAACTGCTCCATGTCCACGATCAGGTCTTTGATGACCGGCAGGCCGAGGATGGGCGCGACCTCGATCTTGCCGCGCTCGCCCCGCACAAGGTCTTTGACGAGCACCTTGCAGGCCAGCAGGTTGCGCCCGTTGATGCGCATTGCGTCGGAGCCGCAGACGCCGTGCGCGCACGAGCGCCGGAACGAGAGCGTACCGTCCACGTGCCACTTGACGTGGTGCAGCAGGTCCAGCACCCGCTCCACCGGGTGGATATCGTGCAGCTCGTACTCCGCCCAGTACGGCTTCTCGTCCGTCTCGGGGTTGTAGCGTTTCACGCGCAGCAGGACGTCCATCAGTAAACGCGCTCCTTGGGCTCGTACCGGGTGATCACCACCGGCTTGTACGTCAGGTTGATGCTGCCATCGGGCTGGCGGTGGGCCAGCGAGTGGACCAGCCAGTTCACATCGTCGCGCTTGGGGAAGTCCTCGCGCGAGTGCGCGCCGCGGCTTTCCTGGCGGGCCAGCGCCGCGACGGCAGTGACCTCCGCTATGTCGAGCAGCGCGCCCAGCTCCCACGCTTCGAGCAGGTCGTGATTGAAGATGTGCCCCCGGTCATCGATGCACAGGTCGCTCTGGTAGCGCACTTTCAGCTCGCGGATGGCGTCGAGCGCCTGCTGTATGCCTTCCCCGGTGCGGAAGACGCCGACAAACCGAGACATCACAGTCTGCATCTCCTCGCGCAGATCGGCGACGCGTGTATGGCCGCCTGCCCGGCGCAGGCGCTCAATTTTCGCCTCGATCTCGGCGGCAGCGCCATCAGGGATGGGCACGAAGTCTGCCTGTCTGGCGTACTCAGCCATGGC
>CAZDLX010000138.1:6551-9290 GCA_964506005.1 uncultured Anaerolineae bacterium | reverse complement strand
TCGTCGGTTTCAACCGATGATTGTGGGTCGCGAAGCGACCTTGTAGCCCGGAACTGAAGTTCCGGGCAATGCCTGAACCCTCTCCCTGATAGCGGGGCTGGGGTCTCCCCTAATCCAGCCCCCGACCTTGCAGGATGGGGATGGGCTCACCCATCACGGGCGGCTCCTGCCGCCGCAGCACGTCGAACACCGCGACTGCCGTGGCGGGGACCTCGCGGATCTGGCTGTACGTCAGCGAGCGGCGGGAGTAGCCCCACGGGCGCTGGTCGTCCGCCGCGACGCCCGCCGCGTCGATGCCCAGCCCGCGGCACAGCATCAGCGCGCGCGGCAGGTGGAATTCCTGCGTGACGACGGTCGCGTCGTCCACGCCGAAGATGTGGCGGGCACGGTAGCAGCTATCGTACGTGCGGCGGCCTGCGTAGTCCACAAAGACATCCGCCGCCGGCACGCCGAGCGCGATTGCCGCCTCGCGCATGGCGTCGGGCTCGTTGTAGTCCAGGCTGCTGTTATCGCCCGACATCAGCAGCACGTCAACCTTGCCCGCATGGTACAGCGCCGCCGCCGCCGAGACGCGGTCCGCGAGCATGGCGCTCAGACGCCCGCTCCGGTAGACGCGCGCCCCGAGCACCAGCGCCACCCGCCGCCCAGGGGCCTCCGCTGCCGGGTGCACATGCGCCCGAGACCACAGCACTACCGCGGCGCGCGCCACAAACGGGTACAGCAGCGCCAGCACAACCGCCACTGCGAAAACCTTCAACGCCACACGCCGCACACGCTGAAACGCCATCTCCGCCCTGCTATACTCAAGCCTGCATCGTGGCTGGCGCGGTTGCCAGCACGGATTAGTTTATCAGCCTCAAAGTCTGCCTGCTACGCGGACCGGATTCGCCTTGATACCTGCGCCACATGGAAAGGACGGCGCTCGTGATCGAAGTTGCCATCATGCTGGAAGGGCAGGACGGCGTCAACTGGGATAACTTCCGCCGGATTGCCCTGGCGGTCGAAGACCTGGGCTTCGCTGCCCTGCACCGCTCCGACCATTTCACGAACGCCAGCCCACCCGACGTCGACTCGCTGCCCCTGTGGCCATCGCTCACCTGGCTTGCCACGCACACGCAGCGCATCGAATTTGGGCCGCTCGTCACGCCCATGTCGTTCCGCCATCCCGTCCACACCGCCCGCAGCGCCGCCGCCGTGGACGACCTCTCAGGCGGGCGGCTGGTGCTCGGCCTCGGGGCGGGCTGGAACGAGCGCGAGCACCACAACTTCGGCTTCGACCTGCTCGACCCGCAGGAACGCTTCGCGCGGTTCCGCGACGGGCTGGAAGTCATCATGCGCCTGCTTCACAGCGACGAGCCGGTCAGCTACAGCAGCCGCGAGGCCTGCGAGCGCGGCGAGTCGTACTATTATCTCGAAGACGCCATCCTGCTGCCGCGCCCTGCCCGCACGGGCGGGCCGCCGCTTCTCATCGGCGGCAATGGCCCCCAGCTCACACTGCCCCTGGTCGCCACCTTCGCCGACATCTGGAACGGCGTCTTCCTCTCGCCTGACGGCTTCGCAGAGCGCAGCGCCATTCTCGACGGTTTGCTGGCGGAGCGGGCCAGGGCGCTGCACGATGTGAGGCGCACGGCCATGGTCGGGCTGATTTTCGGGGCGGATGACACCCAGCTCAAGGAGCGGCTGGCGGCAAGGTCGCGCGGGCGGTCCGTCGAGACGCTGCGCGAGGCGGGAATCCTCGTCGGCACCCCCGACGCTGTCGCCGGGCAGGTCAACGAATATGCCGAACGCGGCGCGGAACGCATCATGCTCCAGTGGCTGTACCTCGACGACGTCGATGGGCTCGAAGCGCTGGCGCGGAGCGTGCTGGAGTAGCATCATGGCCGACGACGAAATCAAGTTCTACACGGCGGCAGGCGACGACGGCACGACGGGTTTGCTCGGCGCGGGGCGGGTGAAGAAGTACCATCCGCGCCCTGCGGCGGTCGGCGACGTGGACGAGGCGCAGGCGGCGCTCGGCGCGGCCCGCGCCTCGATGCAGGATGCAGATGCGGCGGCGGCGGTCCTGCAGGCCCAGCGCGACCTGTACCTGCTGATGGCGGAGCTCGCCGCGACGCCCGATGCGGCCCCGCAGTTCCGCCAGATCGACGAGGAGCGCGTGCAGTGGCTCGAAACGCAGACCGACACCTACGGCCAGCGTATCGATCTGCCGCGCGAATTCACCGTTGGTGGTGACAGCATCCCCGGCGCGGCGCTGGACCTCGCCCGGACGGTCGTGCGGCGGGCCGAGCGCGCGGTCGTGCGCCTCTTCGACGAGGGCTACGTCGAGAACCCGGCCCTGCTGGCCTACCTGAACCGGCTCTCGTCGCTGCTATTTGTGCTGTCTCGCTACGAGGACGCGCTCGGCGGGCAGAGCGCGGTGCGGCTGGCCAAGGGGGACGAGCCCGGCGCATAAAAAGACAAAACGGGCAACCGGGAGTGAGGCTGGATAGTGGCTGCCCGTCTTGTCTATGCGATGCGTACGGTCATAAGATAACCGGAGCCGCCCCGCGGGGGAATGGGGAATAGTCCTACCTGCCGGGTTGGGTGCGCGTGGCTGCCACCTACAGGCGAACCCTACTCAACATCCACCAGCTTTGCGGTTAGAATATCCGGCGTGACCTGCTCCCCCACGTAGGAGTACGTTATGGCTGCCTCTGGAACCTCTGCGAAACGCATCGCCTTGATCGCCACCCTCGGCCT
>CAZDLX010000138.1:0-6451 GCA_964506005.1 uncultured Anaerolineae bacterium | reverse complement strand
CTGCAGGTGCTCCTCGTCGCCAGCGTCATCCTCACCCTGCGCTACTTCGATTGGCGGCCTTCTCTGTGGCTGTTGGCCCTCGTCATCGTGTGGTCAGTCTTCCTGTACCCCAGCGCACGCGCGATTCTGCTCGGCCAGTTCAGCGTGGTCGTATTCTTCCTGACGGTGCTCGCGTTCTGGCTGCTGTTTCGGGGCGACCCATCTCCCTGGCGTGACGTCGCCGCCGGCGCGTGCCTTGCGCTCTCGACCGTCAAGCCGCAGATGCAGTTTCTGATCATCCCGCTGCTGTTGCTCTGGGCGCTGAGAGAGCGCCGCTGGCATTTCATCGCTTCGGCGGCGCTGTCGATGGCGCTGCTGCTCGGCATCTCGTTTCTGATGATCCCCACCTGGCTGACAGATTGGCTCAGGCAGGTCGGAGAGTACGGGGATTCAGCAGCGGTATATCCTCCGGTGCTTCACATCGCTACCCACGACATCACACAGCTTGGTGATGCGGTCATGTGGGCGCTTCGCTTGCTGCTGGCAGGATGGCTTCTCATGGAGTGGTGGCTGTTGCTGCGGCATGGCAGCTCCGAGCGATTAGATTGGGCTCTGGCACTCACGCTTGTTCTCACGCACTTGCTGGCCCCGCGCACCGCAACGACGAGTTACATCGTCTTCATCCCGGCGCTGGTGCTTATCCTCCGCCGGCTGGCAGAAGCGCACGTCCTGGCAGCCCTGGGTGTGATGGCGATTCTGCTTGCCGGCAACTGGTGGCTCTTCATGCGCTCTGTCGTCGGCAACGCAGAGGCGACGGTGATGTTCATTCCGCTGCCTCTCATCACACTGCTTCTGCTGGTGCTGGCACGGAGGTCGCTCCTGCAGCCGCCTTCTGCGTCCGGCACGGGTATACAGAGACAGGTTACTGCCTGACAGCCTTAGACAGTTCCTGCCCCCATCCTGATAGCTTCTGACAGCCCACCGCCCGCCGCATCTGGTACAATCTGCCCCTGCCAGACAGCACACATCGATTCCCCCGGCAGGGGACCCTGTTGGGGCTACGAACGAGGACACATCTATGCGAGAAGTTGCCATTGTTGGCATCGGCCAGACGGCCATCGGCGAGCTGTGGGAGCGCAGCCTGCGCCACCTCGCCTTCGACGCGCTCAGCGCCGCCATGCGCGATGCGGGCCTTGAGAACGAGCGTCCCGACGCGCTGTTCGTCGGCAATATGCTTGCCCCGCGCCTCAACAACCAGCAGCAGCTCGGCGCGCTGATCGCCGATTTCTGCGGCTGGCGCGGCATCGAGGCGACGACCGTCGAGGCGGCCTGCGCCTCCGGCGGCGTGGCTTTTCAGGCCGCCGTGAGGACGGTCACCAGCGGCATGGCGGATGTCGCCGCGGTGGTCGGCGTCGAGAAGATGACGGACGCGACCAAGGACGCCGTAACCGCCGCGCTGGCCACCGCCGCCGACGCAGACTACGAGGGCGTGCACGGCGTGACCTTCGTCGCGCTGAACGCGCTGATCATGCAGCGCTACATGTACGAGTACGGCATCCCGCACGAAGCTTTCGCGCCGTTCAGCATCAACGCCCACCACAATGCGGTGAACAACCCGAATGCGATGTTCCACCAGCCGCTCAGCGAGGACGTGTACCGGCGCGCACCGCTGATCGCGCCGCCGATCAACCTGTTCGACAGCTCGCCGGTATGCGACGGCGCGGCGGCGGCGATTATCGTGCCGCTGGAGATGGCCCGAGAGCTCGGCGCGACGCCGGTGAAGGTCCTCGCCAGCGTCACGGCGACCGACTCTCTGAACCTCGACGACCGGCGCGACGTGCTCTCGCTCGACGCCGCGCGGCTCTCCGCCGAGCGTGCCTACCGGCAGGCAGGCGTGACGGTCAACGACATTGACCTGTTCGAGGTGCACGACGCATTCAGCATCATCGCCGCGCTGAGCCTCGAGGCGGCGGGCTTCGCAGAGCCGGGCCGCGCGACAAATCTCGCCGCCGACGGCGGCATCGCGCTCGGCGGGCGCATCCCCATCAGCACGATGGGCGGGCTCAAGGCGCGCGGGCACCCCGTCGGCGCGACGGGCGTATACGAGATCGTGGACCTCGTCACGCAGCTCCGCGCCGAAGCGGGGCAGAACCAGGTTGCAGATGCCGAGATCGGCATGACGCAGAACATCGGGGGGACCGGCGCGACGGTCGTCACGCACATTCTCGGCGTCTAGCCCCGCCCGGTGATGATCCTCGTCCTGATGGGCGTGTCCGGCAGCGGCAAGACGACGGTAGGCCGGATGCTCGCCCGCGAGCTGGGCTGGCCGTTCTACGACGGCGACGGTTTTCACCCCCCGGCGAACATTGCCCGCATGCGTGCGGGCCTGCCACTAACCGACGAGCACCGCCGCACCTGGCTCCATGTGCTGGCGGTGCTCATTCGTCGTCTTGAGGCAGAAGGTACCCCGGCTGTCGTCGCCTGCTCCGCGCTGCGGGCGAGCTACCGGGCGTCTCTGCGCGACGCGTCGCCGGCGGTACGATTCGTCTACCTGCGCGGCCCGTACGCCCTGATCCGCGAGCGGCTGGCCGCGCGAGAAGACCACTTCTTCGACCCCGACCTGCTTGACAGCCAGTATGCGGCGCTTGAGGAGCCGGCAGGCGTGCCGGCGATCGACGTGGAGGAGGCGCTCGAAGTGGTGATAGGGGCAATCCGCGCAGAGTTAGGTATCTGAGCCGGGGAGCCGGACTACGAAGCGTCCTCGCAGCCGTTCCGGTCCTTGCAGGGCGTGATCACCCTGAGCGCGCCGGGCGCGATGGATATCTCCAGCGGCGTGTGCCCGGTGATGTCGCCGTCGAGGGTGACGAGCTGCGGCGGGTCCGTCTCGAGCACGACATCCGTGGCGGGCCAGCACACGAGCGGCGTCGTGAGCTCCTCCAGCCCCAGGATGTTGCCCACGATGGAGAAGACCGTCTGCGGATCGACGTCGTGGAACAGCATCACGTCGAGCAGCCCATCCTGATTGGAACCGCCCGCCGGCACGCTGAGCCCCGATATCCCCACGCTGTTCGTGTTGGAGACCAGGCACGCGATGCCGGGGCCCTCCTGGAGCTGCCCACCGCCGAGCATCACCCGGTAGCGGGCATGCTTGACCTCCATCAGCTTGCGTACGCCGCTGAGCAGATAGGCCGCATAGCCCATCCGGTTCTTCGCCTCGCGGTCGGTGCCATCCATGGTGTCGGCCAGCACGCCTGTGCCCGCGGCGACGAGAAACGCCTCGCCGTTGGCGATCCCCACGTCGACCTGCTGGACGGCATGCGGCCCGGCGACCAGCCGCGCCGCCCGGCGCAGCGCCCGCGGGATGCGCATCTGCACGGCGAAGAGGTTGCCCGTGCCACCCGGCAGGATCGCCAGCGGTACGCCAGTCCCTTTCAGCACACCGGCGACTTCGCGCACTGTGCCGTCGCCCCCGTACACGGCGATGGCGTCGGGGCCTTTGGCTAGGGCTTCTTCGGCCAGACGCACACCGTCGCCGGCATCGTACGTCAGCGACACATTCCACTTGATCCCGGCCTCTTCAGTGAAAACCTGGTGGAGCACGTTGAGGATGGCATCACCCGGCCTGCCGGACGCAGGATTGATAATGACCTGAACGGTCTGAGGAGGTTCGCTCACTGCGCTTCTTCCGATCCGGCATCTGCCGGCGGCGGCACGATGACCTCGATAGCGGCGGGTATAACCGTCGCGGTGACAGGGGTCTGGCCCAGCTCCTCGCCGTCGATGGCTGCCGGGTGCGGCGGGTCCACGGTGAGCGTGATTTCCCGGCCCTGCCAGTAAGGCAGCGTTTCGGTCGCGCCGCCGACCTGCGCGGCGCTGGCGACCAGCGACACCACGGTATCGACGTCCAGCCGCCGGATCACCAGCACGTCGAGCAGGCCGTCGTCGAGCAGCACCGTCGGCGCGAAGGACACACCCGGAATCGAGAGGTTGCCGGTGTTGGCGATAAACGCCGCCACACCCTCCCCCTCGTGAGTCTCGCCGTCTACCTCGACGGTGTAGAGGCTGTTCTGCTGCTCGCCGAGCGCCGCTTGCAGACCCTTGAAGGCGTAGGCCAGCTCGCCGAAGCGGTTCTTGGCCTCGCGCTCCGCGCCGATGACCATGGACGCGAGCAGCCCGGTGCTGACGCGGTTCGAGAAGTACCGGTCGCCCACGCGCCCCAGGTCGAGGCAGCGGCGGGTGCTACTCTCGACGATGAGCGAAGCCGCCTGCTGGAGGTCCATGGGGATGCGGAGATCCTGAGCCAGAATGTTGGCGGTGCCGCCCGGCAGAATCGCCAGCGGCACGTCCAGCCCCTGCAGCCCCGCCGCCACCGCGGTGACCGTATCGTCGCCCCCATACGCGGCGACGACGTCTGCGCCCTCAGCCGCCTGCCGTGCCAGCTCGGCGGTATCGCCGTCCGCCGTCGTGAGCGTCAGATCCCACTGGTAGCCAGCCCCGGTAAAGACCTCGTTCAGCACGCCGAGAATCGCCTCATCCCGCCCGGATGCCGGGTTCACGATAACCTGCACTCGCCGCGTCATGGCCGCCTCATCTCCCTACCCCGCGTATGCTTGGATTATGGAAAGACCCCGGAGGCTTGTCAACCGGCAGCGTACGCCCTCACCCCGGCCCAGCCGCTTGCCAACATCGTCCTCACGGCATTATGATAGAAGCCCACGCCACGCCGTCAGGAGCAACCTCGATGGATACCACCATGCAGGCCCTGCGGGCGCGCGAGTTCTCGCGGCTCGACGCAAGCAACCACGTTTATCTCGATTATACAGGCGGCGGGCTGTACGCCGCCTCGCAGGTCCACGCCCAGAGCAGCCTGCTGCTGGGCGAAGTCCTCGGCAACCCGCACTCACACAACCCGTCCTCGCTGGCCAGCACCCGGCGCGTCGAGGCATCCCGCGAGCGCATCCGCGAGTTCTTCCGCGCCGACCCCGCCGAGTACGAGGTGATCTTCACGCTGAACGCCAGCGGCGCGCTCAAGCTCGTCGGTGAGAGCTACCCGTTCCAGCCCGGCTCGCGCTTCGTGCTCACCGCCGACAATCACAACTCGGTCAACGGCATCCGCGAGTTTGCCAGCGCGCACGGGGCCTCGGTCGAGTATCTCGCGCTCGACGAGGAGCTGCGCGTCGCGAACGTCGAGGCGCTGCTGCCACAGGCGGACCCTGGCCTGCCCAACCTCTTCGCCTACCCCGCACAGTCGAACTTCTCCGGGGTGAAGCACCCGCTGGAGTGGGTGGAGCTGGCCCGTGCCCGCGGCTACGACGTACTGCTCGACGCGGCGGCCTTTGCGCCAACCAACCGGCTCGACCTCAGCGCCGTCAAGCCCGATATGGTCAGCCTGTCGTTCTACAAGATGTTCGGCTTCCCGACCGGCGTCGGCGCGCTCATCGCGCGGCGGGCGCTGCTCGCCAGGCTGCAGCGGCCCTGGTTCGCCGGGGGTACCGTGCGCTTCGTCTCGACGCAGAACCAGGAGCACCTGCTCGCGCTCTCCGGCGAGGCCTTCGAGGACGGCACCGTGAACTACCTGAGCATTGCCGCCATCACCACCGGGCTTGACTTCCTCGATTCCGTCGGCATGGAGCGCATCAACCGGCATGTGGCCACGCTCACCACGCTGCTGCTCGCCGGGCTGCGCGCGCTGCGCCACACCAACGAGCGGCCCCTGGTGCGCCTGTACGGCCCGCAGACTGCTGCCGGGCGCGGCGGCACGGTGTCTTTCAACTTGCTCGACCCCGACGGGCGCGATATCCCTTTCGAGCAGGTCGAAGAGCGCGCGATGGCGCACAACATCTCGCTGCGAACGGGCTGTTTCTGCAACCCCGGCGCTGCCGAGTTCGCCTTCGACTACGCCGCCGTCGAAGCCTACCACTGCTTCCACCTGTTGCGCCCCGACGAGTTCACACTCCAGCAGTTCGCCACCTGCATGAACGACAAGCCGGTGGGGGCGGTGCGCGTGTCGGTTGGCATCGCCACGAACGAGGCGGACCTGCGCCGCCTGTTTGACATGCTTCGCACCTTCCTGGACCAGACCGCCAGCCACGACGCCGCGCGCACCGTGCCGGAGGTAGTGGGCGGGTAGCGGGTCGCAGTCAAGCAGTCTCATCCTCTAACGACCGCCTGCGGCGGTCACGTCCATTCTCCACCAGCCAGCAACCGGAGAAGACGTACGCCCCTCCCTGCCGGCGGGGAGGGGAAGCCGGGACGCCAATTGCGACCCGGCAGGGGTGGGGTTGCCCTCAACTACTCGGGGCGACGCCCCAATATCTGGGGCCTTTGCATAAATACCCCACCCCTTCGACAGTGTTTGCTGTGCAAACTACGCCACTATCCCCCTTTCAGGGGCAGACTGCGGGTTGGCGCAGTGCTATCGCCCCTCACCCCGAGCTTGAGGCGCTGGCATCGCCTCAAGCCCACCCCTCTC
>CAZDLX010000137.1:0-9457 GCA_964506005.1 uncultured Anaerolineae bacterium | reverse complement strand
TGGGACGACTCCGGGGAGGACCTGAGGACCCGGCTGGGCCTGCCGGGCGAGACGGACGCGATAGACCCGGAGGCGTTTGCCGCGCTGATCTACCCGGATGATCGGGATACAGTCATCGGCATTGTCGAGGAGAGTTTTGACGACAGCGGCGACTTAGCCGTTGAGTTCCGCTATCTCCGGCCTTCAGACGGTGCGCGAATCTGGCTGGAGGCACGCGGCAAGGTCACACTCGACGCAAACGGGTGGATCAGCCGGATCAGCGGCATCGTGCAGGACATCACCGAGCGCAAGCTGATCGAGCGCGAGCGCATCCGCATCCTGCACCGCGAGCGCGAGGCCAACGCCGCGAAGACCCGCTTCCTGGCCATGGTCTCCCACGAGCTGCGGACGCCGCTGACCTCGATCAAAGGCTTCGCCAGCACCCTGCTGGCGGACGACGTCGAGTGGGACGCCGACAGCCAGCGCGATTTCATCGTCACCATTGCCGAGGAGGCCGACAAGCTCCACGAGCTTGTCGAGCAGCTGCTCGACGCTTCCCGGCTGCAATCCGGCAGGCTCCAGATCAGCCCGTCGCCATGCAGCATCCACGACGTGCTCGCCGTAGCCAAAGCCCAGATAGACACGCTGGCGGCGGCCCACGATCTGCGGCTTGAGATCGCCTCCGGCCTGCCAGCGCTCGAAGCGGACCCGCGCCGCATCGCCCAGGTACTCTCGAACCTCGTCAGCAACGCTGCCAAGCATTCGCCGCCGGGCTCGCCGATCACGATCAAAGCCTATTCGGCGTCGGACGTCGTCCGGGTTGACGTGATCGACCGGGGAAAGGGCATCCCCGAAGAGGCTCGCGACCACGTTTTCGAGGCGTTCCAGCAGCTTGTCGACGACAACAGTGATGGCGCGGGGCTGGGCCTCGCCATCTGCAAGGGACTTATCGAAGCGCACGGCGGGCGGATCTGGATCGCCGAGACCTCGCCCGCCGGCACCACGATGTCGTTTACGCTTCCGCTGCAGGCCAGCCGGCCGTCAGGCTCGCCCATCGAACAGGCCACCGCCTCACGAGTCTCGGCGTCACGGCGCTGAGCGCGCTCAGTCCTGCTTCGTCCCGCACTCGGGGCAGAACTTCGCCCCGGCCTGCATCTCGCTTCCGCACTCGACGCAGAACCGCTTGGCTGCCAGCGGCTTGCCGCATTCCGGGCAGAATTTGCCGCCGCCGACCGCCGCGCCGCAGTGCGGGCAGCTCGCCACGATGGTTTCTTTGAACGTGTCGGCGCTCACGTAGTCGATGCTCTGCGCCTTCTCCCGCGCGTCCATGACTGCCGCCTCGACCTGCGCCGCAGAGAACTCTTCCTGCAGGTCTGGCGCGCAGTCCTTGCACAGGTTGCGCGGCTGGTTCCAGCAGTCGTCGTCGACCCAGTGGCCGCAGCGCTTGCACTTGTGGAAGTGCGGCGTGGCCTCCTGCACGGCGCGCTCGAAGGCCGCGTCGTGCGCCTTCTCCCACGCAGCGGAGTGCACCGCGCGGCCCGCATCCGCCGCCCGGTAGAGCAGGCCGCCGAGCAGGCTGCCGGCCGCGTCGAGCGCCCCGCTGACCGCACCCGTCGCCGAGGGCTGGAAACGCGTACGGAACCCGTTGCCGCAGCGGTCACACATGAACACGAACTGGAAGCCCCGGTCCGTGCTCTCGTCGTCGAAGTTACGAGTAAACTGGATGAGTGACATGAAGGCCTCCGCAGGCTTGAGAGAACGCCGGGCGGCTGCGTCCCGGCAAGGGTAACTGGCGACAATTATAGCCTTGCCGGGGAATTTGGCATCTGGGGAATTGCCCGGAGAGGCACCTACTGAGAATCCGGGCCGTACCATCAGCAGCCGCCCCGTTACCAACGCCCGATCTGTGAGGTTCCGTCTGCGTCATGACACCATGGTAGGGGCGGGTCTAAGGATGCGCAGCATCCCGACCCGCCCCTACGGTTGTCTGCGTCACCGTGCCGGAGTGAATACCGGCCGCTTTCCCAACATACACTCCCCTACTGCGTGGCGCTGGGCGGTGCGAAGCTGGCAGCCGTAAACGGCGCTCCCCTCTCCCGGCGACCGCAGGGAGCGGCCGGGAGAGGGGCCGGGGTGAGGGCCGGGCGTGAGGGTTGCCACCCCCACTACCCACCCGCTATGATCCGGCAATGGACTCAAACCAACCGACCAGCGCGCGCCGCACCGGCAAACGCTGGATGTTCCTGCTGCAGATTGCCGTCAGTGCCGGCCTGCTCATCTGGCTGCTCAGCCGGGTGGGGCTCCGCGAGGTGCTCGCCCAGCTTGCCGGCATGGACCCCTGGCTGTATGCGCTGGCGGTCGTCGTCTACCTGCTGTCGGTCGGCGTGCGCGCCTACCGCTGGCAGATCATGCTCAGGCCGCTCAGCATCGACGCCAGCCTCGCGACGCTGTTCCGGCTCTACCTGCTCGGCTTCTTCTGGAACAGCTTTCTGCCCACCGGCTTCGGCGGCGACGTGGCGAAGGTGATCGCCCTCCAGCGCCGCACGGGCCAGGGCGTGGACGCCATGACGAGCGTTATCGCCGAGCGGCTCGTCGGCCTGCTCGGCACCTCGCTGATCGGCCTCGTCGTGCTGCTGGCCTGGCCGCGCCTGGTCACGTTTGACATCTTCCTGGCGGTGGCGCTCATCTGTGTGGCGATCATCGCGGGCGGCTGGCTGATCCGCCTCGACGTGCTCGACTGGCTCGCCGCGCGGCTGCCCTTTACGCGGCGCGTTGTGCAGCAACCCAAGCTCGTCGCCTTCCATGGGGCTCTGCGCGCCTACGATCTGCGCACGCTCGGCCTGGGGCTGCTCTCGTCCCTGCCCTTCACCCTGACGTTCATCGTCGCCAACTGGCTGATCGGCCTGGCGCTGCACGTGGACGTGCCGCCGCACTACTTCGCCGTGTTCACGCCGGTCGTCAGCATCGTGGAGCTGGTGCCGCTCTCGTTCAACGGCCTCGGCGTGCGCGAGGTGATGTACCGGCTGCTGTTCGAGCCGGTCGGCGTGACTGCCGGGCAGGCGGTGACGATGGGCCTCGCCTTCAACCTCATGAAGATCGGCACCGGCCTGCTCGGCGGGCTCGTCGCGCTGCTGTCCGGGGCACGCGGGCTGCTCAGATCGTCTGAAGCGCCGCGGCCTTAGCACTCCGGCTTCTCCGCGACGACCATGATCTCCATCTCGTCCATCTGCACGGGTTCCCGCCGCCACGCCCCGGCGCTGCCGCCCCAAACATGCCGCACCTCGAAGCCTGCCATGCGGCACAGGATCTGCAGCTCGGTGGGCGTGTAGCCGCGCTCCCGCACCGTCACCGAACGCAGCCCGCCTTCCGCCTCCCACGCCAGCTCGATAGTCTCCGTCATCGTCTGCGGGTCGAAGCGCCCCTGGTCCACGTCGTCGAGCGTGGCGCAGCGAATATGCCACAGGCCGTTGATCGCGGTCAGCAGGAAGCCGCCGCCGGGCACGAGCGCCCGGTGAATGTTCCGCAGGATCGCCAGGTCATGCTCGATCGGGTCGTCGTCCAGCGTCAGCAGGCTGAACGCGCCTTCGCACAGACACACTGCCGCGTCGAATGTGCCGCCGGGGGGCTGGTACTGCGTCGCATCTGCCTTGATCCACTCAACCTCGACCCCGGCCCGCCGCGCCGCCGCGCACGCCTGCTCCAGCATCCCGGCTGAGAGGTCGATGCCCGTCACGAGGCAGCCCCGCCGCGCCAGCTCGACGCTGTGCCGCCCCGTGCCGCAGCCTACGTCCAGCACGCGCTGGCCCGCTTCGAGGCCCAGCTCCTCGATGATAAAATCTACCTCGCTGAGCGTATTCGCCGTGAAGGCGTTGAACATGTACTCGGGAGCATGCCCGTCGAAGAACGCCTCCCAGTCATGGCTGTGACTCATTGGAGACCTTCCTTTCGCTTTCCGCTTTATCGCAGCGGCTTCGCTCCTTCCTGTGAGTCCATTGTAACGGTATTTTGCCCCCGGCTGTCGTCGACTTGGCCCCGTTCACTCGGCAGAGGCGGCAGCTTGCGCTATAGTGTGGCACGGGTCGGAACAGTGCTGGGACAACGCCGATGAGACAGATCGTAATGCGGGTTTTCCAGGCGATGGTTGGGGCAGCCGCCGCCGCGACGGCGCTCCTGCTGGCATCGCTCGCCGCCGATGCGCGCCCGCCGGGCAGGAAGCCTGACGCGTCCTTCCAGGCTGGCGAGCTTCCCGAGTTCAGCACCGAGTGGATGCTGATGATCGCGCGGCAGATCCCCTCGCTGATCTGGACGACGGACACCGCCCTGAACATCCGCTACATCGTCGGTGCTGACGCCCGCTGGCTGGCGGACAACCCCGCCGAGCTGGTCGGGAAGCCGCTGTCCGAGATCGTCGAGACGGACGACCCCGACGCACCGCCGGTGCGCGCCCATCTGCAGGCACTGCGCGGGCGCTCGACCATCTACACCATCACCCAGGCCAAGCGCGATTTCGACGTGCGAGTCGAGCCGATGCGGCTGCCACACGGCGAGATCATCGGGTGCATTTCCCTCGCCGTCGACGTGACCGGGCAGCGCCAGGTCGAAAAGGCCCTGCAGCACGTCCGGGCCCGGCTTGAGACGATGGCGCAGGAGCGCGCCGCCGCTCTCAGCCGCTCCAACGAGCTGCTTGTGGCGGAGATCAAGGAGCGCGAACGCACCGAGCAAGAGCTGCGCCGCAGCGAGGAACGCTACCGGGGTATCATCGAGTCCCAGCGCGACCTCGTCGTCCGCACCGACATCGAGAACCGCTTCACGTTCGTCAACGACGCTTACTGCCGCAAGTTCGGCAGACAGCGCGAGGAGCTTGTCGGCTCCAGCTACTGGCACCTGGTTCATCCGGACGACCTCGCAGCCACACGTGAAGTTTTGGAGCGGATCAAGCAGCCGCCCTACCGGATGACGCTTGAGCAGCGCGCGCTGACGGTTGACGGCTGGCGCTGGATCGCCTGGGAAGACTACGCCATCCGCGACGACGAGGGGAACATCGTCGAGATCCAGGCCGTCGGGCGGGATATTACCCGCCGCGTCGAAGCCGCCCGCGCCGAGCACGAGCAGCGGGTGCTCGCCGAGGCCCTGCGCGACACCGCTTCCGCGCTGAACAGCACGCTCAAGCTTGACGAGGTGCTTGAGCGCATCCTCGCCAACGTGGGCCGGGTCGTGCCTCACGACGCCGCCAACGTGATGCTGCTTGACGAAAGTGGCCATGTGAAAGTCGAGCGCGCCGAGGGCTACAGGCGGCATGGGCTGCACGAGATTGTCATGGGTGCTAATTTCCACGTCGACAGCGTGGCGAGCTTCAGCAAGATGTTCCACACCTGCGAGCCGCTGCTAATTCTCGATACGTACCAGAACCCGCAGTGGGTGGATCTGCACGGCGTGGGCTGGGTGCGCTCGTACATCGGCACGCCTATCGCCATTGGCGACGAGATCCTCGGCTTTATCAACCTGGACTGCGGCAGGCCGGATGCCTTCAGAGCGGAGGATGTCGAGCGGCTCAAGGCCTTCACCGACCAGGCGGCGATTGCCATCCGCAACGCCCGCCTGTACGAGCAGGCTCAGGAGCTTGCGGCGGTCGAGGCCGCGATGGAGGAGCGCCAGCGTATTGCCCGCGAGCTTCACGACGCGGTGAGCCAGTCGTTGTTCTCGGCCAGCATCATCGCCCAGTCCCTTCCGCGCCTGTGGGAGTTGAGCCACGACGAAGTGCAGAGCGCGCTTGAGGAGCTTAACCGCCTGACGCGCGGCGCGCTGGCCGAGATGCGCACCCTGCTGCTGGAGATGCGGCCCGACGACCTCGCCGACGTGACGCTCGATGACCTGCTCCGGCAGCTTGTCGAGGCCTTCCGCAGCCGGTCCAGCGCGGAGATCACCCTCGCCATCGAGGGCCGGCACAGGCTCACGCCCGAGGTGCGGGTGGCGCTGTACCGCATCACGCAGGAGGCGCTCAACAATGTCATCAAGCACGCCCGCGCCGAGCACGCCGCGGTCTACCTGCACAGCACCGACGAAGGGACCGAGTTGCGCATCGTAGACGATGGCCGGGGGTTCGACCGCTCCGCGGTCCTGCCCGACCGCATCGGGCTGAATATCATGCAGGAGCGTGCCAGGTTGATCGGTGCTACACTCGAAATCAGCAGCCAGAAAGAGCAGGGTACGGAGGTTCGAGTGAAGTGGCTCGACCCCCGTCCGGAGGAGCAGTGGTGAACGGCGCAGAGACACCCATACGAGTATTGATCGTGGACGATCACGACATGGTGCGGCGCGGCCTCGGCGTCTTTCTCGGCGTTTCCCCCGGCCTCGAGCAGGTGGGGGATGCCGCCGACGGCGAGGAGGCGCTTCGCCTCGTCGAAGAGCTCCGGCCCGACGTCGTGCTGATGGATCTGCGCATGCCCGGCATGGATGGGGTCGAAGCGACGCGGCGCATCCGCGAGCAGTTCGCCGACACGCAGGTCGTGGCGCTGACGAGTTACAAGGAAGAGACGCTGGTGCGCGATGCGCTGCAGGCTGGGGCCATCGCCTACCTGCTGAAGAATGCGACGGTCGAGGAGTTGGCCAACGCTATTCGCGCCGCCCATGCGGGCCAGCCGACCCTCGCGCCGGAGGCGACGCAGGTACTCATCAACCAGACCCGCCGCCCCACCCCGAGCCAGTTTAACCTCAGCGAGCGCGAGCTCGACGTGCTGGCGGGAGTCGTCGAAGGGCTGACGAATCGCCAGATCGCCGAACGGCTGTCCATCAGCCGCTCGACGGTCAAGTTCCACGTCAGCAGCATTCTGGCCAAGCTCGGCGTCGCCAGCCGCACCGAAGCCGTGGCGCTTGCCATCCAGCATGGCCTGGTCGGATGACCGGGCCGGGTTGCCGTAAAATCCTACCATTCTAGGCAGTCGACGCGCGGCACGGACTTGACTACACTGGAAGTATGGGTGACTGGCGGCTGCCAGCAGCACAGCCGCCACGAGGCCCGAAAGCCGGCTTTTTGCCCATTCCGGAGAGTAATCGCGTGCCCGACGTCATTCGCGTGCTGGTGATCGAAAGACAGGATGCAGTCCACCGCGCGCTCAGGCTCTTTTTCCGTGCCTTTCCCGATCTCCAGCTCATCGCCAAGGTGCGTACCAGCGGTGAAGCGCTGGAGCTGTGTGCCGTTCTGAAGCCGCATGTCGTCCTCATCGACCTGCAGACGCTGGAAGCGGACGAGCACGAGGGGGTGCGCCAGCTGCGCGCCCGGCATCCCGACATTCGCCTCGTCGGGCTGACCAACTCGACCGGCCAGACGCAGCGCAGCGAGGCGTTCGCGGCTGGCATCGAGGATATCATCACCAAGGACGCCTCCATTGACACCCTCGCGATGGCCATTCGCCATGCCGTCGACGCGGAGCCTATCGCGTCGGGGCGCTGAGGGCGGCTGCCTCTTCCCGCCAACGGGAGTTCGCCACATCGCTTGCCGGCATTCGACACATCGGTAGGGGCAGGTCTGAGACCCGCTCCTACATTCAATTCTGGCCGCCGTCTTGCCCTGAACCCACCTGTTCCCTTCTCCCCTTGTGGGAGAAGGGTGGGCCGAGCGAAGCTCGGCTCGGGATGAGGGGGTCCGGCCGCCCTCATTGCGAAATCACCCGCGATACGGCAAACTTAGCGACCGGTACGCCGGCAGTCTGCCGGCTCATGACGAGTATCCGGAGCGATCACCGTATCCATGATGCACAACCAGACTCCAGCCCAGGCCAGAGCGGGCGCCGATCTGCGCCGCGGGTGGCAGTCGCTCGACCGCACACAGCTGGCCCTGCTTGCCCTGGTGCTGGTCCGGCTCGCGGTGATCACCCTCTTCCTGCTCAACGTCCTGCCCCTGGAGCGCCGCGACGAGGTCTACCGCTGGTATCTCCAGCACGGCGGCGACCAGGAGACGCTGCTCGCCCTGGCCCGTTCGATCCTCGCCGGTGCGCCCATCTCGACCTCCGTCAGCATCGGGCAGGCGCTGATGATGGCCCCCTGGGTCGCTCTGCTCCGGCCCGCGCACTACATGGAGATCGTCGCGCCGCTGGTGCTGGTCAACGGCTACCTGTTCGGCGGGCTGTCCGTACTGCTCGTCGGCGACCTCGCCCGCACCGCCACCGGCGACCGCCGGGCCGCGCTGCTGGCCGCCGGCCTGTGGGCTCTGCTGCCGCTGTTCGCGTATTTCGCCTTCTTCTGGCACTTCGACCCCGTGCTGCTCCGCAGTGTGACGGTGCCCAAGGTCGGCTGGCTCAACGGCCTGTCCGACGGGCCCGCGGCGTTCTTCCTGCTGCTGGGCAGCGTGCTGCTGGCCCGGCTGCAGCGTGAGGTCGAGCCGGGCTTCTGGCAGGCGGCAGGGGTCGGGGCCGCGCTCGGCGCTGCCGTGCTGTTCCGCCTCACCGTCGCGCCGGCAGCCGCCTTCCTGCTGCTGCTCGTGTGGATCGTCGCGGGCTGGCGGGCTTTTCTGGCGGCGCTCGGCGCGCTGCTCGTCGTGTACCTGCCGCAGGCCTGGTACAATCACGCCGTGTTCGGATTTCCGTTCACAACCGGCTACCTGTCGATTGACGACGTGAGAGATTTCGGCGGCACGCTGCGGCGGCCGTTCGGCGACATTCTGGCGCGTTTCCCGGCCAGCCCTTCGCTGGCGAACATTGGCGGCGCTGTCGGGCACTTTGTGGGCCGCCGCCCGTGGATCCTGGCCCCGCTTGCCGCGGGGGCGGCTGTGGGCCTCGCCGCCCTGGTCTCGCTGTGGCGGCGGCTCGGCTGGCGCACCGTCCTGCTGCTCGTCGCCGCGCCGCTGGCCTACCTGCTGCCGATGATGATGATGTCTAACTTTGCGACTGACCCGATCCGGTACGCGATGCCGGCTATGCCCGCGCTGCTCGTCGCCACCTGCTTCGTCCTGGTGCGAATGGTGCATCGCTGGCTGCCTGGCGGCGAGCCGGCTGGCTAAGGAGACGACCACCCACCATGCGTATACTCGTCACCGGCGGACTTGGCGCTGTCGGCACCCCACTGGCTGAGGAACTCCGGCGGCGCGGCCATGAGGTATGGGTCGCCGACCGCGTTCACGCGGCAGGCCCCAACTACCTGCGCTGCGACGTCGGCGTGCACCGGCAGGTCGCGCGCCTGTTCGAGGCTCGCAGCTACGATCTCGTCTACCACCTCGCCGCCGAATTTGGCCGCTGGAACGGCGAGGATTTCTACGAGACGCTGTGGCAGTCCAACGCCGTCGGTACCAAAAACCTGCTGCGCCTCCAGGAGCAGCACGGCTTCCGCATGGTGTTCACGTCCTCCTCCGAGGTCTACGGCGATTACGACGGCGAGATGGCGGAGGACGTGCTGGGCCGCGTGCCAATCCGCCAGCTCAACGACTATGCGATCACCAAGTGGGTCAACGAGATGCAGATCATGAACTCCGCCGACCGCTTCGGCA
>CAZDLX010000136.1:0-9798 GCA_964506005.1 uncultured Anaerolineae bacterium | reverse complement strand
GTGCCGCAGGCGCTGCGCCTGAGCCGCGCAACGATCAACACCATCCGCGAGAACCTGGGCTGGGCGTTCGGCTACAACATCCTGCTGATCCCGGTTGCGGCGGGCGTGCTGTACCCGTTCGAGTGGGCGCCGGACATGCTGCGGCAACTCCACCCGATCCTCGCCGCGTTTGCCATGGCCTTCAGCTCGGTGAGCGTGGTCACGAACTCGCTGCGGCTGCGTCGTAAACGGCTGAACTAGCCTGACCTCACCCCGGCCCCAGCAGCTAACGCTGCCTTCGGTCTGCCCCTCTCCGTGAGGCACGCGCGATACTGCGTATCGATGCGTGCCGGGGAGGGGCTTTTCATTCTCCCTCATCCCGCGCCGACGCTGCGCGTCGCCGCACCCTTCTCCCGGGGGGAGAAGGGCCGGCCGGTTCTGCCGCATTCTGGCTCCCCTCTACCAAGCATGCGCGATGTTTCACATCGAAGCGTGCCGGGCGGGCAGCGAAGCGGCCGCAGGGCCGCGCCTCGCGCGGTGAGATGGGCCATTGGTCGGCAGTGTCTTCCGCCAAAAGTCTGATACTTCCCACATCCCCGGAACTTATAATGGACTTGGCACGTTTTAGCAGCGTGTGATTCGACCTCATGGGGAGAGTGAGAGAACAATGAAGCGTTTTAGCGTTATGGCACTGCTGGTTGTGGCATTCGTGCTCGCTGCCTGTAACGTGATCGGGCTTGACCCGGACGCGGGAACCGGCACTCCGGGCGACTTAATGACGCCCGCACAGCCACCCACCGATCCCGTCCAGCCGACCGCCGATACCGGCCAACCGGCTACCGTGCCGGTCCAGCCGACTGCCGAGCCTGTCGAAACCGCCGAGCCCGTTCCGACGGAGGACAGCAGCGCCGGCGTCGAGAACTGCCCGGTTGCAGGCGAAGGGCAGCTCCAGTACGTTTCGGAGGAATGGGGCTTTTGCTTTGTCTACCCTGACATCTTCGAGGCCCACGAGGACTTCTCGTGGTTCGATGAGGTCAATCTGGCCGGGCCACCGCTTGATCCAACGCAGATGGAGCCAATGCTCGTGACGCTGCAGGTCGAGATGACCGGCCCGGCGGTGTACGTGACCAACGGCGCGGAGTACTCCCAGATGTGGGCCGACCTGGGCGGCGAGGGCTCGGGTGAGCCAGCCGGCGAGATGACCATAGGCGGCCAGCAGGCGGCAATCCGCCGTAACATCCCAGGCATGGCGTCGGGACGCGCGGCGTTCGTCGTCGCCAACGGCATCAAGTACCGGCTCGACCTCCAGCCGCAGCCCGAGGACGTCGGAACCATCGGCGACCTCGCCGCGCAGGGCGAGATGGTCTGGCAGACGGTAACATCCTCCATCGTGTTCTTCCCGCCGGTTGGCGGCGAGCCGCCCGTCACTGCCGAGGACGTCTGCCCCCAGCCGACCGAGGGCATGACGCAGCTTGTCAGCCTGGCGGACGGGCTGTGCTTCCTGTACCCGTCAGAGCTGGAGCGCGACGATCTGTTCACGGCCACGGGCATCACAGGCGGCCCGACGGTCGAAGTGCCGAACTTCGGCCCGATGCGGGCGCGGATGGTGCCGGCGCTGTTCGGGCCGGCCGAGGGCATGACGCCCGCCGAGCTGCTGGAAACCTGGGTGGATGCCGGGCTCGACCCGTCGAGCTTCGAGGAGACGACCATCGGCGGCGCGCCGGCGATCACCTACTTCGACAATCGCGGGCCGGTGGGGCAGATTGGCGCCCACATCGTCGCGGATGACCGCATCTATACGATGGTCGCCAACCCCTACGACCACACGCTGTATCCGGAGCAGTCAGCCGTCGTTGACCAGATGTGGCCCGCCGCGCTGGAGAGCCTGGCCTTCTTCGACCCCTGGCGCTAGCATGGCCGGGCCACCTGCCCCCGCATCGACGACTCGAACTGGGCGGGGTGGAGGCGGTACAATCAGGGCATGCTGACATCCGAGCGCAAGGAGAGACAGAATGGCTGTAGTCTGGGACGTAGTGTGTGGGATGAAGGCCGAGGAAGGCCAGTGGCAGTCGAAGTCAGAGTACCAGGGTAAGACGTACTACTTCTGCTGCGACGGCTGCAAAGGCGCCTTCGAGAAGTCGCCGGAATACCACCTCGAGAACTTCCGCGAGGAGCACCCCGGCGTCGACCCGACGCCCAGCAGCTAGACAACGGATCCAAAGAGGCCCCTTCAACTGCGAGGGGCCTCTTCCGTTGCAGCGAAGTTCTGATGGTTGAGAAGTCACTGGCTGCCTTAGCTCCTGAGCGGCACCGCATACAGACCGCGACTCTCGGGATACACCATTATCCGCACAGCAGTGACATGCACTTAGCCGCAAACACAACCATCGCTTCATCTCGACACACTCGTTTGAGTGTCATCATCCTCCCGGAAGCTCCCTCCATCCCGAGGGAGCTTCTGATTCCGGGCAGGTGTGCTGCCCGGAATCAGATGGGCGGGGAGACTCCGCGAAAGCTCCCCGCCCTCTTATCAGCCAGCCGTGATCTGCGTTTCACGAAGCGTTGTGCTGTCCCCTCCAGTTGAAGTGCAGCTCAGGCCGACTGCCGCTTCCCGCCGTGCTTAGTCTTCCAGTTCGCGCAGGAAATCGTCAACCTCGCGTTCGGCCTCTTCACGTGTCCGCCCGTAGCGCTCCTGAATGCGCCCGACCAGTTTGTCGCGCGCGCCGGCCACCTGTTCCACGTCGTCATCGGTGAGATCGCCCCACTTCTGGCGAATATCACCCCTGAGCTGCTTCCAACGCCCTGCCAGAATATCGTCCATATGTCGTCTCCTGATTCACTTCCTGTAAAGTGTTGTGCTACCAGCAAAGGAGTGAGCGAGGACCTACCGGTAAACCCCAATACTTGTAAGCTACCGTTTGAAGCGCATCCAATTTGCTCACGTTAAGAGCGTGCTCGCTGCTACCAGTAGATGCTGTTGACTGTCATCCTCACTCTACTTCTAACCCTACCTTTGCGCGGCTAAAAAAGTCCCAAACGAAGCCTAAACAAAACGTAAATTCTACCTGGCGCGGCAGAGACGGTACGCCCCGCCCCGCTTGACAGCTCTCCCGCGCCTGCGGTTTAATCAGCCGAGAACCGCAAGGAGGAGCGTCACATGCCACGCAACGGTCACGACGACGCATCTGCACAGGAGCTCGGCATTCTGCTGCACGAGTTCATCACAGCGCCGACGCTCATGGCGAAGCAGCGGCTCGTCGAAGGAAACCACGAGAAGCTGCTCAGCACCGCGGCGGACTCGGCGCTGGCAGCCCTTCTCCTGGAGTACGACGAGCGCGACGAAAGCGTGCGCGCCTCGCTGGAGCTTCACCGTGACTTGCTGGCGCGCTGCCGGTCGGAGGGCATACCCGAGGCCTTCGCGGCGCTGCGCCGGGAACTTGAGGATGAGCAGCGCCTCGACGCGATGACTGCCGAAGAAGCGCAGGCGCTGGTGAACACTATCGGCGAGTTCATCACAACGCCGAGCTGGGAGGACGCGCGAACCTACCTGCGCGAGCATCCCGAGCTGCTCACCGCACGCACAGAAGCCGTGTTCCAGCGGTTGATCGAGACGCACACGCGGCGCGGGGATCAGGAGGTCGTCCGGCGGCTGACCATCCACCGCGACCTGCTGCTCACCGTGCGCGAAATGGGCGAGGAGGCCGCATTCGGGCGGATGGCCAACCCGCCCGACGCGCTCGACGTGATCGTGGAAAACACCGTCCACGTCCTCACCGGGCGGCGGGACGCGCGCGCGCACTGGCTTGAGCGCGTGCAGATGGCGGGCGTGCGCGCCGCAGAGCTCGGCGACGAGCCGATGCGCCGGCTTCTGGAGGCGGTTTCTCAACTGCTGCAGGGAGCGTCAACCGAGGAGGCAGCGCCTGACGTCCAGCATGCGCACCTCGCCGCATGGCAGCGCATCGTCGCCAGCCTCGACGCGACCGAACCGCCTGAAGCACCTGATACGACGCGCACACCCTGAATGCGACGGGAGAGAACCCCGATGACCGGCCAACCACCCGGCGAGCAGCCAGCTCAGAGCGCCAACGGGCACGACAGCCAGCAGCATCCGCTCACCAATCTGCCGCTGCTCGACACCATCCTCGAGTTCGTCAACGCCGAGGACTGGGAGCAGTCGCGAAGTATTCTCAACCGCAACCCGATGCTGCTCTCCGAGACCGCGCAGCAGACCTTCGCCGCGCTGATCCAGAACTACCTCGCCCAGAACGAGCTGCGTCTGGCCTACCACCTCGCTATCCACCGCGACCTGCTGCGACACGCGAGAGAGCTTGGCTACGACCGGGCCTTTGAGCTGGTCTCCACGCCGCCCTCCGAGACGCTGGTGCGCGTCATCGCCGAGTTCATGCAGGCGTCAGACTGGGCTGCCTCGCGCGAGGTGCTGCGCCACCACCCCGAGCTGCTCTCACACGAGGCCAACGCTGCATTTCAGGCGCTGATCCAGGCAGCCATCGAAGCCGACGACCAGCCGCGCATCGAGGCACTGATCAGCCACCACGAACTGCTCCGCGCCGCGCAGGAGCTGGGTGCGGACGAGGCTTTCCGCCGCGCCGAGGCAGCAGAGAGCGGCGAGTCGACCGACCTGATGCTGCTCAGCGTCATCGGGCATAACACCATCGCCGTGATGCTGAACGAGGTCGAGCAGCGGGAGGAATGGCGGGAGAGCGTGCTGCAGCTCCAGCGCGACGCGCGGGCGGAGGGCGACGCCTCGCTGGTGGCGCTGCTCAGTGCGATCCTCAAGCTGCTCCAGGGCCGCCCGGTGTCGGAGATCAAAGCGGGGGAGATGTCCCCCGCGCACGATGCCGTATGGGCGCAGATCACCGCCGCGCTCGGCGGTGCGGGTTAGAACACCAGCCGCCCGCCGAGCGACAGCACGACAACCGCGACGAGCAGTAGAAACGAAATCGCCAGGCCACCCCACACCAGCCACATCAGGCGGCGGGGTGGCTCTTCGCGCGGTACGCCGGGCTGGTGCACCTTCGTCAACCGCTCGATGAGAGCGGGTGCGGGCGCCGGTGGGCTCGCGGCTGCCGGTGCTGCCGCGCCCGGGTTCGTTGGCTGGTCGCGGGCATCGCGGGGCGGCGCATCCAGTACGGGTGGGCGCGGCGTCTCGATGCGGAGGGGCGGCAGGCCGCCGGCCCGCGCCAGCGCCTGGGCCAGCGAGCCCGCCTGAGGCGGCCGGGCGGCGGGGTCGGCGTGCAGCGCCTGCCCGACGGCGACTTCTATGCCGCGGGGCACGTCGGGGCGCCGCCGGGTGACATCCGGCGGCCTGCCGGCTTTCCGTTCTGCCACCGGCTCGCCGACCAGCATCTCGTAGACGAGCATTCCCAGCGCATACACGTCGCTGGCCGGGGTGGCAGGCTGCCCCTGCTGCACCTCTGGCGCGGTGTACGGATAGGTGCCCGGTGCGGGCAGCTCCGCGAGGTTTGCCGCATTGACGAGCCGCGCGATGCCGAAATCGGCGAGATAGGCGTTGCCCTGCGCGTCGAGCAGCACGTTGCCCGGCTTCACGTCACAGTGGATGACCCCGGCGGCGTGAGCGTAGTCGAGCGCGGCGGCGAGCTGGGCACTCAGTCGCACCGCCTCGTCGAGTGGCAGCCCGCCCGGACGTGCGGCAATCCGCGCCGCGAGCGTTCCGCCGGGCAGGTAAGCCGTCACCAGGTAGGGCTGCCCGCCGGCAACCCCGGCGTCGAGCACGGGTAGGATGTGGGGGTGCTGGAGCCGCGCCCCGGCCTGAGCCTCCTGCTCGAAGCGGCGCAGGAAGGCGGCCTGCCGAGCATAAGCCGCGCCGATGACCTTCACGGCCACGTCACGCGAGGTGCTCGGCTGGCGGGCGCGGTATACCACGCCCATACCCCCGCGCCCGATGACCTCTTCCAGCGTATACGGGCCAAGCTTGCGGCCCACCCGATCATCTCCCAACGGTCGTTTCCTGTGCTCTTGGCCAGATGCCAGCCGCCCGGTTATAGCATGAGCCACCGTGCGCGGCAATTCGACGCAACTTTCGGCGCAGCGTGACGTACTGATCTGTGTACAGCGGTGCGGCACAGCGCCGATCCGCAAACGCACTCGCCCAAGCAGGCAGTTATCCTGCCGGTAACGCACTCGACAATCGCGATCCGGCTTTGTGTATAATAGGATCACGCCTTTAGAGGGCACTATTACACCAGCGAAGAACAGGAAGGGATGGACGACTATGGAGAAGAAACTCGCGCGCTCGACGACTGACCGGATGATTGCCGGGGTGGCGGGCGGCCTGGCCCAGTACTTTGACATCGACGCGACGCTGGTCCGCGCGCTCTTCGTCATCGTCACGCTGCTTGGGGGCTCTGGCGTGCTGCTCTACATCATCCTGTGGGTGATCATGCCCGAGAGCGGGGCCAGCTTCGGCGGCCCGACCGACTTTGGTGGGCCCTCCGAGCCGTTCGACGAGCCGCCGCTCGGCTAGCAGCAGGATGCCACTTGCCGAGGCCCCGCCGCCTTCGGGCTGCGGGGTCGTTTTGATTCAGGCTGCCGCTCGGCCCATCCAGACAGTGGTACCACAAGAATATGGTTAATTCGCCCTTAGCCGGTATACTATGTGCCCAGTGGTAGCCGTGAGGGGCCGCCGCGTGCGGCTCGGGCCATGTGTGGGGACACACGGACAGATCTCACTCATGAAGACGGGATTGAACGTCGATGAATGAAACGACAACGCTCACTACAGAGGAACGCTCCAACGGGCTCAAGATCGTGCGCATTCAGGGCGATCTCGACTCGATGGGCACACACATGGTCGAGAGCAAGTTCGACGCAGTGCTCGACGGTGAGACCCGGCGTGTTATTGTTGACATGGATGAAGTGGGCTTCATCTCGTCAGCCGGGATGGCGATGCTGCTCGTCAAGGGTAAGCGTCTGCGGCAGCACAGCGGCCAGCTCGTGATCGCCAATGCCAGCACCCGCGTTATGGAGGTGCTCGCGCTGGCGGGGTTTAACGAGCTGTTCGACGTGTACCCGAGCCTCGAAGAGGCTTTGAGCGCGCTCGAGCCTGCCGAGCTGTAACACAGACGTCGAGTTAGCCGCGCTGTAGTCAAGACGCCACCCGGTGAGGTGGCGTTTTTCGTGTCCCCGGCCAGAGTCCGACGAAAGACCGATGCCCGGCGCTGGACGCGTGTGGTACTCTCCACGCAGCGGTGAGACATCCGCCGCGGGGGAGGATAGCAACCATGTGGATCTACCTGGCATCACTGCCCGAGCGACTGGTGCGGGCGGCAGCAGCCCTGCTCGGCGGCGTGGCCCATCGCCTGCTGGAGCTCGTGCTGCCGGGCTGGGCGCGGCGCTCGCGGATTTACCAGGCCACCGTCGACCGGATGCTGCGGCTCATCGTCGAGCTGTTGGGCGGCGTCGAGGGTGTTTTCCCGCAGGATGAGATACCGGTGGGCGAACTCGCCGCGCGCAAAGCCGCGGGCAACGTCGTCGAGCTGATCGGCTTCGCCGCGATAGGCTGGTCGCCCGTGTGGGTGCTCGCCGCCGCCGCAGACCTCACCGGTGGGACGCGGCTGTACCTCCATGCGCTGGTGGACGACCTCAAGGTCGAGGGCGTCGTCCCGGCGGATGCTCACATCGACTCGGTGGAGGAGCTGCTCGAAACGCTGGAGCGTGTCACGGCACATGGGGCCGATATGGTGGACCTGCCGCCGCTGAACGTCGCGGGGATGCGCCAGTCATGGCAGGCGCTCGGCCAGCACGCCGCCGAGCTGCCCAACCCGGAGCGGCTGGCCCGCATTTACGCCGACCTGCAGCACGTTGCCAGCCAGGAGGGCCGCTCGCTGCGCGAAGCGTCGGCGCTCGTCGCCGCCAGCGCCATGCGCACCGGCGTCAAGCTGGGCAGCCTGTACATCTTCGACTACTACCGCAGCGCGCTCGACGAGATCTTCCGGGTGGGGCTGTGGCGCTACCTGCGCCAGTCGATGCGGCCCTACCTCAGCATGGTGGTCTACCACCTCAACCCGCGCAGTCACACCTATACCGGCCGGGCGATCCGCCGCGTGCGGGGCATGCGGGGCGGCCTCGCCCGGCAATAAATTGCCGGGCTACAAGGTCGCTTGCGACCCAGTCGCTTCGCGACCGCGAAGCCCCTCTGGGGCTAGCCCGCTGCAAGCGGGCCGGAGCTCCGCTCCGGGAGTCCCCGCAGGGGACTTGGCGGCAGCGAAGCTGCCCTGTAGCCGGGCGATTGATCGCCCGGCGACGACCGGCAGCACAGCAGCACCGGATAAGTTGGCAAAGCTTAACAGCGCACTAACCCTCCCGCCTGCCGTCGCGCATGAAGCGGTACAGGCCTGCTAACGCCAGGGCGGAAGCCATGCCGTTGATCGCCAGCCTGAGCCACCAGCCGTTTTGAATCGTCCCGGCGAGAAATACCGGCACGGCGAACTCGGCGGCGAGCACCAGCAAGCTCGCGACGAGAAAAACCCGTGCCCCACTGGACCGCCACCCGGCGGCGACCGCGCCCAGGGCGGCGAGCAGCGTCACCAGCCCGACGAGCAGCAGCACATCCGATATCGCGGAGAACACCGCCGCGCCCCGGCTGCCGAGCACCTCGCGCAGCGAGTTCGCATATGCTACGTCGAGCAGCACCGCGCCGAAGAAGCAGGTCACCATCCAGGCGTAGAGCCCAACCACGGCTGCGCCCAACCACTCGAACGGGTCGCGGCGCTGGATCTTCGCATTCTCTGCCATGACAATCTCTCTTGCCCTGTTACCTGAGCCCTCGCGTTCGATCTACTCAGAGTACACAAAAGCCGCCTCGCATTGCTCGGCGGCTGCCCTACGGTCTTGACTTTGTACGTGGCGGGGAGGACAGGATTCGAACCTGCGAACCGGGTTTCAGCCGGTTAACCGCTTAGCAGGCGGCCCCAATCGTCCACTCTGGCACCTCCCCGTATGCTGCTGCAGCGCGTCGAACGCGCTAGCGGAGCGAGAGGGATTCGAACCCCCGGTGAGGCAGAGCCCCACTGCGGTTTTCAAGACCGCCGCCTTCAACCACTCGGCCATCGCTCCAACCGGCGTAATTGTAACATGCGGCGCGGGCGCGGGCAACCCCTGTGCGACGAGCCGGCGGCACTCTAATTTGATGCTAATACCCGGCGGGCAGCGGGAACGAGGTGCGCCCGTGCTCGGCGTCGAATGCCTGCTGCATCTGCTCGCACTCGGCGTAGATCTCGTCCACCGCCGTGTCGATCCACGCCTGCATCGTGCCGCAGTCCGGCCAGCCGCCGCCCGCCTCGATGCGCGAGGCGAGGCGTTCCGCACACTGGAACGCGATCTCGCCGTGGTAGGCCTCGTGTGCGACGACGAAGTCGCTGAAGCGCTGCCACTCGTAGGCCAGCTCAGGCGGGGCCTCGCCGGCAGGCTGCCACTCGGGCAGCGTGTAGGTCGTGTCGAGATGGACGACCGCCTGGGTTATCTCGCAGGTCGCTCCGTTGTTGTGGGCCTTCCACTCGACGGAGAGCTGGTAGCTGGTCATCGCAATAGAGTTCCGGCCATCCTGCAGGGTCGGGCCGCCCTCATAAAGCGCGCTGCGCATCTCAGCCTCCGTCGTGCCGGTGATGGCATAGGTGGTGCTCGTCTCAGTCGTCTCGACGGAGGGCGTGAAGGGCCGGGCGCGCGCGGTGTAGGGGCGGGGAGCCGCCTGCCCGCCCCCGCCGATCTGTGCCGGGTCCGCCTCGCCGGAGGGCACCCCGGCGACGAGCGCGCCGGTCTGCGGGCGTGCCATCAGCCGCT
>CAZDLX010000135.1:0-9831 GCA_964506005.1 uncultured Anaerolineae bacterium | reverse complement strand
GGGTCACACGCGCCCCTTTGTACCTCGTCTTGGCTATGCAAACGCGCGTAGCCGCCTCCCTACCTTCTGCTGCGCTACGAAGCAGGTTCAAGGCGGGCCGCCAGCCCGTGCGCCCAGCTCTCTATCGCGGACCAATCGCGTATGTCACTGGCGGGTTCGGCGCCAGCCAGCACGTTGATCGGAAAGCGGAACTTGCTGGGTTCGAACTGCCCGCCGAACAGTTCTACCGCGATGGGCTCCAGCCAGGGGTACTTCGCGAGCTCCTTCTCAAGCTGCCCGCGCGAGCTCTGCCACTCTGCCTCGTCATGCGGATCGTGAACTGGCCCGAGCGTAAAAATGGCGACAGGGCGCTCCATCAGGGCTTTGCGGTGCCTGGCCAGGAAGCGCTGTGCATCCTTATGCCAGTGATACTGGTACAGGGCTGAGCCCAGCACGACGGCGCTGTACTGCTCCAGCGACTGCACGTCGCGCACAGGGCGGATCTCAACCATCAGGCCGGCGTCGTGCAGCGTCGCCGCGATAGCCTCGGCGACCTCCTGCGTCGAGCCGTAGCGTGTTGCATAGGCAACCAGGATCGGTGCAGACATCGTAGACTCCTTCGGTGTGCTGGGGCTCAAAGGTAAGGGCAACCACGGAGGCAAGGCGGGTTGGTGTCGTTGCCCTGTAGGTGACACAGGGGACAAAACGTGACAGTCTCATCCTAAACCCGCCTGGAAAAAAGTCAATAGGCAGCAGGATGCGCCATGGCCTCATTTGCCCCCGCCGACCATTGCCCGTACACTCGTGCCGCACTGAGATGACGCAGTATGGCAGCGAGCAGCTCGCTGCCGTATTTTGAGCAGGCGGAACGGTATGTTCGCCGCCGCAGTTTGACAGCCGCCCGGTTTTGCGGCATGGTATCGGCCCGCGGGCAGGGATAGTATCGACGTGAGCGAGCGCAAGTACTGGATTGGCCTTAACCTGGCAAAGGGCATTGGCCCCGTCCGCTTCCGGCAGCTCCACGAGTTTTTCGGCACGCTGCGGGACGCCTGGGAAGCCGAGCCTGCCGAGCTTGAGGCGGCGGGGCTCGACCGGCGCGCCCTGCGCAGCCTGCTCGAAACGCGGGCGCGGGTGGATCTCGACGCAGAGCTGGCCCGGCTCGACAAGCTCGGCATTGCCGTGCTGACCTGGGACGACGAAGAGTACCCGCCGATGCTCGGCGCGCTGCGCCCGGTTGACCAGGCCCCGCCGGTGCTCTACCTGCGCGGGACGCTCACCAGCTCCGACGAGTGGGCGCTTGCCGTCGTCGGCACGCGGCGGGCGACGCCTTACGGGCGGCAGGTCACCCACCAGCTTGCCCGCGAGCTTGCCGCCAGCGGGCTCACCGTCGTCAGCGGGCTGGCGCGAGGCCTCGACGCCGAGGCTCACAGCGCCGCGCTGGCAGCCGGTGGGCGCACGATCGCCGTGCTGGCCTCCGGGCTGGACGTGCTCTACCCGCCCGAGCACCGGCAATTGGCAGCGGATGTCATGCAGTGCGGCGCGGTAATCAGCATGTTCCCGCTGGGCACGATGCCCGCCCCGGCGAACTTCTCCGCCCGCAACCGGCTAATCAGCGGACTGGCCCGCGGGGTGCTCGTCACCGAGGCGGGGGACAAAAGCGGCGCGCTGATCACGGCGCGGCACGCGCTGGAGCAGGGCCGCGAGGTGTTTGCGGTGCCCGGCAATATCACCGCGCAGGGCAGCACGGGCACCAACCGCCTGATCCAGGATGGCGCGCACCCGGTTCTGAGCGCGCAGGACGTGCTGGATGTGCTGAAGCTGGAGCACGTCGCCGCCTACACAAGCGCGCGCGAGCAGCTCCCCGCGATGGGCGACGACGAGCGCGCCGTACTGGCGCAGTTATCTGCGGAGCCGCTGCACGTCGACGAGCTGGTGAATCACGTTCGGCTGCCCGTGAGCGCGGTCAACAGCGCGCTCGTGACGCTGGAGTTAAAAGGCATGGTGCGCCGCGTCGGCGCGTTGATGTACGTGCGAGCCTGACAGCGCATACATGAGAGCTGAGAGTTCATTCGAGGAATCATGACGAACGCATACGCCCTGATCATGGCCGGCGGCGCCGGTACGCGCCTGTGGCCCCTGAGCCGCGAGAACCGGCCCAAGCCGCTGATCCAGCTCGTCGAGCGCGAGCGGTCGATGTTCCAGATCGCCGTCGAGCGGCTGGACCCGCTCTTCCCGCCGGAGCGCATCTTCGTGGTGGCTAACGGCGAGCTGACCGCCCAGCTGCAGGCACAGGCCCCGCAGATACCGGCGGAGAACTACATCGTCGAGCCGTCGGGCCGCAACACTGCGCCGGCCATCGGGCTGGCTGCCGTGCACATCCAGCATCGCGACCCTAACGCCGTGATGGCCGTGCTCACCGCCGACCACTACATGCGCGACGAAGCCCGCTTCCGGGAGGTGCTCGGGGCGGCTGTCGAAGTGGCGGCAGGCGGCGGCATCGTGACGCTCGGCATCCAGCCAGACGCCCCTGCGACGGGCTTCGGCTACATCGAGCGCGGCGCGCTTGCCCGCACCGTGGGCGGCGTGGAGGTCTACGAGCTGGTGGAGTTCCGCGAGAAGCCGGATGCCGCTACCGCGCGTGCATATCTGGCCAGCGGGCGCTACAGTTGGAACAGCGGGATGTTCATCGGGCCTGTCAGCCGCTTTTTGAGCGAGCTGGGACGGCACGCGCCCGGGATTTACGCACATCTAACGCAAATTGCAAGCGTGGTTGGCGAGGCTCGCTATAATGAAGTGTTGCAGCGCGTCTGGCCGGAGATCGACCGAATTTCGATTGATTACGCACTGATGGAGCATCTCCGCGAGGCCGTGTATGTCATTCCCGCCGAGATGGGGTGGAGCGACATCGGCAGTTTCGACGCCCTGTACGATATTCTGGCCGCCGAGCAAGACAGCAACGTCGTCCGGGCGCGGGAGTCGGTCATGATTGACACCCACGGCACGCTTGCCATTAGCGACAGGCTCGTGGCGACGATTGGCCTGGAGGACGTGATCATTATTGAGACCGCAGACGCCCTGCTCGTGTGCCATCGAGACAGGGTGCAGGACGTGAAAGAGATCGTCCAGAGATTGAAGAAAGAGAGCCGAGACCGGTATCTATGAGTGACGTTCTGACAGCTTATTGTATGAAGTGCAAAACCAAGCGCCCGATAAGCCAGGCGGAGCCGACCTTCACGAAGAGCGGCCAGCCCTCGACGACGGGCGTCTGCCCGGAGTGCGGCACCACGCTGTACCGCATGGGCGAGACGCCTGCCCACGAGGGGCTGGAGCGCCCCGAGCCCGTCCGGCGCACGCAGAATAAGGGCAACGGGCAGCCGCGCCGTGGCAAGCTGGTCATCGTCGAGTCGCCGGCAAAGGCGCGCACCATCGAAAACTACCTCGGCAGGGACTACAAAGTCCGGGCCTCGGTGGGCCACGTCCGTGACCTGCTTAAGTCCCGGCTGTCCGTCGATATCGAGAACAACTTCGAGCCCAGCTACCGCGTGCCGAACGACAAGCGCGAGGTCGTCAACGAGCTTCGTGACGCTGCGGCGAAGGCGAAGGAGATCTACCTGGCTACCGACCTCGACCGCGAGGGTGAGGCGATTGCCTGGCACCTGATGGCTGCCGCCGAGATCGAGGAGGAGCGCGCGCACCGCGTGGTGTTCAACGAGATCACGCGGGATGCGGTGCGCAAGGCGTTCGAACAGCCGCGAAAGATCGACATGAACCTGGTCGACGCGCAGCAGGCGCGGCGCATCCTCGACCGGCTGGTGGGCTACAAGCTCAGCCCGCTGCTGTGGGAGAAGGTGCGCCCGCGCCTCTCGGCAGGCCGCGTGCAGTCGGTCGCCGTGCGGCTGATCGTCGAGCGCGAGCGAGAGATCGAGAACTTCGTACCCGAGGAGTACTGGTCCATCGACGCGGAGCTGGCCCGCACCGCCGAGCGCGGCGATCCGGCGCGCCAGACGTTCCGCGCGCGCCTGCTCCGCATTCGCGACGAGTCCGTCGAGCTGCGCAGCGAGGACGAAGTCAAGCCTATCCTCGCCGAGCTTGAGCATTCGGAGTTCATCGTCGACTCCGTCAAGCGAGGCGAGCGCAAGCGGCAGGCGCTGCCGCCGTTCACGACCAGCACGCTCCAGCAGGAGGCGTCACGCCGTCTGGGCTTCAACGCCCGGCGCACGATGAGCGTCGCGCAGCAGCTTTACGAGGGCATCGACATCGGCAACGGCGGTGAGGTCGGTCTCATCACCTACATGCGTACCGACAGCCTGAACATCTCCGGGGAGGCGCAGCGCGAGGCGGCAGCCTACATCAAGCAGGCCTACGGCCCCGAGTACGTGCCGTCGAGCTTCAACCAGTACCAGGCGTCTACCAAGGGCGCGCAGGAGGCTCACGAGGCCATCCGCCCGACCTCTGCAGCGCGCACGCCCGACTCCATCGCGAAGTACCTGAACCGCGACCAGCTGCGGCTGTACACGCTGATCTGGCAGCGGTTTATCGCCAGCCAGATGACGCCGGCGGAGTACGACACCATCCGCGTGGACGTGCTCGCCGGGCCGCCGAGCAACACCAACGGCAAGCGGCCATACCTGTTCCGCGCCTCGGGCTCGACGCTGCGCTTCCTGGGTTTCCTGGCGGTATACGCCGACTTCGTGGACGAGGACAATCCGCTCGACGAAGACCTCGACCGGTTGTTCCCGCCGCTCGTCGAGATGGATCCGCTCGACCTGCTTGGCCTGTTCCCCGAGCAGCGCTTCACGCAGCCGCCGCCGCGCTACAGCGAGGCGACGCTCGTCAAGGCGCTGGAGGAGAACGGCATCGGGCGCCCGAGCACGTACGCGCCCATCATGCAGACCATCCAGCAGCGTGGCTATGTGCGCCGCGATAAGAAGCGGCTGGTGCCGACCGAGACGGGCTTCATCGTGAACGACCTGCTCGTGAAGTACTTCCCGGAGATCGTCGATACGAGCTTCACCGCCGAGATGGAGGAGCAGTTCGACGAGATCGCATCCGGCGAGCGTGAGTGGGTGCCCGTGCTGCGAGAGTTCTACGAGCCGTTTGAGCGCGAGCTGGAGCACGCCCACCAGCACGCACCGGACGTCGACCTGGGCAGCGAGGAGGTCGGGCGGGAGTGCCCGAAGTGCGGCAGCCCGCTCGTCGTGCGCTGGGGCCGGTTCGGCAAGTTCATTGGCTGCTCGACGTTCCCTGAGTGCCGTTACACCGAGCCGTGGCTCGAAAAGATCGGCGCCATCTGCCCGGTAGATGGCGGGGAGATCGTCGAGCGCAAGACGCGCCGGGGCCGCACCTTCTACGGGTGCGCTAACTACCCCGAGTGCGAGTGGACGAGCTGGAAGCGCCCGCTCTCGACGTCGTGCCCGGTCTGTGAGGGCCTGCTCATCGTGAAGAACAAAGAATGGGCCCAGTGCCTCAACTGCGAGGAGCAGGTTCGGCTGGAAACCATCGAGGGCGAAACGGAATCGGCGTAAAGCCAGCACTGATACAATCGCCAACAGGGGCTCAGCATGCTGAGCCCCTGTTGGATCGCCAGGCGCTCCCCGCTCTGCTCGATTCGCTGGAAGGGGATGAGCGCAACGTTTTGCTGACGCTTACGCGTATGTGGCGTACGCTGGCGACGGGGGATTTTGTCCCGAAGGATGCTGCCGCCGGGTGGGCGGCCGCGCGCCTCCCCGCCGAGCACGCCGCAGTCCTGGCCACCGCGCGAGACGCCTACCTGGGCATCCGCAGGGATGACTGGTCGGCGCGACGGCAGGAGGCCCGGCGAGCGGCAGACTATCTGCACGCATGTGTGACCGCGGCACTGTGACCTTCGCAGGCTGAACACAATCCTCTATCAATCGGGAGCTGCGCCCTGTAGAAGTCCCCGCTACTCTGTTTACCCACTTGTGCTGGTTTGACCTCGGTGTACAATAGCGTAAGACGAACTCCCAACCCGGCCCGGCTGCACGCACCGGCATCGCGGGCGGTTGATTCTCTCCAGTCAAGGAAGGTCGGACAACCATGACGGATCAGCTCGAAAAGCTCAGACCTGCACTGATCTTACTGGCCGTGCTCATCCTCGCCGCCATTCTCGGCTACATGTGGGGCGCGTCCAGCACCCGGGTAGTCGACGCCGGGTTGTGGCAGTTGGAGAACGGCTACCTCGGCATGTACGTGCAGTCTGTGGCCGACGCCTATGAGCTTGACGGCAACGCCCAACTGGCCCTCGACCGCCTCTCGTACCTCTGCGTCGAAGAAGGCGACCTCGAGGCAGCCTCCGCTCGTGCCGCCGAGCAGTATGGCGCAGTGCCGTCCAAGCTGGCCAACCTCGACCAGCTGATGACACTGGCGAACAGCAGCCAGCTGGTCCAGAACCCCGACGCCAACGTCTGCAATAATCGCCCGGTCGGTGCCGCGGCGTCGCTGGGGCGCGTCGTTGCCCCGCTGCTGCTGATCCTCGGTGCGCTGGGCATTATCGGCTACGGGCTCGTATCGAGCGGCACACTGACCGAATTCCAGGAGCGCCGGGCCGTAAGCCGTGAGGAAGAAACGCCGCCTGTTGACACGATGGCCGCTCGCCCGGTGCGCGCGGCACCTTCCCGGCCTGTCGAACGTGTGGAGAGTGAGGAGACTGCTCAGGCCCCTGCCGTGTACGCCGCAGAACCAGCCGAGCCGGTAGAGACCGAACCGCAGCGCCGCTCGCCGCTTTCCGCCATTCCGGGCCTCAGACGCCGGCGCGAGGAGGAAGTCGAGCCTCGCAGCGCCGCTTCGCTCGGCGCGCGGCTCTCTCGCGAGGCGGAGAAGACCGACTTCGAGGCGATGGGCCAGGAGCCGCCGCTAGTGCAGTTCATGACCACCTACCTGCGCGGCGACGACCTCTACGACGACTCGTTCAGCATCGAGTCGGCCTCGGGCGAGTTCCTCGGCGAGACGGGCGTCGGCATCTCCGAGACGATTGACCTCGGGGCAGACGGCAAGAACGTCACCGCGCTGGAGGTCTGGCTGTTCGACAAGAACGACATCCGCACCGTAACCAAAGTGCTGATGAGTGATTTTGCCTTTAACGACGAGCCGATCCGCGCCCGGCTGGCGCCGAAGGGCGAAGCCGTGCTCGCACAGCCCGGCAAGAAGGTGTTGCTGCAGACGGCGACGCTCCGCGTGCAGGCCCGCATCGTGGACCTGGCCTATGCGCCGGACACCACTCCGCGTGACAGCGTCGTCGAGCGTGTGACCATCGAACTTGCCGCCTGGCGGCGCAACGGCCAGAGCGAGCAGACCACCGGCTACGACGACGAGTACGACTTCCCGTCGCGGGGCACGCTGCCCGGCTGATCGCGTCAGAGACAAGCAAAAACCCCGCAGCGCTGAGCTGCGGGGTTTTCTTTTGGGGCCTGGTGCGATCCGCTAGCCGATATCCTTGATCTCGAAAATCAGCTCGCCGACCGGCGCCTGCACGCGGATCGTATCCCCGACCTTGCGCCCCAGCAGCGCGCGGCCCAGCGGCGACTCGTCGGAAATTTTTCCGTTAACCGGGTTGGCCTCGATCTGCCCGACGATCTGGTAGACCTCCGGCTCGTCCTCGCCTTCCTCGACAATCGTCACGCGCGAGCCGAGGCGCACCGTGTGGGAGCTGGCCGCCGCCGCCTCGTCGATGATCACGGCATCGCGGAGCATCGCCTGCAGCTCCTGGATGCGCCCTTCGAGGAAGCCCTGCGCCTCCTTGGCCGCCGCGTAATCCGCGTTCTCCGAGAGATCGCCCAGCTCAATGGCTGCCTTCAACCGGGCGGCCAGGCGCGGGCGCTCCACCTCAAGCTTATGCTTGAGCTCCGCCGAGAGTTCCTCGTACGCCTCACGCGTCATCGGGTATCCGTTGTCAGCCATAATGACTCTGCCCCTCTACAAACCCAACGTCCGGCGGCTGCTTAAATCAGGCCCTCCAGCAGCCGGACGGTCATTTTCTTGTCTTTAACGTCCACGTCCAGAATCACATCCGGGATGGCAGGGATCAGGATCTCCTTCTCTTCCGGCGTGGTGATGATATAGACGTCGTTGGCGCCGGTCTGGATGTAGTCTGTCAGCCGGCCCAGCACCTCGCCGTCTTCCGTCACCACTTCGATGCCCTCCAGCTCGTAGAGGTAGTACTCGCCCTCTTCGAGCGGCACGGCGTCCGAGATGTGGACGTGAACGAACTGCTCGCGCAGGGTCTCCGCCTCTTCGCGGTCGTCGATCTGCTCGAACTTCACCAGCAGGCCGATCTTGTGGGTGCGGATGCGCTCGACGACGTACGGCTCGTGATCCGGCCCCAGGTACAGAGTTTCCACACCTGTCAATCGCTCGGGGTAGTCCGTCAACACCTTCATGCCAATCTCGCCGCGGATACCGTGCGGGCGCACGACACGGCCCACAATTAGAAACTCAGGCTCAGGAGATCCTGGCGCCCTGCCCTCCGAGCCTGTGCTTCGCCGATCAGTATCCGGTTTGCGTCGAGGGCGGCGGTTCTGCGGCCTCATCTCGCTCTTTTCGCTAGACTATTTCGAGGGTCACGCGCTTGCCCTGCTTGGCGGCAATCACACGCAGCAGGGTCCGGATGGCGTTGGCAACCCGTCCGTTACGCCCAATCACGCGCCCCATATCCTCAGGCGCCACAGATAGCTCCAGGATGATAGAGGTCGCGCCCTCAATTTCTGTCACCTGGACCTGCGACGGATCGTCAACCAGCGACTTCGCGATGTACTCGACCAGTTCTTTCATTGGGCGCCTCCTTGCGGGTGTCAGGTACGCCAATTAACAGGTGCGGGTAAAGGTCAGGCGGCGCAATCCGGAGCGAAACCTACTCGGCCTCGGTCTCCTCGGCCTCAGTCTCCTCGGTTTCGGCTTCCTCTTCGGCTTCTTCCTCGACGCTGGCCTCGGCCTCTTCGGCCTCAGCCTCTGCCGCAGGTTCTTCCTCGACCTCAGCCTCGACTTCCTCAACTTCCTCGGCCGTGTGCGCATCCTCGGCTTCCGGGACAGCGGGCGCGGCTTCCGGAGCCGGGCGGCGCGTGGTGCGCGAAGGCGCTTCGGCGACAGCGGCAGCACCCTCGGCCTCGGCAACCAGATCCTCGAGAGACTCGCCGGCGCGCAGCCGCTCGTAGCGAGCATACGTGCCGTGCGTCTTCATGAGGCGAATCACCGAGTCACTGGGCTGGGCGCCATTACTCAGCCAGTGCAGCGCGCGGGCCTCGTCAAGCTGGAAGGTCTCGGGCTCGGTGCGCGGGTTGTAGAAACCAATGCTCTCGATAAAACGGCCGTCGCGGGGGCTGCGGCTGTCGGTCACGACAACGCGATAGCTCGGCTGATTCTTGGCCCCAACGCGGCGCAGTCTAATACGTACCATTTTGTGGTCCTGCTCCTTCTATGCGTGTTTCGAAGTGATTTGGTTATCTCAGCTCGGAAGCTGGCATGCGCTACTTGAACAACCCTCGGAAATCGCTGGGGCTGCCCGTCAGTTTCTGTTTGGAGAGCTTTTTCATCATGCGCTGAGTGCTCTGGAACTGCTTGATGAGCTGGTTCACTTCCTGAACACTCGTGCCGCTCCCCACGGCAATCCGCCGGCGGCGGTTGGCATTCAGCAGGCGAGGCCTCTCCCGCTCCTCGGGTGTCATGGAGTTCATTATAGCTTCAAACACCCGGAGCTGTCTATCAACCTGCTCCTGCGGCAGCGCGTTGGCCACCTGCCCCATTCCGGCCAGCTCCAGGATCTGCGTCAGCGGCCCGAGCTTCTTCATCTGCTTGAGCTGCTTGCGGAAATCCTCCAGCGTGAAGCTGGCGTCGAGCAGC
>CAZDLX010000134.1:1626-9972 GCA_964506005.1 uncultured Anaerolineae bacterium | reverse complement strand
GAACCCCGACTAATGGATCCAGAGTCCACTGTTCTGCCGATTAAACTATCCCCCAATGCGAGCGGTATTCTACCTCGGCGCGAAGCACTTCGCAAAGATTTCCTGAAAGTTTCGTGTTAGATTCGAGAGGAACCTGTGGCGGTTGGTAGATCAGGGGGCGTGGGCTATAATGCCGCACTATGAACGGTGACAGCTTCTCCCGGTTCGAGGACCAAATTCAGCGGCTTGTGGAAGGCGGCTTCGCGCGGTTGTTCGCCGGCACGCTGCACCCTCGTGAGCTGGTGAACCGGCTGTCGCGGGCGATGGAAGACAACGCGACGAGCGGCCCTGATGGAGAGATGCAGGCACCGGATGTCTATGTCCTGCGGCTGAACCCGCGAGACCACCGGACGATCCTGGAGAACGGCGAAGACGTGATCGAGCGGCTTGCGGGCGAGCTCGTCGAGATGGCGCGGATTTCCGGCTTGAAACTATCACGCGTGCCGGAAGTCCGGCTGCTGGCAGATGCAAGCGTCCGCGCACACAGCGTATCGGCGTCGGCGCAGCATACGACCTCGCGCCGGGATACAACGCAGGCGATGCCGCTCAACTCACTCAAGGCGGACGCCGAGCATGCCAACTCGCCAAGCGCCGTGCTGATCGTGAACGGCGACCAGCAGGTGCCGCTCGACAAGGCGGTGGTGAACCTGGGGCGGCAGCGTGACAACGATATCATCATCGACGACCCGACGGTGTCGCGACACCACGCACAGATTCGCCTGCGCTTCGGGAGCTACGTGCTGTTCGATTTAGGAAGCCGGGGTGGCACGACCGTGAACGGCAACACTATCCAGGAAAAGGTGCTCCAGTCCGGCGACGTCATCGGCCTGGCGCACAGCAGCAGCCTGCTGTATCTGGAAGACGGCGTACCGGACGAAGACTCGATGGACCCGCTGGACGACACCCAGGCTTACCCACCCTCCAAGCTGTGAGACGCTGACCGACTATGTCTCCTGAACTCGGCATCCTGATACTGCGAGTTGCCATCGCGGTGGCGCTGTACGCGTTCCTGGGCGGCATCTTCTACTACCTCTGGCGAGATACACAGCTGGCCAGCGAGCAGATCCAGGAAACTCACCGCGCGGCGGGCAGGCTGATTATCGAGGCGTGCAGCCCTGAGGTGCCGCTTGAAATCGGCGCGCAGTTTCGGCTGCAGCCGGTGACGATTCTCGGTCGTGGGCCCACGTGTACCATCATCCTGGAAGACAGCTTCGTGAGCACGGAGCACGCGCGGATCGCCGTGCGGCGCGGGCAGTGGTGGCTCGACGACCTGGACAGCCGCAACGGCACCGCGCTGAATGGCATCCCTCTGCTGGGGCCGGTCGTGTTATCCACCGGGGATATTATCGGCGTAGGGCGGGTTCAGTTCCGCTTCGAGTCTGGCTAAGACGAGGAGGTCACTCATGGCCAACACCGGCGAGCCCATCCGTATCGGCGTGATCGGCGGATCTGGCCTGTACAGCATGCCCCAGCTTACCGAGGTGGAAGAGCTGGAAGTGCGAACGCCGTTTGGCATGCCATCGGACGCGATTACGGTTGGGCGGTTGAACGGGGTCCGTGTCGCATTTCTGCCGCGCCACGGCAGCGGGCACGTCTACCTGCCGAGCGAGGTGCCTTACCGGGCAAATCTATATGCGCTCAAGATGCTCGGCGTGCGCGAGGTCATCGGTGTCAGCGCATGCGGGTCGCTGCGGGAAGACTACCAACCGGGGCAGATTGTGATTCCAAGCCAGCTCTTCGACTTCACGAAGGGCAAGCGCGAGAGCACCTTCTTCGGGCAGGGGCTGGCCGCCCATGTGGGCGTCGAGAAGCCGTTCTGCATGGACCTGGGCGCGATGGTAGCGGACGCCGTGCGCGAGGCTGGCGGCACCGTACACGAAGGCGGCGTATTCATTACCATTGAGGGGCCGCGCTTCAGCACGAAAGCCGAAAGCAACGTCTTTCGCTCGTGGGGGATGTCGCTCATCGGCATGACGACCTCGCCCGAAGCTCCGCTCGCGCGGGAAGCTGAGATGTGCTACACGGTGATGGCTCACGTGACGGATTACGACGTATGGCATGAGACGGAAGAGGCCGTCACGGTAGACCGGGTGGTACAGACTCTGCAGGGCAACCTTGAGCTGGCTCAATCGTCTATCGAGCGGGTGGTCACGCGGATTGTGGAGCGCGAGGCAACCTGCGACTGCGAGCGGGCGCTCGAGTCGGCGATCATTACCGACCGGCGCAAGGCTACGCCCGAGATTACGGAGCGCCTCGGGCTGCTCGTAGACAAGTACCTGTAGGGCGCAGGTTGCTCCCCGCCGGGATAGCAGACTGATGATCGGGATGGCTGCCCTCAGCGAGCCGCGGCGCGTGCGTCGCCGGGAACGAACGCTGCTTGTCGCGGCGGCGGTGTTCGTGCTGCTCAGCCGCGCGCTGCTCGTGCTGGCGCGTGGTGAGGCGTGGCAGAATGCCTGGCCCATCGCGGTGTGGCTGATGTGTGCAGCCGGTCTGCACATCGCCCTGAACTGGCTGCTCCCGCGGCGCGACCCGTTCATCGTGCCGGTTGTGATGCTGCTGACGGGCTGGGGCGTGGTGCTGGTCGACCGGCTGGCGCCTCCGTTTGCCACACGGCAGATCATCTGGCTGGTATTTTCAACCGGGGCAGCGCTCGCCGTAGTGCTGCTGCCGCCCAGCCTCCGCCTGCTACGGCGCTTCCGCTACACCTGGCTGCTGCTCGGGCTGCTGCTGCTCGGCGCAACGCTCGTTTTTGGCGTCAACCCCTCGGGCAATGAGCTTGCGCCACGGCTGTGGCTGGGCTTCGGCTTCATTTTCTTCCAGCCATCCGAGATTCTCAAGCTGCTGCTGGTCGTCTTCCTGGCGAGCTACCTTGCCGAGAAGCGTGAGATACTTGCAGCGTCCCGGTTCAGGGTAGGGGGCTGGGAGATACCCTCGCCATCCTACCTCGCACCGATGGTATTGATGTGGGGCTTCTGCGTGGTACTGCTGATCTGGCAGCGCGACCTCGGCGCGGCCTCGCTGTTTTTCCTGATTTTCCTCTCCATGCTGTACGTTTCCACCGGGCAGGTAGGTTACGTTCTCTCTGGCCTCGGGCTGCTGCTGGTGTCGGGTGTGGCGGGCTACCTGCTGTACGACGTGGTGCAGCTCCGGGTGGATACCTGGCTGAACCCCTGGCCCGAAGCCTCTGACCGCGCCTTCCAGATCGTGCAGTCGCTGCTGGCGGTAGCTGCCGGCGGGTTGTTCGGCGCGGGGGCAGGTATGGGTGCGCCGACGTTCATCCCGGTGGTGCACTCAGACTTTGTGTTTGCGGCGATTGCCGAGGAGTGGGGCCTGCTCGGCGCGCTGGCGACGGTGGCGCTCATGGCGGTGCTGGTGCTGCGCGGCGTTCAAGCAGCAATCTACCGGAGGCGGTGGTCGTTTCACTCGCTGCTGGCAGCGGGGATCGCCGTTTCGCTGGGGGTGCAATCGCTGCTGATCATGGCAGGCGTGCTGAAGCTCGTCCCGCTTACGGGGGTGACTCTACCATTTGTCAGCTATGGCGGCAGCTCGCTGCTGTCGAGCTTCATCATGATCGGTCTGCTGCTGCGCATCACGGACGCCGAGACGCACATCCGGCTGCGGCGAAACGGCGAACGCGAGGAGGCACAGGCATGATACGCTCGCTGCAGCGGCTCGCAGGTGGGCTGCTGGCCGCATTCGCAGTGGTTGCGCTGGCACTGGGCTACTGGATCGTCGTACGCGGCCCGGCGCTGCTGGCCCGCGAGGACAACCCGCGGTCGGTGCTCGCCGAGCAGCGCATCCGGCGCGGGTCGATACTCGACCGCAACGGGGAAGTGCTGGCGGAGAGCACCGTCGATCCAGCCACCGGCACGGTCAGCCGGCACTATCCCGAGCCCGCCGCCGTGCCCGTCGTGGGATACTACAGCGTCCGGTACGGGGTGAGCGGTATCGAGGCGGCGATGGATAGCTTCCTGCGCGGCGAAGGGCTGCTGAACAGCGGCGAAGAATTCTGGCGCGACCTGCTCGATCAGCCTCCACAGGGCGGCGACGTGCGGCTAACGCTCGATGCCGACGTCCAGAGGGACGCCGTCGCGCTGATGGGAGACCAGGTGGGGTCCCTGGTCGTAGTGACCGCGCCGCAGGGCGAGGTGCTGGCGATGACGAGCTCGCCAGCGTTCAACCCGGAGACACTCGACGCGGATTGGGAGAGTCTTCTGGCAGACCCCGACGCCCCGCTCTTGAACCGCGCCACACAGGGCCGCTACCAGCCCGGCGAGATCCTGCAGAGTGTCCTGCTGGGGGTTGGGCTGAACACCGGCGTCGTCAGCCCCGACGATGAGTGGCAGGGTAGACGGGTGGTGAGTGTGGGCGATGTGACCCTGCCATGTGCCGGAGATGCTGGCAACGCGATAACGCTGGCCACAGCGTATATCGAGGCCTGCCCGGCTCCATTCCAGCGGGTGGCAGGGCTGCTGGGTGCCGAGCGCCTGCTCGCCGGGCTGGAGGACTTTGCGCTCATCGTGCCGCAGCCGTTCGTGCTGCCTGTGGAGCCCGCCGATCCGGGCGTGACGGTCGAGAGCCTCGAAATGCTGGCTGTGGGGCAGGGCGATCTGACGGTCTCGCCGCTGCAGATGGCGCTGGTGGCGGCGGCGCTATCGGACAACGGGCGGCTGCCCGCTCCTGTGCTTGTCGAGGGACAGAGGGCACCCGGCGGGCAGTGGCAGGAGACCGTTCCCGGCAACGCGCGTGGGACAATCAGCCGTGCGGCGGTGGATGCTGTGAAAGAGTTGATGATCGAGGCGGCAGAAACCGGTGCCGCACAGGCGGCATCGCGCGGGCAAGCGCGCATCTACGGGCACGCCGGGCTGGCTATCTCCGGCGAGGACACGTACAACGCCTGGTTTATCGGGTTTGTGTATCGTGGCGATGAGCAGGCCATCGCAACGGCGGTGCTGCTCGAAAACAGCGATGACGTCGACGGGGCGGCCCGGATTGGCGGGGCCGTGCTGCGCAGCGCGCTGGCCTCGTACCGGTAGCCACGAGTCAAAATATGCGCGCAGCCCGAGCGAGGCCGCGCGCTTTTGTACTGCCGAATAAACGCTAGACCAGCGACTCCGCTTCGGCCTGGAGCATCAAGATGCGCTCCGCCTCCGCCTCGCGGCCCATCTCGCGAAGCTGCCCGGCAACTTCCCCAAGCACGGCGACGAAGTCAGGCGAGAGCAGGTCGCGCCGCTCCCTGAGCAGCTCGCGAGCCTGCTCGTCCGTCTCCGTCCCGAGCAGCTCATTGATCAGCAGCACCTCGGGCGGGGTGGACTGCTGCACGATCTGCAGTACCTTATCGCGGATCTGCTTGAGCTTGCTGGAAACCTCGACCTGCCCGCTGCGGCGGGCCTCTTCGAGATTGGCCTGGAGCACCGCCAGGAAGGTCTGGTCGATGCGGTCCAGGTTCTGCTCGACGGCGGCTTCCACGTCGCTGGCGGAGAGAAGCGTGCGCAGCGTATTAACGGCCTGCTGGATCACTGCCTGCGACTGGCGCTCGTACTCGGCGGCGATCTCCAGCATGCGCTCGCGCGCACGGGACAACTGCTCTTTCTGCTCCCCTTCAGCCTGGTCCACCCGCTGAGAGAAGAGCTCGAAGGTCTGGTAGTCAAGAAGGCCGCGGCCCATCATCGCGAGGGCTTCCAGCTTGGTGGTGTTGCCGGCAGCATTAACGAGCAGATCCACAAACTGGTCACGCGTGGCCTGCTCGCCCAGCCCCTGCAGCTCGCGGGTGGCCTCCATCACTGCCTCTTCCTGAGCCTGAAGCTCGCGGCCTGCCTCGGTTGTCTCCATGAGCTTCGAGCGGAGGTTCAGCAGTCGAAGGCTCTGGCGGCTCTGGCCATTCTGGCTGTAGGACTGGGCCGCGGCGGTGAGAAGCTGCAGGAACGTCATATCGACGAGGTCCTGGTTCTCCTCGATGAGACGGTCGACATCCTCGGAGGGTGCCCTGGTGAGCTCATCGATCAGCTCAATCTTGCGGCGCTCGGCGTCGAGCATCTCCCGGGTTATGCCCTCAGCTTCCAGAACGTGCTCGACGAGACCCTGCATCGTCAGCGCAGTGCCCGGCTGCAGGAGATAGCCCCTCGGGGCGTCCTCCGGTAGATTGCGCATCACGGCCTGAGTCAGCTCGCCAATGAAGCGCTCGCGCTCCTCCGTGCTGAGGTTGAGCTCCATCGGCATGTGGATAATGGCCATCTGCTTCTCGGGGTCGTGATACATCAGCGGTGTGCTGACCATGCCCTGGTAGCCGCAGTGCGGGCAGGAGACCAGATTCACGCGACCGCTGATCAGGCGCTCTTTCGCGGTGGGGTCGAGGCCCGCATCGATGATCTGCTCGAGAATGGCACCAAATGGCTGCCCGCATCTCGGGCAGTTAATCGTCTGCTGCATGGGTCTCGCCATGAAAGGTCCTTTCAAAGGTCAGCTAATTCACCGATTTGAGCCGCTATACACGCCTGTTATAAGCCCGAAGACGCCCGGAAAAGGGGCGCGCGGATTGTACCATGCTCACTCACCGCGGGACAACGGCAGCTCGAAGTGGAACGTCGCGCCCTCGCCGGGCTCGCTTTCTGCCCAGATGCGCCCGCCATGCGCCTCGATAATGGAGCGTACGATGTACAGACCGAGCCCCGCGCCCTGCGTCTCGCGCGTTAGAGCGTTGTCGATGCGGTAGAAGCGCTCGAAAATCGCGCTCTCCTGCCCCGGCGCAAGGCCAACACCTTCGTCTTTCACGGAGACGCGGATACCGTTCGCGATGGGTTCACCGCTAACGGTGATGGTTCCACCCTCGGGAGAGTACTTGATTGCGTTGCTGAGCAGGTTAGCCAGCACCTGCCCGAGCCGCCGCTCGTCGCCCTGGATTACGGGGAACTCTTCCGGGAAGTTGATGGCGAAGGTGTACGCCGGAGCCTGGGTGCGGAACTTTTCGGCGGCGCGCTCGGCGATCCGCGGCAGCGAAACCGGGCCGAAATCGAGCGAGAAGGTACCGAGCTGGAGGCGTGAGGCGTCGAGCAGATTGTCGATGAGGTCGGTGAGCTTGTCGGCTTCCTCGTCGATGACGTCGAGCCCGCGCAGCACGGTATCGCGGTCCCACTCGACGTCGTCACGGTTGAGCGTGCTGGCGTAGCCCTTGATCACCGAGACGGGCGTCTTAAGCTCGTGCGAGATGACGGAGATGAAGGTCGTCTTGGCTTCTTCTGCCTCGCGGAAGCGGGTAATGTCGCGCACGTTGCCGATAATATTGCGCAGCTCGCCGCGCTCGCTGAACAGCGGCGCATAAGTGATGCCGACGCTGAGGGTGGAGTCGCTGGTGTGCCTGAGATCCCCTTCGACGTACAGCATGCTGTGCTCGTGAAGCGGCCAGCCGCCGGCAACCGCCTCCTCGATGTCCAGCCGGGACTCGCGCTTGGCCCAGCGGACGATCTCGCTATGCGCGGCGCCGCGGGCGTCCTCCACACTCCAGCCTGTCATGCGGGCCAGCGCCAGGTTGATACTCTCAATGGTGAGGTCCGGGTTGATGATCATGATGCCATCGGCGCTGTGGCGCAGGATGGCATCCAGCCGCTGTTTTTCGGTAGCGACCTGCTCGTAGAGCCGGGCGTTGTGCACCGCGATGGCGGCCTGGTCGGCGAAGCTCTGGAGCAGGCGCACCTCGTTCGAGGTATAGCGAGCGCCGTGCGCGCGGAAGATGTACACGACGCCGACGAGGTCACTGCCCACCGCCATCGGCAGCGCGACGACCTGGTGCAGGCCCATCCCGGCAGCACGCGCGACGAGCCGCATCTTGCGGTCGAGTTCCGGGATCACAAAGCTCTCGGGGTCAGTGTGCGGAATATCGGCCAGCAGCGGGGCGAACAGGTGCAGCACCGCTGCTGGGATGCCGTAGCTGGCGCGGACGGTGAACGTCTCGGCGGGTGGGTCAGAGAGCGCTATCAGGCCGGCCTGGCCGCCGAGCATCTGCGTCGCCGATTCCAGGATGCGGCGCAGCACCTCCGTCAGACTGAGCTGGGAGGTCAGCGCGCGCGAGATATCGAGCAGGTAGTCACGCTGCTGGATTAAGTGAGAGATCATGTCCTGGAGCATATCTAGATTGTAACACTTCGAGCATACAGAAGCGGAGGCCGCGCACGTGCACGGCCTCGTTTTTACGCAATTCTATGGGGGATAGAACCCCTCATCCCGGCCCGACCTGCGGTCGGTCCCTTCTCCCCGTGTGGGAGAAGGGGCTAGCTGGCGACCCCGCAAGGGATGGTTGGGGCACCAGCATCG
>CAZDLX010000134.1:0-1616 GCA_964506005.1 uncultured Anaerolineae bacterium | reverse complement strand
CGCGGCCTCGTTTTTATGCATTTCTTTTGGGAATAGAACCCCCGCCTCCCGGACCGACCGCAGGTCGGTCCACCCTTCTCCCACACGGGGAGAAGGGGCTAGCTGGCGACCCCGCAAGGGATGGTTGGGGCACCAGCATCGAACTGGCGTCGCGCCCAAGGCGGAGAGTGCCGGGCTTAGCTCCCGGCTTCGATATCGGTAAGGACACTGTCGAAGATGGCAAGCGCCTCGTCGGCGATGTCACAGTCTACGATGAGAGGCGGCATCAGGCGGATGACGCTCTCGCCTGCGCCGAGGAGCAGCAGCCCCCGGCTGTACGCCTCGTCCACGATGCGGTCGCGCACGTCGTGGGCCGGGGTGCGCTTCTCGCGGTCGGCCACGATTTCGATGCCGATCATGAGACCCTTGCCGCGCAGGTCGCCGATCAGCGGATGGCGGGCCTCCATCTCACGCAGGGCACGCAGCAGGTATTCGCCCATCTCGGCGGCGTTCTGCATCAGGCCGTTCTCGACGAGGTTGAGCGTCGCGAGGGCCGCCGCGCACGAGACGGGGTTACCGCCGAAGGTGTTGCCATGCGCGCCGGGCCGCCACGTCATGACGCTCTTGCGGGCGATGACCGCACCGAGCGGCATGCCGCTGGCGATGCCTTTGGCGCTGGTCACGATGTCGGGCTCGACGCCGAAATGCTCGATGGCCCACCACTTACCGGTGCGCCCGATGCCGCTCTGCACTTCGTCGGCGACGAGGAGGATGCCGTAGCGATCGCACAGCGCGCGCAGCGCCGGGAAGAAGCCGGGCGGAGGCACGACGTAGCCACCCTCGCCGAGGATCGGCTCGACGAAGATCGCGGCGACTTCCTCCGCGGGCAGGTAGCTCTTGAATACGGTGTTCTCAAGATAATCGATCACGGCCTCACCGTAGTCCATGCCCTCGGGGGTGTGAAGCTCGGGCCGGTAGGCATCGGGGTAGGGGATGTGAGTCACGCCGGGCATAAACGGCGCGAAAAGCTCCTTCTGGCGGACCTTGCTGGCGGTCAGCGAGAGCGCGCCCATCGTGCGCCCGTGGAACGCACCGTGGAAAGAGATGAACCGCTGGCGTCCGGTGGCGTAGCGCGCCAGCTTGATCGCCGACTCGACAGCCTCTGCACCCGAGTTGGTAAAGAAGACCTGAGCCGGCTCCTCGAAGGGCGCGATGCTGGCGAGCTTCTCGGCAAGCTCGACGGCGACCTCGTAGTGAAAGTCGGCAAGGCAGATGTGCAGGAACTTCTCCGCCTGCTGCTGGATGGCGGCGACCACGTCGGGGTGGCAGTGGCCGGTCGAAGTGACGGCGATACCCGTCATGAAGTCGATGTAGCGGTTGCCGTCGACGTCCCATACCTCAGCGCCGCGCGCGTGGTCGATGACCAGCGGGTATGAGCGTGGCAGCGAGGGTGAGAGAACCTCACGGTCGCGCTGAATGAGGGACTCAGCACGGGGACCGGGGCCGTGGGTGGGCGTGTGGTTCGTCAAAGATATCTCTCCTGACTAAATGAGGAAGCAAGCAGCAGGGCCGACGCCCTGTGATCTGGCTCAGGTACGGCGGATGTCGTCGAGATTGATGATCCCGTAGAAGTCATC
>CAZDLX010000133.1:0-10018 GCA_964506005.1 uncultured Anaerolineae bacterium | reverse complement strand
CGGCAGTGGTTGCCCGTTGAAGTTGCCAGCAATCGCCAATAAACTCATACTGTTCATCGCAAGTCGCCCTGCAACTGGTATCACGCAGTTTTTCTTACCGGCAAAGAAAGTGAGACATGGCATGAAGAATATTACGGTTATTGGCGTTGGTTACGTAGGCCTCGTCACAGGAACCTGCTTCGCCGATCTCGGCAACCGGGTCGTTGCGCTCGACATCAGCGAGGACAAGGTCAACAACCTCCGGGCCGGCGTCATGCCGATCTACGAGCCCGGCCTGAAGGAGGTCGTCGACCGCAACGTCGAGGCGGGCCGCCTGTGCTTCACCACTGACTACGCCGAGGCGCTCAAAGACGCCGAGTTCGTCTTCATCTGCGTGGGCACACCCTCCGGTGTGGACGGCGAAGCCGACCTCCAGTACGTACGCCAGTCGGCGGAGATGATCGCCGCCGTCATGGATCACGAGATGATCCTCGTCAACAAGTCCACCGTGCCGGTCGGCACCGGCGACTGGGTCGCAGAGATCGTCCGTAAGGCACAGCCCAGGCCGATCCCGTTCTCCGTCGTTTCCTGCCCCGAGTTTCTGCGCGAGGGCTCGGCGCTTGTCGACTTTATGAACCCTGATCGCATCGTGCTCGGCTCCCTCGACCGCGACGCGGCCGACAAGGTGGCCCAGCTCCACCTGCCGCTGCGCGCGCCAATCATCGTGACCGACCTGCGCACCGCCGAGATGATCAAGTATGCGTCTAACGCCTTCCTCGCGACGAAGATCTCCTTTATTAACGAGATCGCCAACATCTGCGAGGCTCTCGGCGCGGACGTGAAGGAAGTCGCCATTGGCATGGGCGCGGACCGCCGCATTGGCCGCTACTTCCTCGACGCGGGGGTAGGCTTTGGCGGTTCGTGCTTCCCCAAGGACGTGCTCGCCCTCAAGCACATGGCGACCGTTCAGGGCCAGCACCCGCAGCTTCTGGAAGCCGTGCTCGACATCAACGCCTTCCAGCGCAAGCAGGTCATCCTCAAGCTGCGTGAGCTGCTCGGCGACGACCTGAGCGGCAAAACGATTGGCCTGCTGGGGCTGGCCTTCAAGCCCAACACCGACGACATGCGTGACGCACCGTCCATCACCGTCGCAGACATGCTGGTGGAGGCGGGCGCGGACGTCAGGGGCTATGACCCGGTCTCCACCGAGGTCGCCAGGAACGTCATCCAGGGCATCGAGTTCTGCGATAACCCCTACGCCGTTGCCAGCGACGCGGATGCGCTCGTCATCATGACGGATTGGAATGAGTTCAAGCAGCTCGATATGATCCGGGTGAAAGGCATGATGCGCCAGCCGGTCATCATCGACGGGCGCAACATTTACGACCCCTACCTCATGCAGTCGATGGGCTTTACGTACCGCGGCTTTGGCCGCGGCTACAACGACTCGTCAAACGGCGAGGGCTAGCCGCGCGGTCCGCCCTCCTCGCCGGAGGGCCGTGCAGCGAGGCAGACAGGTCTGTGCGCCGCCCGGCTGAGAGACACCGTAGATCTGTTGAGGGGCACGGCAAGACCGTGCCCCTCTGTTCGATACCCGGCGGGGAACCATCCCCCTGCCCCTGAGTAACAGTCAGACGGGAGAAGCCAACCAGCGTGCAGCAGGACAAAGTCACCAGGGTAACGCTTGACAACGGGCTGACCGTGATCGTCAAAGAGATGCATCACGCGCCGGTCGCCACATTCTGGGTATGGTACCGTGTGGGCAGCCGCAATGAGATCCCCGGCATTACGGGCATCTCACATTGGGTCGAGCACATGCAGTTCAAGGGGACGCCCCAGTTCCCCGCCGACATCCTCGACCGCCTGATCTCGCGCGAGGGCGGCATGTGGAACGCCATGACGTTCTACGACTGGACGGCCTACTACGAGGTCATGCCGGCGGACAAGATCGACCTGGGGCTGCGGCTCGAAGCCGACCGCATGGTCAACTCGGTGTTTGACCCCGCCGAAACGGAGTCGGAGCGCACCGTTATTCTCTCCGAGCGCAGCGGGTCGGAGAACTCGCCGTCGTGGCTGCTCTACGAGGAGATGCTGGGCGTGGCCTTCCGCGTGCACCCTTACCGCACGACGGTCATCGGCGAGCGCATCGATCTCGAGACGATGACCCGCGACGACCTCTACAACCACTACCGCCGCTACTACGTGCCGAACAACGCGACCGCCGTGCTCGTCGGCGACGTGGACACGCAGGAGGCCCTGGCCCGCATCGAGGAGCTGTTCGGCGGCATCCCGGCAGGCGACCCGGTGCCGGAGGTCAACCGCCCCGAGCCGCCGCAGTACGGCGAGCGCCGCGTGCGGCTTGAGCGCGAGGGCGAGACGCCCTACGTGAGCGTCGCCTACCGCGCCTATGAGGTCACCCACCCGGATTTCTTCACGCTGACCGTGCTCGACAGCATCCTGGCGGGGGCCAGCAGTCTCAACTTCATGGGCACCGCCGACACGTCGAACAAGACCTCGCGGCTGTACCGGGCGCTCGTCGAAACCGAGCTGGCGGCAGGCGTCGGCGGCGGCATGATCGCCACCATCGACCCGTACCTGTACACCATCACCGCGACGGTGCGCAACGGGCACACGCCCGAAGAAGTCGAGGCGGCGATTATCGACGAGATCGAGAACGTCCGGGCAGGCAGCATCCGCCAGGAGGAATTCGAGAAGGCCCGCAAGCAGGCGCGCGCGCTGTTCGCCTACGACAGTGAGAGCGTCTCCAGCCAGGGCTTCTGGCTCGGCTTCTCGGAGGTGCTCGTCGGCGACTGCGGCTGGTTCGACGACTACCTCGACCGGCTGATGGCCGTCACGCTGGACGACGTGCACCGCGTCGCGCAGGACGTGTTTGACCCCCGGCGCAGGACGGTCGGCTGGTATATCCCCACCGGCGACGGCAGCAGCGGAGAGGACGCCTGATCATGACCACCCACGACTCTACCCACGCGATCCCGGGCGTCGACGACATCGTCCGCGTCGAGCTGGACAACGGCATGGTCGTGCTGACACGGCCCAACTTCACCAGCCCGGCAGTCGTCGTCACGGGGATGCTGCGCGGCGGCGCGATACTGGAGCCCCTTGAAAAGGCCGGCCTGGCGAGCTTCCACAGCACCATGCTGATGCGCGGCACCACCCGCCATACCTTCGACGAGCTGTACGAGGAGATCGAGGGCAACGGCGCCAGCCTGGGCTTCAGCGCGACGGGGCATACCCTTTCTTTCGGCAGCAAGAGCCTCGCCGAAGACTTGCCCCGCATGCTGGCGCTCACCGTCGAGGTGCTGCGCGAGCCGACATTCCCCGAGCCGTACGTCGAGCGAGTGCGCGGCCAGCTCCTTACCAGCCTGCAGATCCGCGCGCACAATACGCGCAGCATGGCCGGGCTCAAGTTCCTGGAGCTGGCCTACCCGCCGGGGCACCCGTACCGCACCAGTCTCAGCGGCTACCCGGAGACGGTCGCCGCCATCACCCGTGACGACCTCGTCGAGTTCCAGCGCACGGTCGGCCCGCGGGGTGGGATCGTGTGCATCGTCGGCGCGGTCACGCCTGACGACGCAGTGAGCATGGTCCGTGAGGCGTTCGAGGGCTGGGAAAACCCCGATCAGCCGGAGACGGGCCCCGCGCCGGACGCCCCTCGCCTCGACGAGATCCGGCAGGATACCGTGACGATCCCCGGCAAATCTCAGGCCGACATCGTACTGGGCTACCCCGGCCCGCACCGTCTCGCCGAGGACTTTCAGGCGGCGCGCATGGCCAACAGCATCCTCGGCGTGTTCGGGATGTACGGCCGCCTCGGCGACAGCGTGCGGCAGGCGCAGGGGCTGGCTTACTACTCGTACAGCACGCTGACAGGCGGCCTGGGGCCCGGCCCCTGGCGTGTGATCGCCGGCGTCGCGCCCGGCAACGTCGAGCGGGCGGTCGAGATCATCCGCTCGGAGATCCGCCGCATCGTCGAGGAGCCGGTCAGCCCCGACGAGCTAGAGGAGAACAAGAGCTTCTTCAAGGGGCAGCTCGTGCTGGGGCTGGAGACAAACGAAGGTGTGGCGTCCAGCCTGAGCTCGATGGAGTTCTATGGCCTGGGGCTCGATTATCTGGAACGCTACAGCGACATCATCAACGCGATTACCGTCGATGACGTGCAGGCCGCCGCCCGCCGCTATCTCGACCCCGACGCCTACGCTCTGGCCGTCGCAGGTCCGCCGGCTGCGACGAGCTGAGGGACCCCGCCGATGCTGCGCACCGGGGTGGACCTTATCGAGGTCGCGCGGGTTGAGGAGGCAGTCGAGCGCTACGGCGAGCGCTTCCTGAACCGCGTCTTTCTGGAGGCGGAGTGGAAGCCTAAACAGGGCCGCTTCCCCGAGCTTGCCGCGCGCTTTGCCGCCAAAGAGGCGGTCTCCAAGGTGCTCGGCACGGGGATCGGCGATGTGCTGTGGACGGACATCGAGATCGTGCAGGACGAGCGCGGCATGCCGGGCGTCAAGCTGCACGGCGCTGCCGCAGCCATCGCCGGCGAGCTGGGCCTGACGGAGTGGTCGCTGAGCCTGACCCACACGCGCGAGCATGCAATTGCCTTTGTCGTCGCGCTGGGCTGAAACCTCCGCGGAGGTGATGACATGTTGAAGATTGTGCGGCACGCCGCCGCTCTGCTGGCGTCTGGCCTGCTGCTCGCGGCCTGCTCGCAGAACGATCCGCTGGCCGTGACGAGCGTGCCCCAGGAAACGCCGCCGGGCGCGCCCGCCCCCACCGCCGAAGCACAGGCTGCAACACCGGCTACCGCCCCGCCGCCCACCGCCGAAGCTTTGCCCCCGCCGGAGAGTCTCTCCGTCGCGGAACTACACCAGCGTCTCGATCCCTTCACGCCTAGCGTGGAGGGCTGCACCCTGCCCTGCTACAACGGCCTCACGCCCGCCGGTGCCAGCCTCGCGGATGTGCTGGCCTTCTACTCGCGGCTGGGCATCGGCCCCGCGGACCTGATCCCCGGCGACTATGACGCGGTGCAGGACGGCACCGGGCGCGTCGGCGCGTGGCTAACCAAAACATCGGATGCCGGTCAGGCAGCGGCGCAGGGCCTCGACGCGCCGCTGGTGGACGTGTATGTAGAAGATGACGCTGTACAATACCTGTACATAGGCTGGCAGTATTTGCCGCCGTACCTGACCCCGGCGCGCGTGCTCGGCGCGCTGGGCCAGCCCGACGAGCTGCTGCTGGCCTTCGTCGCCGGCGAGACGCCTGCCGTATACAGTCTGCGCTTCTTCTACGAAGAGCCGCGCGCGGGGTTCGCCTTCTACGGGACGGCGCAGGGTGACGCATCACAGCCTACGCTGTGCTTCACGCCGGAAGCGGTGGAACGGGCCTTCATGGGGCTGTTCGCGCCGGACGCCCCGCCGATGGAGGGGCTGGCCTACAACCAGTACCTGCTGCCCGTCGCCGACGCGCTGGGCTTGAGCACCGACCAGTTTTCAGCGCAGGTCGCCGGGGGCGGCTGCATCACGCTGACGGCGGAGCAGGCCGCACAGTGGCAGGGGCTGGGGGAATAGGCCGCATCGCGGGGAATCGGTAGGGGCGCAGCATGCTGCGCCCCTACGAAGATCGTCACGCAACGTGTCAGGCAATACCAGCCAAACCCGATAAGGCAGTGTCTTACACCTCGTTCACGAAGACGAATACCATCGGGCGGCGCTTGGTCTGGGCATAGAAGTACTTCTCCAGCCGGCTCTGGATCTCGCGCTCCAGCCCGCGTGACGACGTCTGCCCGTTGGAGGCAATCACCTCTGCAATCCGCTCTTCCGCACCGTCGAGCAGCGGCTGCGCGTCCCGCATGAACACGAACCCGCGTGAGAGGATCTCCGGCTCCCCGACCTGCTGGAGCGTGTCCCGGTCAATCCGCACGTTGACGATTACCAGACCGTCGCGGCCCAGGATCTCGCGCTCACGCAGCACCGCCGGGCCGACGTCGCCCACAATCGCGCCGTCCACGTACACGTACCCGCCCGGCACGCGCTCGCCGATGGTCATGCTGTCGGCGGTGAACTCCAGCACCGTACCGTTCTCCACCACGGCGATGTTCTCACGCGGGATGCCGAGGTCAACCGCCATCTTGGCGTGCTGGTGCAGCATCCGGAGCTCGCCGTGGATCGGCACCAGGAACTTGGGCCGCACCAGGTTGATCATCAGCTTCATCTCTTCCTGCGCGGCGTGCCCCGAAACGTGGATCGAAGCCAGCGGGTCGTAGATGACCTCTGCCCCGCGCTGGATGAGCTTGTTGATCGTCCGGTAGACCATCTCCTCGTTGCCGGGGATGGGGTGGGAGGACATCAGCACGGTGTCGCCCTCCTCGATCTCCAGGTAGCGGTGCTGCCCGGTCGAGAGGCGGCCCAGCCCGGCGAGCGGCTCGCCCTGCGAACCCGTCGTCATGATGAACACCTCGCGCGGGGGCAGGTTTGCAGCCTCCTGCACGCTGATCGGCATCCACTCGGGGATGTCGAGGTAGCCGAGGCGCTGGGCCATCTTGATGTTCTCGACCATCGTATAGCCCTGCACGACCATCCGCCTGCCGTAGCGGGCTGCCACGTCGACGATCTGCTGCACGCGCGAGATCAGCGAGGCGAACGTCGCCACGATGAGGCGGCCCGGCGCATCGCGGAAGATGATGTCCAGCGCGGGCTCGATGTCCGACTCCGAGGGCGTCCAGCCCGGCACGGTCGCGTTAGTGCTGTCGGCGAACAGCGCCAGCACGCCGCGCTGCGAGAACTCGCCCAGTTTGGCGTAATCCGGCGGCCAGCCGTCCACCGGGCTGTGGTCGAACTTGTAGTCGCCGGTGTGCACGACCAGACCGACGGGCGTCGTCAACCCGACGCCCACACAATCGGGGATGCTGTGCGTCTGGTGGAAAAACTCCGTCTTGAAGACGCCCATGTCTGCCGACTCGCCTGCCTGCACGGTGACCAGCTCGATCTGGTCGAGCAGCCCGGCATCCTGCAGCTTGACCTCCAGCAGGCCGCGGGTCAGCCGCGTGGCGTAGATCGGCGCGTCGACGTGCTTCATGACGTGGGCAATCGCGCCGGTGTGATCCTCGTGGCCGTGCGTGATGATCACGCCCCGGATCGTGTCGAGGCGGTCCATGATGTAGTTGAAGTCGGGGATGATGTAGTCGACCCCGAGCATGTCGTTCTCGGGGAACATGATGCCGGTGTCGATGAGCACCGAGTCATGGACCCCGTCGGCGATATACTCCATGATCATCATGTTCTTGCCGACTTCGCCGAGCCCGCCCAGCGGGACGACGCGCAGAATGCCCCGGTCCTTACCGGGGTTTGATTTGGTACGAGACTTGCTCACGATCTTACTCTCCAATACACGTTTGACGGTTCGCACCGCCCGGGACGGTGATCCGAAAGGGGCCCGAGAATCAAGCTCTCAAGCCCCTGTTCTGGTTTCGCTGTGGTTGTATCGCCCGCGACGATAATTGAAGCGCCTGATCCCACACGGGCCTGCACCATTCCATTAAGATTCAGCCTGTTACGCCCTAGATTTTAACATGTGAGCGTTTTAGGCACAACGAAATGGCGTGCCCTCACTCCCGTATAGTTAGCTGCGCCAGCTGTTAAGGAGAAATAGCTTCTGCATTTCGGGAGTGAGGTTCGCCTTCTCATATCGTTGCCGCGCGGGGTACGGTACAATACAATCTGTACCGCTCCAGCGCACACCACGATTCACACGCAGAGGAAGGCATGAGCAAGGTTACGCCTGTTCGGCAGCAGTACCTCGACGTGAAGAAGCAGTTTCCGGATGCCATCGTCTTCTTCCGGCTGGGCGACTTCTACGAGACGTTCGACGAAGACGCCGAGATTACCGCGCGCGAGCTCGACATCGTGCTCACCAGCCGCAACGTCTCGAAGTCCAAGCGCATCCCCATGGCCGGTGTGCCCCACCACTCCGCCGAGGGCTACATCGCCCGGCTGATCGAGAAAGGCTACCACGTCGCCATCTGCGAGCAGGTCAGCGACGAGCCGATCAACGGGCTGATGCCGCGCGAAGTGACCCGCGTCGTGACGCCCGGCACTGTCACCGAGCCCGCCCTGCTCCCCCAGAAGCGCAACAACTACCTCGTCGCCGTGGCGCCGCACTATGAGGGCGGCGAGCTGGTGCGGGCGGGCGTCGCCTACGCCGACGTCTCGACGGGCGAGTTCGCGGCGACGGAGCTCGCCGACGGCGACGTGACCGGCATGGTCCAGCAGGAGATCGCCCGGCTCGCTCCGCGCGAATGCCTGCTGCCGGAGACGATTGCACACGAAGGCGCGCTGCGGCTTGGCAACGGCGAGACGCACGTCACGCCGCTGGCGGACTGGCGCTTCGAGCCCGGCACGGCAGCCGACGCGCTGGAGCGCCACTTCGGGGTCGATACGCTGGCCGCCTTTGGCCTCGCCGAAAGCCCGCAGGCGTGCAGCGCAGCCGGCGCGGTACTCCAGTACCTGCAGGAGACGCAGCGCGGGGCGCTCACCCAGCTCCAGACGCTCGTCACCTACAGCACCGGCGATTACATGGTGCTCGACGCGGCAACCCGCCGCAACCTGGAGCTCGTCGAGACGATCCGGGAGCGGCGCGCGCGCGGCTCGCTGCTGGGCATCCTCGACCACACCATCACGGCGATGGGCGGCAGGCTGCTGCGCAACTGGCTCTCCCGCCCGCTGCTCGACATCGACCGGCTGGAGCGGCGGCTCGATACCGTCGAGGCGCTGTACGTTGACGGCACGCTGCGTGCCCAGGTGCGCGAGGCGCTGCGCGGCACCGCCGACCTGGAACGGCTGGCGAACCGCGTGCTCAACGGGGATGCGAACCCGCGCGAGCTCGCCAGCCTGCGCGATACGCTGGAGCGCGTCCCGCTGCTGCGCGGCTACCTCATCGGGCAGGCGCAGGTGCTCAAAGACCTGGCCTACCACCTCGACCCGGCGGATGACGTCGTGGACCTGATCAGCCGTGCGCTGGGCGACGACCCGCCCGCCACGCTGAACAACATCGGCGTGATCCGGCGCGGCTACTCGCCCGAGCTCGACCAGATCATCCAGGACAGCGCCGACGCGCGGGCGTACATCAACAGCCTGGAGCGTGTCGAGCGCGAGCGCACCGGCATTAAGTCGCTGAGGGTCGGTCACAACAAGGTCTTCGGCTACTACATCGAGGTCACCAAGTCGAACGCCGACATGGTGCCCGGCGACTACATCCGCAAGCAGACGCTCGTCAACGCCGAGCGCTACATCACGCCCGAGATGAAGGATGTCGAGGTGCGGCTGCTCAACGCGGAGGAGGAGATCCACGCGCTTGAGGTGGCCCTCTACCGCGACCTGCTGGCACAGCTTGCCGCCTACTGCGACGTGCTGCTCGGCACCGCCCGCACCATCGCCCGGCTCGACGTGTGCGCCGGGCTGGCGGAGGTCGCCGCGCGCAGCGGCTTCGTGCGCCCCGCCCTCACCACCGAGGACATCCTGCACATCCGCGCGGGCCGGCACCCGGTCGTCGAGCAGCTCCTGAAGGGCGAGCGCTTCGTGCCGAACGACACAGCGTTTGCCGACGGCAAGCGCATCCACGTGATCACCGGGCCGAACATGTCCGGCAAGAGCACCTACCTGCGGCAGGTCGCGCTGATCGTGCTGCTGGCGCAGATCGGCAGCTTCGTGCCCGCCGACGAGGCGGTGATCGGGCTGGTGGACCGCATCTTCACGCGCATCGGCGCGCAGGACGAGATCCACGCCGGGCAGAGCACCTTCATGGTCGAGATGATCGAGACGGCGCTGATCCTCCAGCAGAGCACGCGCCGCAGCCTGGTTATTCTGGATGAAGTGGGACGCGGCACGAGCACCTACGACGGGCTGGCCATCGCCCGCGCGGTCATCGAGTACCTGCACAACCACCCGCGCATGGGCGGCAAGACGCTGTTCGCCACGCACTACCACGAGCTGACCGAGCTTGAGAACATCCTGCCGCACGTCGCCAACTACAACGT
>CAZDLX010000132.1:0-10050 GCA_964506005.1 uncultured Anaerolineae bacterium | reverse complement strand
AGAGCTGCACGGAGAAGATGCTGCCGAGCAGGTAGTCGGGGAAGTAGCCGAAGTACCCCTGCGACCAGTGGATGTCCTGCAGGACGCCCTGCGCATCCGTCGGCGGGACGATGCCGAGGTAGGCTTCGGTGCGCTCGTTCCACTCGCGCGGCAGGTCGGCGACGCTCAGCCGCCCGTTGAACAGGTCATTCTCCAGCTCGAAGCGCAGGATGATGTGCGACCCGTAGGTGACCTCATCCGCCTCGGTGCGGATCAGCGACGGCTGCGCCTTGTTCAGCGCCCGGTAGAACGTGTCGAGGTCGACGTCTGCGAGGTGTGGGAACGTCTCCTGCAGGCGCGGGTACCAGTACGTCCAGAACGCGCGGCTGCGGCCCAGCACGTTCTCGTAGAAGCGCGACTGCGATTCGTGGATGGACATCGACGCGCCGGTGCCGAGCAGCGTGCGGTACAGGTTCGGCGCGACGTTCTGCTCGTAGATGGCGTGCCCGCCCTCGTGGATGGTGCCCATGACCGACATAGGCAGGAAGCTCTCATCCACGCGGGTCGTGATGCGCACGTCGAGGCGGGCGGGTGCGGTGGTGAAGGGATGCGCGGAGAGGTCCAGCCGGCCATGGTTGAAGTCGTAGCCGAGCGCCGCGACGATCTCCTGCCCGATGGCCATCTGGGCTTCCGCCGGGTAGTCGAGGTGCAGCACGCTGTCGTCGACGGCGTCCTGGTTGGCGTTGATCTGCTCGATGAGCGCGGTGAGGTGCGGCTTCAGCCCCTTGAAGACCGCGTCGATCTGTTCATACGTCATGCCCGGCTCGTAGTAGTCGAGCAGCGGGTTGTAGATGTTGTCGTAGGGGGCGAAGCACTCCGCCCACTGCGTGCGCAGATCCACCATCTTCTCGAGCACGGGCTGGAAGGCCGCCCAGTCATTGTTGGCGCGGGCTTCCTGCCAGGCCATCCCGCCGAGCGATGCCGTGCGCTGGATCTCGGCGTTCAGCTCCGCCGGGACGCGAACGCGCCGCTCGTACTCGCGCCGCGCGACGCGGATGTGCGCCGCTTCATCCGAGTCGTAGTCGAGCTCGGCTTCGTACGGCGCAAGCTCTTCGAGCAGCTTCCCAATGGCGTCGTCGGTGATGACGCGGTGGCGCAGCTCTTCAATCGTCGCCATCTGGTCGGCGCGGGCCTCGGCGGCACCGTCGGGCATGTACGTTTCCTGCTCCCACTGGAGCAGGCTGTTCACGCCGGTGAGATCGACAAAGGGGGCCAGGCGGTCGAGTAGTTCCTGCAGCTTGCCCTGCATATGGTGCTCCTTGCTGGTCGAATGGGGGCTGTGGCAGCCGTGAGGTAAAACGAAAACAGCCGGGGCGATTATGCCACGGCTGCGGTCGTCATGCCAGCATTTTACGTGAGAGGCGACGGCGGGAATCGAACCCGCGGTGAGGGTTTTGCAGACCCCTGCCTTACCACTTGGCTACGTCGCCAGACGAAAACGGGGCCTGACCGTTGTTGCGAGGCCATCCCCGTTAGAGCGGGCAACGAGATTCGAACTCGTGACCTTCTCCTTGGCAAGGAGACGTTCTACCACTGAACTATGCCCGCTTACCGATTGGCATTATATCCCATGACCCGGCGTGATGCAAGTGATTGGGCCGGGTTTTTTGAGCCCGAAATGCGGGATCTAATGCCGTTCTTGCTGGCCCGCCATGGCGAGCAGGTGGCTGCGCAGGTGCTGGATCGCGCTGTCCAGCCGGCCCTGCACGTCGCGCACCTGCCGGGATGCCGTGTCAGGGTTCGCAAAGTCCAGCGTGCCGAGCAGCAGGCCAGCCCCGTACAGCGCCTGCAGCACGTCGTCCTGGATCTTCGGCGCGAGCCGGGCCTGCGCCGCCACCACCGCGACCTCTTCCTGTTTCTTGTGGTAGCGCAGGGACTGGATGCTCACCGCGGCGTGGGCGGCCAGCATCTCGACGAGCCGCTCGTCCTCCTCAGTGAAGGCTTGCTCGGCGATCTTGTTCGCCAGATACAGGTCCCCGAGCACCTCACCGCCGCTCTGGACCGGCACGCCCAGGAAGGACGTCATGCCGGGGTGGGAGGCCGGGAAGCCGCGGAAGGCCTCGTGCTGGCGGATATCCGCCACACGCACCGTTCGCCCGTCCCTGAGCAGCACGCCCAGCACGCCGTGGCCCATCGGGGCGTGCCCGGCACGCTCGCGCAGGTGCTTCGGTATACCCGAAACGACAAAATGCGCCATCGGCTCGCCCGGCTCGCCCGGCACGCCGATGGCTGCCATCTCCGCGCCAATGACATGCCGTGCGACGTCGGCGATGGTCTGTAATGCGTCTTCGATTTCGTGTGCGCCAGCGACTGCAATCGCAGCCTGGTGTAGTTGCTCTAGTTTCTCGGCCCAGTCTTCTCGTTCAGATTCTTGCGTGACGACCATAACAACAACATCCTCCTGTCGTTATTATTAGACCGGTGAAAAGAAGACAAAACAAGTGTCATTTATCATGTTTGGGCTGCGCCGACCGTCCGGAGGTGGTCCGGCGGCGGCGAGGGTGGCTAGCGCTGCTGCTCTATGCGCTCTATGTCGAGCTCAGGCGGCTGCCCCGCAGCCGGGATGTAGGTCACGCCGATGGCGTCGTCGGCGGCGGCAGTGGTGATGTCGAAGTAGTAGAGGTCCCACCCACGCACGCGAGTTTCGCGGTACGGCTGCAGCCCATCAATCGCGACAACCTGCGTGCCCGCGGGCAGCGCGACCGCCACAACTACCTGCGCGTAGTACGGATGCGGCGCGGTCCCCAGCGAGAGGACGCGCTGGGTAGGCAGGACGGGATCGGCGGCGAGGTACGGTGGCTGGTCAGTCAGAACGTCGACGCCGTAAGGGGATTCGTCTTGTGGCTCGCGGGAGATCGTGTACTGCGGGTACACGAAGATGCTGTCCTGACCCGGGCCGGGCAGAAACTCGGTGCTGAGCAGTTCGCCCTCGCCGATGACTTCGGCGCTCAGCACATTCTCCTCGGACTGTACGAGGGGCCCGGCCACGTCAACGCTCGTGCCAGCGCCGGGCAGGGGGTGGAACAGGGTCACGAAGCGCAGGGTATCGTCGGGGTAGACGGCCCACACGTCGATGTTGCGCGGGGTCGCGGCGGTGTTGAGGCGGACGCCGCCCTGGAAGGCTCCAGTGAGCGAGGCGACCGTCAAGCCGCCGATGACAACCACCAGCAGCAGAATGATGATGAGGATAGTACGTCGTGTGGTGTCGGGTTGCGAGCGGCGCCCGCGGGCCGGCGTTCTGTCGGTCATGTGTCACCAGATCCGTGGTGTAAGGAGAACTCCAAGTCGTCGTCCTCAGCGGCGGATAGATTACCCAATTCTTATGCCGCCCTCAAAGGATGACACATCCTGCAGATGGCTGTTATGGGGGAAGATCATGAGTTCGGGCCGCCGGCTGTCATAATGCTGCCCCGCTGGACTGGTGGTAGATCGCCAGCCACTCGTCGAGCGAGAGCGTCTCGGGGCGGCGTCGCGGGTCGATGCCTGCGGCCTCCAGCCAGGCTGTGGCGCGCGCCGGGTCGGTGTGCAGGCCGGCGGCGAGGCTGTTCTTGATCTGCTTGCGCGGCTGGCTGAAGCCCGCGCGCACCACGCGGAAGAACGGCTCCGCCTCCTCAGGCGGCAGCGGGGGGCCTGCTTTGTGCGGCTCCACACGGACGATGGCTGACTCCACGTCAGGCCGGGGGTAGAAGTTCGCCGCGCTGAGACGCGTCACCAGCGAGGGCTTCCCGTAGTACTGCACGCTGACGGCCAGCAGGCTCATGCTGCCGGGCTGGGCGATGATACGCTCGGCGACCTCGCGCTGGACGGTCATCACGATCAGGCTCGGCGGCGCGCCTGACTCAAGCAGGTGGCGCAGGATGGCCGAAGTGATGTAGTAGGGCACATTGGCGACGACTTTGTACTGCCCGGCGTCCTCGCCCATGAGCTCGGCAGGGTCGGCGTCCAGAATATCGGCCCGGACGATCTCGACGTGCGGCAGCCGGGTGTAGCGCGAGCGCAGGAACGGCACGAAGCGGTCGTCAACCTCAATCGCCACGACGCGCCGTGCCTGCTCGGCAAGCACATCGGTCAGCGCGCCGAGCCCGGCGCCGATCTCCAGTACGGCGTCGTCGGGGCCAACCTGGGCCGCTTCAGCCATGCGGCGCAGGGCGTTCGGCTCGACCATGAAGTTCTGGCCGAGGCTCTTCTTCGGCTGGATGCCGAGCTGGTTGAGAACGTCCCAGATGCTCACCGCATGCCTCCCGTGCGCTGATATCGCCCGCGAGGGGCGGGCGAGGACTGTCACATGAACAGGAGCACACCCACGCTGATCGCGCCGACGACGATCACCGCGCCAAGCGCCCAGATCAGCGTCCGGCGCAGCTCCGGCGCACCAACGATCATGCCGATGCCGGCTTTGGCGATGGTATTCATGACGGCGGCGATGACGATGGCGCTGCCCGCTACGTCCATCGACAGGTTGCCCTGGTTCTCAAGGTTCGCCACGCTCAGCGTGATGGCGTCCACCCCGGTGAGGCCGGTCAGCATGGCGGCGATGTAAACGCCCGCGTTGCCGAGGTATTCCTGGGCGAGCTGGACGATGACGAGCACGACGGCGAACACCAATCCGAAGATCACCGCCGTGCTGATCTTGAGCGGGTTCTCCACCGTCACCTCATCGGCGCCGTCTGCCCCGTTCTCGTCACGCGGGCGCAGCAGCAGTACGGCGACGACACCCGCGACCAGCATCACGGCAAAGGGGATCGCGACGACTCGCAGTAGTTGGACATTGGCGACGAGCAGGATCAGCGCCACCCGCGGGAACATCACGCTGGAGGCCAGCACGATGGCCTGCGCGAAGCGCCGGGACAGGCGCGGCGTCGCCTTGCTGCTTGTCGAGAAGCTGAGTGTCGTGGCGGTGCTGCTGACGATGCCGCCCAGGATGCCGGTCAACCCGATGCCCCGGCTCGCGCCCAGCGTCTTCATCAGCACGTAGCCGCCGAAGCCGATCCCTGAGACGAACACCACGAGCAGCCATATCTGGCGTGGGTTGACCACGCCGAGCGGGTCGACGGTCTGGTTAGGCAGGATGGGCAGGATTACCGCCGCGACCAGCGCGAACTCCAGCGTATTGCGCAGATCCGCCATCGACATGCGGCGGGCGAGGTCGTGCAGCGAGCCCTTGAGCGAGAGCAGCAGCGCGACGATCACGGCGAGCGCCACGCCGATCTCCGACCACTGCGTCATGATCAGCGCGCCGAGCAGGAAGGAGAGCATCACGGCGACTTCCGTCGTGATGCCGCCCGCCTGCCCGGTCGTGGAAAAGTCGCCGATGTAGCTGACTGCCCCGAGCACGATCAACCCGGCGAAGGCGACGAGCAGCGGGCCGTAGCCGAAATCGGCGGAGAGGAACGCCGCGACGGCGCCGAGCAGCGCGATCAGCGAGAAGGTGCGGATGCCGGCGAAGTCCGGCGAGTCGCGCCGCTGCTGCATAAACTCGCGCTCCAGCCCGACAAGCGCGCCGGCGAGCAGCGCCGCTGCGAACCGCCACCACGGCTCCAGATTCAGTAGCTCGGAGAATTGCATGCGCCTGTACCCTGTGCTAGATGCGCCACCCGGCGGCTATCCGAGCGCCACGTCGAGGATCATCATGACGACGAAGCCCACTATGGCGCCCATCGTCGAGATATCACCGTGGCCATCGCGCTGTGATGTGGGAATCACTTCCTCGATCACCACGAAGATCATCGCGCCGGCGGCAAAGGCCAGCGCATATGGCAGGATCGGGCGCATCACCAGCACGGCAGCCGCGCCCAGCATCCCGGCGATGGGCTCCACGACGGCGGAAAGCTGGCCGTACCAGAAGCTCTTGAGCGGCGAGAGGCCCTCGCGGCGCAGCGGCATGGCCACGGCGATGCCCTCAGGAAAGTTCTGCAAGCCGATGCCGATAGCCAGCGCCAGCGCCCCCGCCACACTCGCCGATTCGATGCCGCTGGCGGCAGCGCCAAACGCGACGCCCACGGCCAGGCCCTCAGGCAGATTGTGCAGTGTGATGGCAAGAATCAGGAGAACCGAGCGTTCCCAGGTCGTCTCGATGCCCTCAGCCTGCTCGATTGGCGCGTTGAGGTGCAGGTGCGGCAGGATGAGGTCCACCAGGCGCATGGTGGCAGCCCCGAGCAGGAAGCCGATGGCGGGCGGCAGCCACTTCGCGACATTCATCGACTCGGAGAGCTCAATCGCCGGGGCCAGCAGCGACCAGAAGCTCGCGGCAATCATCACGCCCCCAGCAAAGCCGAGCAGCCCGTCGAGCACGCGACGGTCTACCCTGCGCGTGGTGAAGACCGACGCCGCGCCGAGCGCCGTCACCCCCCAGGTAAACAACGTTGCGAGCAGTGCCTGCAGGACGGGGTGGAACCGGCTGATGAATGCGATCATCGGTGTCCTTGTCGCGTGAGTGAGGTACAGGTAAGCCACCCTGATTATAGGGATGTGCCGGACTCGTTGGCAACCGGCCTACCCGGCAGGCGGGGGAGGCTCAGGACGCGGAAGGGGAAGGGTGCACGGCAGGGACCTGCATCCGGTCGGCGGGGGAGAGCCCGCGGTAGCGCCAGCGGATCTCCCAGACGCGCAGCGCCGATTCCAGCTTGACGGCGTTGGACATCTTGCTCTGGCCGATGCGGCGATCCTCGAAGTAGATCGGGATCTCTCTGGCCCGGTAGCCGAGCTTCTCGGTGAGGTACGTCAGCTCGACCTGGAAGTCATACCCGTTCGATTTGATCCGGTGCAGCCCCATGCCGAGCAGAGTCTCCGTGCGCCAGGCGCGGAACCCGGAAGTGGTATCGCGCTGGTGCGTGCCGAGGATGAAGCGGGTGTAGACGGCGTTGGCCCACCAGCTCAGCAGGAAGCGCCCGAAGCCCCAGCGCTCGTCGAGCCGCCCGCCCTCGACGTAGCGCGAGCCCACGACCACGTCGTACTCGTCGAGCAGGCTCACCATCTCCGGGAGGTAGGCGGGCGAGTGCGAGAAGTCGGCGTCCATCTGCACGACGGCTTCCGCGCCAAGCTCGATGGCCCGCTGGAAGCCCGCCTTGTAGGCCGTGCCGAGCCCCTGCTTGCCGGGCCGGCGCAGCACGTACAGCCGGCCAGGGTTGGCCCGAGCCAGGTCCTCCGCGATGGCAGCCGTGCCGTCCGGCGAGTTATCGTCCACGATCAGCACGGCGAGGTCGGGCAGATCGAGCTCCCACAGAGCGGCGGCGAGCGGGGCGATGTTGTTGGCTTCGTTATAGGTGGGCACTACGACGATGGTTCTCATAGTTGGCGGAGTGTACTCCAGACGCGGGGGTCGGGCAAGGAATGACCCCCGTCGGGGGGCCACTCCAGCCAAAGCATAACCGTGCCGTCGAACAGCGCAGCGTGCTCTAGTCTTCCTCGGTCTTTTCCGGCAGCGGCCTCAGATACAGCCACCAGAACTCGTGCTGCGGGTAGGCCGCGCTGAGTTCGTCATCCCACACGAAGCCCTCTTCGGCGGGCACCGCCTTGAGCATGGCATCGACCGAGCCAATCTGCGCCAGGGCCTCGCGGCCCGAATCGCCGGAGAAGGTCAGCAGCATGGAGAGGGCAGTGCGGCCTTCCGCCTGGGTGGCGTATTCGGGCGTGTAGCGGCGCGGGTTGTCTGCCAGCTCGGCGACGTAATTCTGCCACAGCCCGAGCCTGGCGGACGTCTCGCGGCTGGCCATCTCGCGGGCCTGAACATCCCAGCGATGGAGCGTCTCCTCGGCGGTGGTGGTCGCCGTGTCCAGACGCTCGGCCTGGGCCGGGGTAAGGTCGTCGCGCAGGGCATTCAGCCGGTGCAGCCGCATCAACAGCCCACCGAGCGTGCCTTTGGGCAGCGAGTAGCCGCCGGCACTGGGCCGCCGGAGCTCCCAGTAGATGGAGTCGCCGAGCAGGTGATCTTTGAGGTCGCGGATCGTGGCCTCGACGATGAGCAAGTCGCGTTCCAGGTTGTCTGAACGGTTGGCAGCCATACTTAGTTGATCTCGATCCAGTCCAGATCGATCCGGTTGCCCTTGCCTATCGTGTGGCTGATCCGCACCGTAGGGAGGAGGCGGATCTCCATCCACCAGTAGACGAAGAAGGCCCCCAGCGCCAGCGCCAGCGCTGCGATGAGGACTCGCATCCACTTCATAACCTCGTCTCCTTTGTTCCGCGTCGCCGATCCGGGCTGCCTGTGTCCGCTGCGCGGCAGAAACGCCCGCTACTTCAGCCGCTTCAACTGCGAAACCTCGTACCGCCCCTGCAGGTCGCTCCAACGCTTGTCGCCACCGTCCCGGTGCCACTCCATCACCTGCTGGCCGTCCGCGGTATCGTAGCTGAGCGTAGCAGGAAAGGCCAGCACACGCTGCGAGATGGCCTTCACGAGACCCGAGACGTCAACTTCGCGCGGAGCCCGCAGGGCGAGCCACTCGCCCGGCACCCACTCCAGCTCGATGATGTCGTCGCCCTGGTAGCCGTGTGCCAGGAACGGGGGCTCGGCGCGCACAGTCTTCCAGTAGGTGCTGACGGCGCGTGCCTGCCAGAACGTCGAGTTCAGGCGCTCGCTGATCAGATAGGCCTCGTGTTCGGGTTCAGTGTAAAACCACGTCTGGGCAGTTGTGCTCATCGATCCATCGTGCTCCTTGGAGTTGGTGCTAGCAGCAATAAGGGCTCCAACTCATGATACCGCAAACAGGGGGCGTTAGGAAACCATCCGCAGGCAGTGGGGCGGTATCGGGCTGTTGGGCGACCACCGCCTGAGAATGGAATTCTCAGGCTACAACAGATGCGTCGCCTGAAGGCGACCTGCCCGTTGGCCGCACGGCTGGCCTGGCGGACTTGAGCCCGCGCATCACAGCTAGCCTTACGGTTGGCCAGCCCGCATTTGCGGGGAACCAGGGCCGAAATTGTCGCGTAAGGATGAGAAAGCGGTGTTACAGGTTGTATCATATGGCTAGGAACGATCGGTGAGGGGGGAAATACGATGAGGGGTAACGCGCGGGCGGTCGTTGTGCTGCTGGCTGTGATCGCGTGCACACTTGCGGCGTGCCAGGCCGTGTCTGTCCGGGCTGTCACCGGCGAGGGCCCCGAGCAAGAGATCGCTCCGGCTGCGCTCAACCGTGAGAATGTGACCCGCATGGAGGAGCAGGAGAACTGGGTTGTGTCGCTGGGCCCAGTCCTCGCGATGGCTTACTCGCCGACGGACAACCGTCTCGCCACACAGGGCGCCGACCTGATCGTGCGGGTGTGGGACACACAGACAGGCCGGATGATGGGCGAGCTTTTCGAGCACCAGCGGCCCGGCTGGGGGCTGGCTTACTCCCCGGATGGCCGGTACCTGCTATCGGCGGGGGGCGCCGTCGGGCAGGACACGATCCTATGGGACGTAGAGCGCGGCGAGGCGATCTCGACGACGAGCACGGACGGGCTCTTCGTATACGACGTGGCCTGGGCGCCTGACGGCAGCCAGTACCTCGTCGTGAGCAGCGGCAGCAGCCGGCTGTACGTCTACGAGACGAGCACCGGCATCCGCACGCAGCACCGCCCCTCCGGCATCTCGCTCAGCGCTCTGGCGCATGGCGAACACTACCTCGCAACGACCAACAGTATTGGCACCACATACGTCTACAACTTCGCAGGCTCGCAGGTCTACGAGCAGATCCGCATGATGCGCTACGACGTCAACGTCGACCGCCTGGTCGAGGACGATGTTGCGGGCCGCGATCTCGAGTTCTCGCCGGACGAATCGCTGTTGGCCAACTGCTACATCGACGGCATGGTCGAGATCTGGCGCACGAGCGACTGGGAGCGGGTCAGCAAGTTTGAGGCCCACCAGTATGTGAACCGCGAAACGCTCGGCTGCGTCGATGGCGTCTTCTCGGCGGGTGGCGACGTGTACTTCACCGGCGGAGATGACGGCGCCCTCCGGGCCTGGGATCCCCTGACGGGCGAACTGCTCGTCGAATGGCAGTTCCCCATGGAGGTGCGGCGCGTCGCAGTCTC
>CAZDLX010000131.1:8761-10208 GCA_964506005.1 uncultured Anaerolineae bacterium | reverse complement strand
ATGCTGCCCGACCCCCTTCGCCCCTTCGGGGCACTTCCCCCTTGCAGGGGGCAGAAGTATGTCTTTCGCTATACCATACTCGCCCCCTGAAAGGGGGAGATGGCGACGCGAAGCGTCGGCAGAGGGGGTTGTGGCTTGACGATGCGGCTTACGGCTCCAGAAGCTGAGAGGCATGGGAGCTGGGGGTGAGGGCTCATACCATCTCGTCGCGGCTCTTGGGCAGCGTGGCGACCACCAGCGCGCCGAGCAGCCCGCTCACCACGAGCGCCGTCTCCAGCACGGTGCCGACGCGGGTGATCTCGAAGCCTGCCACGCCCTGCACGATGAGCAGGCTGAACAGCGCGCCGAACAGCAGAGTCAGCGGCAGAGGCAACAGCAGAAACAGCCCGATGGCGGTGGCCCGCCAGCCGCGAATGTGCGTGCGCGGCGGCATGAAGAAGGACCGGCGCAGCAGGGTCACCGCGCCGGCGAGCGTCATGATCACTTCAAAGGCGAGAATGCACACGCTGAGGGTGTCTCCAGGCGCTGGGGCGGATACAGCAGGGCGGGCCGGCGGCTCACTGCGTGCCGCCGGGCAGCGGGATCAACGGCCGGTCGAGGCTGGCCTGCATCTCCTCCAGCCGCAGGCTGAGGTCGTTCAACGTCGCAGCCAGCTCGGTGTCCGCTACCGCGAGGTTGATCGGCACTTCAAGATAGATCGGCACCGTCGTGTCGATCTTAAAGGTCTGGTCGATGACGATGTCCTGCTCGAACTCGACGGGAACGGTCGCATCGATGGGCACGTTAAGGTTAATCGTGCCAAACAGCCTCGTGTCCACCGGCACGGTGATGTCCTCGCGGATGGCCAAGTCCTGGTCGATGGTGACCGGGATGGTCTCGTTAACCGGCATGTCGGCCTGCAGCGCGATAGTGTCGTCGATGACGACGGTGTGGGTGAACCGCTGGCTGCCGAGATTGTCGATCACCTCGATGGCGTCGCCGATGGCCTGCCGGGTGGCCACACGGCTCAACATCAGGTAGCGCAGCATCACCGCGTTCATGATGAGCGAGAGAACCACGAGCAACCACAGCAGCGGGTAGCCGAATGGCCAGCGGCGCGCCGGCTCCTCCTGGATCACCGTCACGTTTTCGGCGTGCTGTACCTCGAATTCGTCGATGCGTTCCGGCTCGTGGCTCATGCGCTCCATCCTCCTGCCGTATGCCGCGTTCCAGCGGCCTGTGTCAGCGAACACCCGTCGAGCAGCGAGCTGCTCACCGCTGAGTATAGCAGTGGGGGATGGTAGTCCGCACAGAGCGATGGGCTCAGTAGCCGCTGGAGAGCGCCGCCAGATACGCGATGCAGGTGCAGAGCGCGAACACAGCCCCGGCAATGACCAGAATGCGGAGATTTCGCTTCTTGCGGGCTGCCTTCTCCGCCTCGTCACCGGTCCCGGCACTCGCGGCAGCC
>CAZDLX010000131.1:1463-8661 GCA_964506005.1 uncultured Anaerolineae bacterium | reverse complement strand
GGTCTGCCACTCGGGCGCTGGCCGGGCGCGCTCGGCGCGTGGTGCGTGCTCCGGCACAGGCCTGGCACGGGCCGCGGGCTTGAGCGGCTCGACCGGCGTTGCGTCCGGGGCCACAGGGGCGGCTCTGGCGGCCTGGGACGCCGGCGCAAAGGTGAGTGTCGAGGTGCCGATGGTGATCTGGTCTCCAGCGCGCAGGCGGCGCGGGCGGTCGAGCGGCTCGCCGTTGAGGAAAGTACCGTTCGTGCTGCCGCGGTCCACGATCCACAGGATGCCGTCGCGAACCTCGACCTGGGCGTGGCGGCGGGAGACTTTGTCGTCGGGCAGGACGAGCACGTTGCCCGGGGTCCGCCCGATGGTCATCGGCAGTTCGGCTACCTCCACGCGCCGGGTGTCCAGCGGCCCGCCGGCAATCGCAAACGTGCCGATCACTGTGGCGGGCGTCCTGCTCGGTGCGGGGAGCGCCCCTCTCTCGACGGGAGCCGGGGCCTGAGCCTCGGCGTCGGCTTCGGGGCGCGTCGCGACTTCGGCCAGTTCCTCGCGCACAATCGGCGCGACGTGGGTGTGCGGGATAATGTCGCGCAGTGCGGCGCGGGCCGACGACCGCACCATCGCGACCTCGTCCTCTTCGGCGAGCTGCTCCAGCCGGGCCATCGCCCGTGCCGCACGGTCGGGCTGGTCGGACTGGCGGGCCATTGCGTGCAGCCGCCCCACGGCCAGCAGCCGCTGGGCCGGGTCGCTGTGAGCCGCCGCCTCGAGTACTATCGCGGAGATCTCGCCGGGCTGCCTCACGCGGAAGATGAAATCACCGCCCTGGCTGCCGATGAGCGCCGCATACTGCGGGGTCTGCAGCGAGCGCGAGTGCTGGGCGACCTGGTCCTGCAGGTAGCCGGCGAGGTGGAAGGCTCGTGTCACGCCGCCGGGGGAGGGCGCCGCGCCGCGCAGCCCTTCGATGACAAAGCCGCTGAACAGCGAGTGGCCGCCGGGCCCCCAGTAGTCGCTGACTGCCTGCTCGCGCGTGCCCGCCGTGATGACCTGCCGGGCGGGCCGCTGGAGGAAGTCGGCGACCTGCCGCTCGACGCCCGTCGAGGCGTCGCGGGTGGTCGCAAAGCCGGAAAAGCAGGCGTCCAGCAGGAACAGCACGTGCTTGGCGTGGATGCGGTTGGCGAGCCGCGTGAGCTCGTCCATGGGGATCGTGCTGTCGATGTAGCTGCCCTCGACGTCCGCCGGGGCAATGCAGCCGACCTCGCCTTCGGCGGTGTCGAAGGTGAGGCCATGCCCGGCAAAGTAGATCAGCACGCGGTCGTTGGGGGAGACACGGTCGCGCCGGGAGAGCGGGTCGGTCAGGGCGCGGCGGATGTTGCGCTGGGTGGCCTCACCGTCTGTCAGCAGGATGATCTGGTTTGGATTGAAGCCGAGCGCGTCATCCAGCACGTTGGCCAGACCGGTCGCGCCCTTGACGGCCGTGTTGAGCGGGGGCAGCGCGCCGCCGTAGTCGTCGATGCCGATAAGCAGCGCCCACGACTTCTCGTAATCGGGTATGAGTTCCCGCCTCTGCATGCCACACCCCCGCATGACGCGCCGCACTGCCTGAAAGTGGAGTTATTGTATCATGATTTGCAGGGTGAGTGAAGGGGCCGACCTCACCCCCGGCGCGTCGTAGACGCGCCACCCCCTCTCCGTGCCACGGAGAGGGGCATTACACAATTTGCTTATCGGTGAACCTGAGCGCTCGGTACTTCTTCCCTGTGAGGCACGCTCATATGCCGCCAGAAGGCTTCTGGAATTGGGAAAAGTGGCACCGTCGTAGTAGGGGCGGGTCTGAGACCCGCCCCTACCGATGCGAGTTGCCCTGTCAGTTGGCCGCACCGTCCTGCTGATCGCTTCAGCCGCCGCATCATAAGTCGTCTGGTGCTTCAGGAATGCTTGCATCCATCAGGCGATTGATCGCCCCACGATGCCTGGCCAGATTGGGAAAAGTACGTATTTATTCACTACAATGCCATCAGGACCAGCGTGACCATTGTCACACCCTTTTTGCCTGGTGTATACTGACACGCAGCCTGCTTGAAGCTCCCAAGTGAGTCGACAATCCACTGTTTGAGTGGGCGGGGACATGTATGAAAGGTAATCTGCGTGATTTCAGCCCGACGCAGCTCTTGAGCCTGATCAGTCTGGCCAAGAAGACGGGCACACTGCGCGTCGAACGAGATAGTGCCGGAGCCAGCCTGGCCTTTAAGGATGGCAAGCTGATCTACGCCGCCATTGGGGACACGGATGGCTCGCTGGCCTCCGTGCTGGCGCGCGCAGGTCGCATCTCGCGGCAGCAGGCTGCGCAGCTCTCGAAGCTCGGGCAGCGCGGCGGCGACAAGCAGCTCGGCCTGCTTCTGATCCAGAAAGGATACGTGTCCCAGGCGGATATCATCCGCAGCTTCAAGCTGCACGGGGTAGCGGCTGTGAACCACTTTTCCGGGTGGCGCGAGGGCAAGTTCGAGTTCATCCTCGACCACCATCCCGATAACGGGCGGATCACCGTCCCGCTCGATCTGGAGAATCTCATTATCCAGATCGCACGCATCCAGAAGCGGGACGAGCAGCTTGAGGAGGAGATCCCGAGCCTCGACGTAGCCCTGAAGTTCTCCAACCGTCCGAATGTGAAGCTGTCTGACCTGCAGCTAAACAAGGACGAGTGGCAGGTGCTGCACTACGTCAAGGCGGACAACACGCTGCGTATGATCGCGCGGAAGCTCAACCTGAGCGACCGGCAGATCCGCCGCGCGGTAGGCAGCCTGCGCGAAGCCGGCCTCGTCGAGCTGGTACATGCGCACCGGCGCCAGAAGCTCTCCGCCGAGCAGAAGAAGGAGAAGCGCGCGCTGATCGGGCGGCTGATCGACCACATCTCCAATCTGGGGTCTAACTAGCTGGTTCACGAACATCTTCTTGGAGACTCAGATACCATGCAAACACAAACCGTTAAGATGGTCGTCACCGGCCCATTCAGTTCAGGCAAGACCGAGTTCGTCCAGGCCATCAGCGAGATCGACGTCGTATCGACCGAGCGCACCATCACCAGCGAGGCGGAGCGCATCAAGAGCCAGACGACCGTCGCGATGGACTTTGGACGCATCACGGTTGACGACGACCTCGTGCTGTATCTCTTCGGCACGCCGGGGCAGCGGCGCTTCGACTTTATGTGGGAGATTCTCTCGCAGGGGATGCTCGGCTTCGTCGTGATGGTGGATTCCACGCGCCCCGAGACGTTCCGCGAGGCCAAGCTGATCCTCGAGACGTTCCGGGCTTACGCGCCGACGCCCTACGTCGTCGCGGCGAACAAGCAGGACCTGCCCGACGCGTGGTCGGTCGAGGACCTGCGCGTGATGCTGCATCTCGACCCGAACATCAAGATGCTGCCCTGCGTGGCGACCGACCGCGAGAGCGTGAAGACCATCCTCCTGGAGCTGCTGTACAGCATCCTGGAGGAGATGGAAGAAGAGTATACCTGAGTCTGCCGGACACCCGTCTGGCGGGAGCGAGACTGACCGTGCCCTCCATCGTCACCCAGCAAGGCGTCGTCCACTACGAGGTGCGTGGCTCCGGCTCGCCGGTGATCCTGATCCACGGCTGGACGCAGGCCTGGAACACCTGGCGCTCGACGCTGGAAACGTTTGAGGGGCGCTACCGCATGTACGCGCCGGACCTGTGGGGCTTCGGCGAGTCGGATAAAGACCACTTCGAGGTTCCAGCCTTCATCGAGATGATCCCGCAGTTCATGGACGAGCTGGGGATGGACTGCGTGCCGATTATGGGGCACTCGATGGGCGGCACGACGGCGCTGGGCGTGGCGCTAAAGTACCCGGAGCGCGTGCAGAAGGTCGCAGTCGTCGGGTCGCCGGTGGATGGGCGCTCGCTGAGCTTTTTTCTGAAGCTCGCGGGGCGGCGGGCCGTCGCCAGCCTGATGCTCGCCGGAAAGCGCGCCCCGCTGCTGCGGCTGTTCCTGCGGCTGTGGTCACCGTTTGTCTCGCGCCAGAACCCACGCCTCTTTTACGAGATGACGATGCAGAACAGCGAGGGCTTCACGACGGAGTCGTTCTTCTCCAGCATCGATTCGCTGCGCCGCACCAACTTCGCCCCAGACCTGCATCGCATTCAGGTGCCGGTGATGGGCATCTACGGCCTCGACGACGTGATCGTGAGCCCCAACCAGATCAAGCTGTTCGAGAAGCACCTGCCGGAGAGCACCCGCGTTGCCGTGCCTGACGCCGGTCACTTCGTGATGTGGGACCAACCTGCGGTGTTCAACACGGCTTTCTCGCGCTTCATGCGGCGGATATAGAGCCCCGCCGCCCTCCGTCAGCGCAGCATCGCCCCAAAGTGGTAGCCCGCCGCGTGAGGTGGGGCATCCAGCGGGATCAGGGCGTAGATCGGCCCCCCACCGGGGCCCGCCATCATCCAGCCCGTGTCAAACTGGAGCCATGTCGTCTCCGCCCCTGCCTCAGACCCGGTGGCCCAGCCCAGCGCGTCCCGCACGAAGCCGTTGGCCCGCCACACCTTGCCGAAGCCGCGCACCGGCATGCTCATCCCTTCCGGCGGGGTGAGCCCCATGCTGTCCTCCGGCTCGCCCTCCTGGTAGCTGTCGTCGAACCGCCACCACGAGTCGGTGGCCTGCCCCTGCAGCGTGGCCGCCTCCGAGATCACGAAGATGCTGCGGTCCTGCTCGCGCCAGAACATGCTGCCGCGCTCGTAGGGCTGCCACACGCCGCTCAGCCGCTGTGGGGCGCCAGCCGGGCAGCCGAGCAGTGCCTGTGCCTCCGGCGAGCTGAGCCACGCCGCGTCGAAGGGCGCGGGCGGCGGGTCGCACACCGGGACCGGCGTGCTGGTCGGCGCGGCGTCGATGGCTCGCGTCGGCGTGGGGCCGGGCTGGACGAAGGGCATGGTCGGCTGGAGCAGGATAGCCGTCGGCAGGGGGAGCGTGGCGGCAGGCGTGCGGGTCGCCGCGCCAGGCTCGCCTTCGGCGGGCTCGCCGGGCAGGGTAAGCGTCGGTTCCGGGGTCGGCGAGAGCACGATGGTCGCCAGCGACCTGCCGGGGGTAGCAAACAGGTCGGCGACGACGAACGGGTCGTTCTGTGCCGCGCGGGGAGCGCACCCCGCGAGCGCGAGCAGGGCCACGAGCGCGGTCAGGGTGAGTAAGCTGGCGGTGTTGGCGTGTTTTCGTTGCTGCATGTTGCGCGCCAGTGTAGCAGGGTTTCAGGGAGAAGGCTAGAGGGCGATACCCCGCACCGCCCACGAGTAGGGGCGCAGCATGCTGCGCCCCTACGGATGTCGTGCTTCAGGATAATGACGCCGTGACTAACGCAGTAGGCTTCGCCTTCACAGTACGAGATGACGTCTCACCCACACCATGTAGGTCCGGATCACTGGCGTCCTGCCTCGCGTTTCGATAATCTAGGCGGGTGTGGGGTTCGACGTTGAGCCCCGTGGTACGGTACCGGTAGCTGCACGGGAGGATCTATGCGCGTTGACGAGCTCAAGCCGGTTTCGCCGGGCACGGTTGCGCCCGACTTTGCGCTGCAGGACATTCTATCCGGCGTCACGATCTCGCTGGACGAGCTCGGCGGTGACGTTGTGGTGCTCAATTTCTGGTCGGGCGAATGTGACTGGAGCCGGCACTACGACGGCTACTTCGCGGCGCGCGCCGCGAAGTGGGCAGAAGAGGGCATCCGGCTCCTGCATATTAAGAGCAATTTGAACGAGCTGCCCGCGATGGTCGAAAAGCAGGCCGTCGAGCACAAGATAAACGCGCCGATACTCAATGACGAAGACGGGGCCGTCGCGCTGGCGTACGGCGCGCAGGTTACCCCACACGTCTACGTGATCGCGGGGGATCGCCGCATCGCGTACCAGGGCGCCATCGACGACCGTTCGTTCCGCCAGCGCGAAGCGACCGTGAACTATCTCGACGAGGCCATTGAGGCGCTGCGCGCCGCCCGGCAGTCCGCGCCCGCCGAAACCCCTGCCTACGGCTGCGCCATCGTGCGGGAGCGCGGCGAGCCCTAGCGGACGCCTGTCTACGAGAGCGACTGGAACCCCTTGCCGTAGATGGCGTGCGCCGGAATGATGATGATCATCGCCTCAGGGTCCATCTCGGCGACGAGCGCCTTGAGGCGCGACGTCTCGGTGATGGTAATGGCACACAGCAGCATGGGGCGCTCCCGGCCGGTGTACATCCCCGTACCGTCGATGCGCGTCACCCCGCGCGCCATCTCCCGCAGAATACGCTCCGCGACCTCCTGCGGGTTGTCGGTAATGATCTGGGCCATGATCTGCTCGCGGCGGCGGCTGCGGGGCCGGAACCAGCCCTGGTCGCTGCTGGAGCCAACCATGCCGAGCAGCGCATCGCGCGTGCTCGGGCGCGAGGCGTTGTAGCGGGGCAGTACCTCGCCGCTGGCTTCGGTCAGGCCCCGTGTAGCGAGGCCCACTACCACGACAGCGCTGTAAAACACCAGCGCCCCCAGCAGCATGATCTCCCCCGGAATCCCGCCCAGGGATGCCCGGTCGATGACCTCCTGTACCGAGCTTACGCCGCCGGGTGCGAGGATCACGCTGAACAGCCATGCGACGATGAGGATGAAGTAGATCCACAGGTAGTTGCGGCGCAGGCGGCGGCCCACCGCCTCCCACATCGAGATCGGGAAGCGCGGGTGCAGCAGGTTCTCCGCCAGCGTCTCGGCCCAGTCCGGTGCAGGCCGGAATGGGGGTACGAGCATCGCGGCGTAGAAGTCGGTCTCCAGCAGGCGGACGCGCGCGCTCCACAGCTCGTAGTACCGGTAGCGGCGCGCTTCGATGTACAGGAACAGCGTGACGAGCAGGCTCCCCACGATGATCACCGCCTGCCCGGCGACGTCAGAACCAAAGGCAAGGGACAGCACACCGGCTGTCGCGACGACCGCCCAGTTGGTCGTGGAGTCGAGGCGCTGCCGCCACACGTTGGCGCGAGCGAGCTCGCCGCGGTAGAAGTGCACCATGGCGGTGTTGAACTCGCCGTGGCGAATCTCGTAGCCCCGGTACGTCCAGACCGGCTGTTCCTCTCCTTTTGCGTCCAGCCGTTCTTTGCGTTCTTCCTGCTCCGGTGTGGGCGACATATCTCCTCCTCTCCCCGGCGGGCTGCTCTGATTATGTACGGGCGGGGCATCCTGCGCCAGCC
>CAZDLX010000131.1:0-1363 GCA_964506005.1 uncultured Anaerolineae bacterium | reverse complement strand
GCAGCTTTCAATTCCGGGGGGAAGATGATAGAATCACCCGCACAGCAAACCCGCCCACGTAAGCCTATGTTGATGAGCGGTCGTCTATGGTTTCCCACACCGGCGAACAATTCCAGACTGAAGCGCACCCCGTCCGGCGAGGACAGTCGCCGCGCTGGCTGGCGCGCATCACGCTGGCCATCGTCTCCGTGCTGCTGCTGTCCAACCTCGTCGCGGCGCTGTTCGTCGCAGCGTACCAGGTCTACTACGACGGCCTGATCTACCCCGGCGTGAACGTCTGGGGCGTCGAGCTCGGCGGCATGTCGCCGGAGGAGGCCATGCAGGCGCTCGACGGCCGGTTCGACTACCCGCAGACCTCGACGATTACCTTCCGCGATGGAGGCAACGTCTGGCCGGTGAGCGCCGGGCAGCTTGGCGTCGGTTTTGACGTGACGCGAACCATCCAGGCGGCGTATGAGGTGGGCCGCCAGCCCAGCCTGATCGCCAGCCTGCGCCAGCAGATCGCGGCCTGGCGTGATGGCGTCGTCGTGTCGCCGGTCATCGTGTATGACCAGCGCGTGGCCGACGTGACGCTCAATGAGATCGCCGCCGCGATCAACCGCCCGCCGGTTGACGCCACGGTGCACGTCAGCGGCGTCGAGGCAGTGGCGACGCCGGGCCAGATCGGGCGGCAGGTGGTGCGCGAGCAGACCGTCGACCGGCTGCGCGAGATGATCATGTCGCTGCAGAGCGGCGAGATCACGGTCGCCGTCGAAGAGACCCCGCCGCAGATCATGAGCGCGGACGAAGCCGCCGCGACGATTAACACCATTCTGGCGGCCAACATGCAGGTCGTGATCGAGAACCCGTACCCCGACGACCCCGGCCCCTGGACGGCCTCCCGCGAGTCGCTGGCGGGTATGATCGTGATCGAGCAGGTTGCCGCCGGGGACGGCACGGCCAGCTACGCTGTGCGCCTCGACGAATCGCAGCTCCAGAGCTTCCTGAACCCGCTCGCACCGCAGCTTGCGCGGGAGCCGGTGGACGCCCGCTTCGATTTCGACGAGAACTCCGGCACGCTGATCCCGACGGTCAACAGCCAGGAAGGCCGGCACCTCGACGTGGCGGCGACCATCCAGCAGATCAACCAGAAGCTGATGTCGGGCGAGCACACCGTCCCGCTCGTCTTTGAGACGCTCTCGCCTGCCGTGCCCGACACGGCGACCGCCGAGGAGCTGGGTATCCGCGAGTTGATCTCCTCCGCGACGACGTACTACGCGGGCTCGTCCAGCGAGCGGCGCGCCAACGTGGCAACCGCCGCCAGCCGTTTCCACGGCGTGATGATCCCGCCCGGCGCGGAGTTCTCGTTCAACCAGTACCTGGG
>CAZDLX010000130.1:0-10399 GCA_964506005.1 uncultured Anaerolineae bacterium | reverse complement strand
GCTCAGCCAGTACGGCCGCCAGGCCAGCTTTCTCAACGCGTACCCTGCGGCTTACCTGGAGCGCATCGCTCAGGGCACACGGCTACGCTCGGCAAACCAGCTCGCCATGCACGTGGGCGGTGCGCCGATGCTCGGGCCGGAGGCCCTGTACCGCGGCGAGGCGATCTCCGCGGACTTCACCGGACAGGCCTGGCGAACGCTGCTCGGCTACAGCGACGCGCCAATTATCACCGCGTTTGAAGCCGGGCAGCGCATGGCGCGGCTGGCGCGGCAGGCCGATTTCACCCTGTTCGATCACTGGCTCACCGACTACGTTGGCCACCGCTGCGAGATGGGCCGGGCGGTGGAGGTGCTTGAGCAGCTTGATGAGGTTGTGGCCGGTCTGCTTTCGGAATGGGACGATTCCGAAGGCCTGATCCTCATCACCAGCGACCACGGCAACCTGGAGGACTGCACGGCGCGCAGGCACACGCAGAACCAGGTGCCAACCCTCATCATCGGCGATGCCCGTGAGGAAATCGGCGCGGGCCTCGGCGATCTGACAGACTTTGCGAAGCCGGTGCTGCGCCTGCTCAATTCCGGCGCATAATGCGCCCGCTACCAGCGCAGCATGCAAGGACGATAACCATGAGCGAGAATGTGGTGGAATTCCTGAGCCCGGTCGAGCAGCAGACGCTGCTGGCCCTGGCCCGCCAGAGCATCACGGCGGCGGCAATGGGGCAGGCCGCCCCGCAGCTCTGCCTCGACGAGCTGCCCGAGTGCCTGCGCGTGCCTCGCGCCTGCTTCGTCACCCTGCATCTGCGGGAGACCGGCGAGCTACGCGGCTGCACTGGCGTGCTGCGCGCCGTGCTTCCGCTGGCTGAGGAGATCGTACGCACCGCGGCCCAGACAGCCGCCTGTGATCCGCGCTTCAACCCGGTAACACCTGCCGAGCTGCCCGACATCGCGATTGAGATCTCGCTGCTCACACCGGCGCGGCCCCTGGCGTTCGAGTGTGCCGACGACCTGCCCCGACTGCTGCGTCCCGGCGTCGACGGCGTTACGCTGGTGTACCGGGGCCAGCGCCAGGCGACGTTCCTGCCGCAGGTCTGGGGCAAGATTCCCGACCCCGTCGAGTTTCTCAGCCGCCTGTGTCTGAAGATGGGGCTGCCGGGCAATGCCTGGCGCTGGCCCGAGATCGAGGTCGAGATTTACGAGGTGCAGGAGTTCGCGGAATCAGAACGGGCGGAGAGCTAGCGCCGTCCGCCCGTGTCGACTGCGAGCTGTACCCCCTAGTCCTGCGGGGCGATGAAGAACGTCGCGCGCGACTGTTCGTCGTAGAAGAACTGCTCGCCGCCCAGCGCCATGATGCGGTGCAGACCGGGGCGGGGCACGTACTCACCCGCGTCGTTGAGGAAGCCGCCAGCGTCATAGCGGTAATCCGTCACGAAGGGCAGCTCATCGCCGGTCGCCCAGCCAAGCTGCTCGCGCTGCTCATCGGTCAGCCCCTCGCGCCACGCCTTGCCGAAGCCGCGGATCGGCTGCCGCACGTCCTCCGAGGGCGGCTGGAGGCTCGGGTCTGACTCCGGCTCGCTGGCCTCGTCCCACGTGTCCGGCACGATCACCCACTCGCCGACCTGCCCGCTCTCGTCCAGGATCGATATCCAGATCTCACCCGACCCGGGCATGAAGTCGTGTTCGACCTTGCAGCGCTCCTCCGTCGTCGCGCCGACCCAGAACATGAAGCCCCGCTCGAAGCTCTGCTCGATGACCTGCGCTTTGCACAGAAACGGCGTGGGGATGGCTACGGGCCCCGTCTCGACGGGCTGGCCAGCGCCGGTCGCTTCCGCCCCTGCGTCCGTGGCAGCGGGCGCGCCGCCCTCGGGAGTGTCGGTGATCACGACGAACTGCGGCGTCTGTGTAGGCTCCTGGCCCGCCAAGACGCCGTTGCAGGCGGCGAGCAGAAGCACCAGCGCGATGACAGGGAGCACGCGTACCATTCGCTTCATAGCCAGTCCTCTCCAGGTGGTCGGATACCAGTTCGGGCGCATTGTAGCATCGGCAACAGGTGGCTGCCAATGGCGGGCGCGTGCCTTGCATCCACCAGGCAGCGTCGCTACACTCGGGCTGGTCTACCCTGCTGCCACCCATCCTGACGACGCAGGGCCACAGGAGGTTCCCCATTGAACGGCACGCTGGCGGGTCGGCGCATCTTCGTTACAGGCGCAACAGGCTACATCGGCCGCGCGCTGGCGCTGCGCCTCCACGAAGAGGGCGCTCACGTGCTGGCGCTGGAGCGCACCCCCGGCAAGGGCGACGATCTGCGCGAGCGTGGCCTCGACGTGGTCGAAGGTGACATCAACGACGCCGCGCGGATGCGCCAGGTCCTCGCGCAGGGCGTGGATGTCGTCATGCACATCGCCGCCTGGCTCGGCGGTGCGGATACGTCCCAGGCGCATCCGGTCAACGTCACCGCGACGGAAAACCTCGCCACAGCCAGCGCGGAGACAGGCGTCCGGCGCTTCGTGTTCACGAGTAGCATCGCCGTGTACGGCATGCGCGGCGGGCGCGACGTGGACGAGGGCACGCCGGTCGAGCCCTTCGGCTACCCCTACGGCGACACGAAGATCCTCGCCGAGCGTGCCGTGCAGCGAGTTGGCCGCGAGACAGCGCTGGAGACCGTGATCGTACGGCCCGGCATGGTCTACGGGCCCGGTGCGCGGACGTGGGCCGTCCGGCTCGCAACGTGGGCTAAAAAAGGCCGCATGCCGCTGCTCGGGGGCGGTGGGGCCAGCGCCTTCCCGATCTTCATCGAGGACCTCGTTGACCTGCTCCTGCTGACCGCTACCCACCCGGCCGCCGCCGGAGAGATCTTCAACGCCGTGAATGACGGGCCGACCACCATGCGAGACTTTCTCGGGGCCTACATGCGTATGGTGCCGACTACCCGCGCCATCCGGCTGCCGTGCTGGCTGGCCCGCACCGCCGCCTTCTTCGCCGAGCCGTTCATCCGGCAGTATCGTGTGGCGTACATCGTCTCGCAGCTCTGCGAGGGCGGGCAGATCAGCAACCGCAAGGCGCGCGAACTGCTCGGCTGGCGGCAGCACACTCCGCTGGAGGAGGGCCTGCGGCGGACGGAGGCATGGCTGCGCGCGGAGGGCATCCTCTAGTGCCTGCGCTGTGGATCGCGCTCGGCGTCGTCACAGGGCTAGCCCTCCTCGCGGGGCTGCTCTACTGGCAGATCTACGTAGCAGAGGGCGCGTACCTCGGGCAGCGCGCCGTGACGTGGCTGTACGACGTGACGGCCCGCAAGTACGACGACATCAAGCAGTACGACGACGACATGGAAGCCGTGTTCCTGGGCCGCCCGCTGGCGGACATTCTGCGCCGCGTGCCCGGCGCGCTGGTGCTCGACGTCGCGACCGGCACGGGCCGGCTGCCGCTGGCGTTGTTCGCGCAGCCGTCGTTTCGCGGGCACGTCGTCGGCCTGGACCACTCGCGCCGGATGCTCGGCATCGCCGCAGAGAAGCTCGCCGGGCACCGCCACCGAGTCACGCTGATCTGGCGCGACGCCCGCTGCCTGCCGTTTGCGGCGGGGACGTTCGACACCGTGACCGTGCTGGAGATGCTGGAGTTCACGCCAGACCCGGAAGCCCAGCTCGCCGAGGCGGTGCGCGTGCTGCGGCCCGGCGGCGTGCTCGTCACCACGCGGCGGCGCGGCTGGAACGCCCGGCTCATGCCCGGCAAGACGCACTCGCCGGAGGAGTTTCGCGAGGTGCTGGCGCGCGCCGGGCTGGCGGAGGTGGACATCGTGCCCTGGCAGGTGGAGTACGACCTCGTCTGGGCGCTCAAACCGGGCCGCGTCGCCAGCGGCGTGCACCACCCGCTCGACGTGCTGCGCTGCCCGGTCTGCGCCGCCGCAGCCTGGGAGGAGCAGGCCGACCGGCTGTGCTGTTCGCAGTGCGGCACGGCCTACCCGGTGCGAAACAGCATCATCGAGATGAACCGGCATTACCCGCGTCAGAGGTGAGGCGCGCCGCCTCGCCCCGCGCCAGAAGAGGAGACAACCATGCAGCTCTGCCGCTACCAGTCCGCCGGGGGCCCGCAGTGGGGCCAGGTCGTCGAAGGGCACGTCTACGTGCTGGACGGCGATCCGTTCAGCCGCACGGCGCTCGACCCCATCACGCGCGCACCCGCAATACAGCGCGGCCCATTCGTAGGCGACCTCGACGAGGTAGAGATTCTCGCCCCCGTCACGCCAGGCAAGATCGTCGCCGTGGGTCGCAATTACGCCGCACACGCCGCCGAGCTCGGCAACGACGTGCCTGAAGAGCCGCTGCTCTTTTTTAAACCGCCCAGCAGCGTGATCGGGCCGGGCGAGGCCATCGTGCTGCTGCCGGAGACGGGCCGCGTGGACATGGAAGCGGAGCTCGCCGTGGTGATCGGGCGGGCGGGGCGGTTCATCGCCGCCGAGGACGCGATGGCGCACGTATTCGGCTACACCTGCGCCAACGACATCAGCGACCGCGATTTCCAGCAGAAGGACCGCCAGTGGGCGCGGGCCAAGGGCTTCGACACGTTCTGCCCGCTCGGGCCGTGGATAGAGACGGAGCTTGACCTCCCGGCGACGTGGATCCGGGGCCGCATCAACGGCGAGCTGCGGCAGGAGGGGCACCCCGGCCAGATGGTCTTCGACATTCCGGGGCTCATCGCTTACGTCTCGCGGATTATGACCCTGCAGCCTGGCGACGTGCTGCTCACCGGCACCCCGGCGGGCGTCACGGCGATACAGCCCGGTGATGTGCTGGAGGTCGAAGTTGAGGGCATCGGCACGCTGCACAACCCGGTAACGGCGCTCGACCGATAAGACTCTGTGATGTACAGGCAGTCGGGCCGCCGCCTGTGCTAAGATGGAGTATCGTCGCCAACCAGTCTGCCTGTGGCAGGAGGTGCGCTGTGATCGTCCTGTGGCTCGTGCTGCCCGTCGTGTTGATCCTCGCCGGCATCGGCATGCTGTGGCTCGTAGGCGAGCGCGGCCACCCGCTCGGCCTGCCCTCCACACGGGCCGCGCTGAAGGGCACACCCGGCGTGCCGAAGCGGCGCGTCGGGCTCAAAGCTGTTCATGGCTACGTGTACGGGCGCTGGGTCAACGAGTACATTGGCTTCTGCATCAACACGCTGCTGCCGCGCATGGGACCGCGCCTCAAGACGTGGTGGGCGGATCGCTACCACGGCAAGGTGCTGCCAACCGAGCTGGCGAAGTCAATCATCACGCTGAACCACGACATTCCGCGCTGCGACCTGGAGCAGATCATCCCCTACCCCATGGCGCGCAACATCGTGCTCAGCGGGCCGCCGCAGATCGTCGTTATGGAGTGCCCCTGCCGCCACGCCCGCGAGAATCCCTGCCAGCCCACACAGGTCTGCATGATCGTCGGCGACGGCGCCTTCGTGCTCGACCACCACCCCGGCACATCCCGCCGCATCGAGCAGGACGAGGCGCTGGCCCTGCTGCAGGCCGAGCACGAGCGCGGGCACGTCCATACCGCGTACTTCAAGGATGCCTGCAACGACCAGTTCTACGCTATCTGCAACTGCTGCCCGTGCTGCTGCGGCGGCATCGAGGCCATGGTGAAATACGGCGTGCCGATGGTCACTGCCTCGGGCTACCTCGCGACGGTCAACGAAGAGGCCTGCATCGGCTGCGGTGAGTGCGCGGCAGCCTGCCCGTTTGACGCGATCAGCATGGACTATGCCGCCAGTGTCGCGTGGGAGAAGTGCATGGGCTGCGGCGTCTGCGAGGGCCAGTGTGAGGCAGGCGCCATTCACCTCGTACTCGACGAGCGTAAAGGCATCCCCCTCGACGTGCGCAAGCTCGGCGTGCCAGAAACCCCTCAAGTGTAAGCCTGCGTTGGTCGCGCGGGTGTGGCGTGATACAATTGCGGGCGGTTTCCCGCCTGTGACAGGAGTGTACTGTGATCCGTCTACCCGCCGACCTCTCGGCGAAGATCGCCGAGGCCATCCGGGCCGCGCAGCAGGCCGGCGCGCTGCCGGAGTTCGACATCCCCGAGCCGCCCGTCACGCGCCCGCGGCAGGCCGACCACGGCGATTACGCCACGCCCGTCGCCATGCCGCTAGCCCGCCTCGCACGCATGAAGCCGGACGACATCGCCGCCGCCATCGTCGAGCATTTCCCCGACGCGGATTACGTCGGCACGGTCGAGCAGACCGGCGGGTTTATCAACTTCCGGCTGGCCGACGCGTGGCTCCAGCAGCAGGTTGACGCCATCCTCGAAGCGGGGGACGCCTACGCGCAGATGGGCGACCACGCCGGCGAGCGCGCGCAGGTCGAGTGTGTGAGCGCCAACCCCACCGGGCCGATCACCGTGGGGCGGGTGCGCGGCGGCGTCATGGGCGACACGCTTGCGCGGCTGCTGCGGGCAACCGGCTACGATGTCGAGATGGAGTACTACTTTAACAACGCCGGGCGGCAGATGCGCCTGCTCGGCGAGAGCGTCAAGGCCCGCTACCGCGAGCTGCTGGGCCTCGACGCCGAGCTGCCTGAGGACGGCTACCAGGGCGACTACATCTACGATATCGCCCGTGCGCTGATCGACGAGCGCGGCGACGCGCTGGCTGACGCCGGCTGGGAGGCCTTCAAAGACGCCGCCGAAAGCCGCATCTTCGAGATGATCCGCGCTTCGCTGGCGCGCATCGGCATCCACTTCGACGTGTTCTTCAACGAGCTCTCGCTGTACGAGGATGGCTCGGTGTGGGAAACGCTCGACCGCCTGCGTGAGAAGGGGCTGGTCTACGACGCCGCGGCGCCCGAGCGCGACGACGACTACGCCGAGCGCCCCGACGAGGAAGACCTCGACGCGGCAGGGACAGCCGGCCATGCCACCTGGCTCCGTATGCGCCAGCTCCGCGACGTAAAGAAGGACAAGGCGCTCGTCAAGGCGGACGGCGAGCCGACCTACCGCCTGCCAGACACCGCCTACCACATCAACAAGCTGGAGCGCGGCTTCGACCTGGCCATTAACATCCTCGGTGCCGACCATATCGAGGAGGCCAAGGACGTTCACGCAATGGTCGCGGCGCTGGGCTACCCCGCCGAGCGAATCCACGTCATCCTGCACCAGTTCGTCACGCTGACGGAAGGCGGCGAGACCGTCCGCATGAGCACGCGGCGCGGCGAGTTCGTGACGCTCGACGAGCTTGTGGACGACGTGGGGCCGGATGCCGTGCGCTACTTCATGCTGGCCCGCAGCCCTGAGAGTCACATGGACTTCGACCTGGAGCTGGCCCGCAAGCAGTCCAACGAGAACCCTGTATACTACATCCAGAACGCGCACGTGCGCTGCGCGAGCATGATGCGGGTGGCGGAGGAGCGCGGTGTGTCGATGGAGGGCGGCGACGTGACTCTGCTGGACGACCCGGCTTCGCTGAACCTGATCCGCAAGCTGATCGAGCTGCCGGAGATCATCGCGCTGGCAGTGCAGGAGCTGCAGCCGCACCGCATCGCCTTCTGGGCACACGAGGACCTCGCGCGCACCTTCCACCCGACTTACGACGAGGTCCGCGCCATGCACGGCGACGTACCAGACGAGCTCGCCCGCGCCCGGCTCAAGCTCTACGCTGCCGCCCGGATCGTACTGCGGCGGACGCTCGACCTGATGGGTATGTCTGCCCCCGAGCAGATGTAGGCGTACGTTCACCAACCGGCAACCGCTGATCCTGACATAGAGAGAAGAGGCACATGGGACTGAAAGCCGACAACTGGATTCGGAAGATGGCCGCGGAGTGCGGGATGATCGAGCCGTTCGTCGACGGGCAGGTGCGCGAGGGCGTGATCTCCTACGGCGTGTCGTCCTACGGCTACGATATCCGCGTCTCAGACGAATTCAAGGTGTTCACCAACGTCAACTCGACCATTGTAGACCCCAAGAACTTCGACCCTAACGCCTATGTCGACTTCAAGGGCGACGTGTGCATCATCCCACCCAACTCGTTCGTGCTGGCGCGGTCCGTCGAGCGGATGCGCATGCCGCGCGACGTGACGGGCATAGTGCTGTGCAAATCGACCTACATCCGGGCCGGCGTGCTGATCCCTACGACGGTGCTTGAGGCGGGCTGGGAGGGCATCATCACGCTGGAGATCAGCAACGTGACGCCGCTGCCGGCACGCATCTACGCCAATGAGGGCATCGCGCAGATCCTGTTCTTCGAGGGTGATGAGCCCTGCGACATCAGCTATGCCGACCGCAGCGGGAAGTACCAGGGCCAGCAGGGGCTCGTGCTGCCGCGCATCTAGCCAGGGTTAGAGCCGTCTCAGAACCGCGCCGCCCTACCCCATTCGCATTGTGGCGGGCCGGGCGGTGCGGTATACTACTCAGCGGCGGGCGGTTAGCTCAGTTGGATAGAGCGCCTCCCTTACAAGGAGGAGGTCACAAGTTCGAGTCTTGTACCGCCCACACAGCAAAGCGCCCGGCGTATAGACCGGGCGCTTGCGATTCAGCTCGCAAGTTGTCACCAGAAATCGGTTGCCGGTGGCAGAACCCCCTCCTGGCCTCCCCCTTGCAAGGGGGAGGTGGCGGGGCTCGGCGAGCGCCGCCGGAGGGGGTTCAGACGACAGCTGCAGTGCTAGGCGGTCGGCTCCGGCAGGTTCGTCGGGCGGCAGCACAGCACCAGGTTGCGCGCCGCGCCGACCTCGTCCAGCCGCGCGGTAGGCGCGTTGTGCGGCGCCCCATGCAGCAGCTCGGGGTTCTCGTGGGCCTCCCGCGCGATGGTCTTCATGACCTCGACGAAGCGGTCCAGCGTTTCCACGCTCTCAGTCTCCGTCGGCTCGATCATGAGCGCCTCGGGCACGATGAGCGGGAAGTAGTTCGTCGGCGGGTGGAAGCCGTAGTCGATCAGACGCTTCGAGATGTCGAGCGCGTGAACGCCCGGCGCATCCTCCCAGTGGCCTTCGCAGACGAACTCGTGCATGCAGATACGGTCGTGCGGCACGTAGTACGTATCGTTCAGCTTCACGCGCAGGTAGTTGGCGTTGAGCACGGCCATCTCGCTGACTGCCTTCAGGCCGTCGCCGCCGTTCACCAGCATGTAGGCCAGCGCCCGCACGATCACGCCAAACTGCCCGTAGTAGGCCTTCATGCGACCGATGGTCTTCTCGGGCGTCACGAAGCCAAAGACCGGCAGCTCGTCTTCAGATTCCGCCTCTTCGACGATTTCGACGATGGGACCGGGCAGGAAGGGCAGCAGCCGCTCGGACACGCCGACCGGGCCGGAGCCGGGGCCGCCGCCGCCGTGCGGTGTGCTGAACGTCTTGTGCAGGTTGTAGTGCATCACGTCGAAGCCGATGTCGCCGGGCCGCATGATGCCCATCAGCGCGTTGAAGTTCGCGCCGTCGCCGTACATCAGGCCGCCGCAGCCACGGACGAGGTCCACGACTTCCTGCAGGTGCTCCTCGAACAGGCCGAGCGTGTTCGGGTTGGTCAGCATCAGGCCGACGACGGTGTCGTCGCACTCGGCGCGCAGCGCTTCGATGTCGATGTTGCCGCGGTCGTCCGACGGCAGCTCGACGACGTTCAGGCCGCTCATGGTGGTGCTGGCCGGGTTAGTGCCATGCGCCGAGTCGGGGATGAGCATCTTGTTACGCTTGGTGTCGCCCCGGTCGAGATGATACTTGCGCATCATCAGCACGCCGGCAAGCTCGCCATGCGCGCCAGCGGCGGGCTGCAGGGACACCCCGGCGAAGCCGCCAAGCTCCTTCAGCCACTCCTGCACGTGGTACAGGGCCTCCAACGCGCCCTGCACGGTATCCGGCGACTGGTAGGGGTGCACCAGCGAGAAACCGGGCAGCCGCGCCATGTCCTCGTTCAGCTTGGGGTTGTACTTCATCGTGCACGACCCCAGCGGGTACATGTCGAGGTCGATGCCGTGGTTCAGCCGCGAAAGCCGCGTGAAGTGCCGCACCACGTCGATCTCGCTGACTTCCGGCAGGTCGAGTTCCTGGCGCACCAGCTCCTGCGGGATATCCGCAAGCGGGACGTCAGGTGCGGGCAGGTCGATTCCCCTGCGGCCGGGCGAGCTCAGGTCGTAGATCAAGGGTTCGTTCATTCGGCCACCTCCGCCAGCGCACGCACGAGCGTGTCGATCTCGTCCTTGGTGTTCATCTCCGTCACGGCGATGAGCATCTGTCCCTGGCGCTCCGGGTAGTGGATGCCGAGGTCGTAGCCGCCGACGATCCCGAAGTTCACGAGCAGGTAGTCGTTGATCTCCTCGACGGGGAGCGGGCACTCGACGGCGAATTCCTTGACGAACGGCTTATCGCGCAGGACCTTGTAGCCATCCAGCTTGTCGATCTCGTCCGCCGCGTAGTGCGACTTGTGGTAGCACAGCTCCGCCACCTGGCGCA
>CAZDLX010000129.1:0-10635 GCA_964506005.1 uncultured Anaerolineae bacterium | reverse complement strand
CCCCCTCTGAGGTAGGGGGTGAAACCCGTCTGGCGAGTCGTGTGGCAGGTGCGCGGCTGATCTAAGCTGTTGGCAACTGAGAGTTGGCAACTGAGAGTTGGCAACTGAGAGTTGGCAACTGAGCAACGAAGTAGCCTGGAGACGGAAATCATGACGGAATACGCGGTGAGCATCCGCAATTTGCAGAAACACTTTGGGCCGGTCCGCGCGGTGGACGGCGTCTCGCTCGACGTGCACCCCGGCGAGGTCTTCGGCTTTCTGGGCCCGAACGGCGCGGGCAAGACCACGACCATCGGCATGCTGCTGGGCCTCATCCACCCCACGAACGGCAGCATCGAAGTCCTCGGAGAGCCGGTGACGCCCAGCCGCACGGGCGCGCTCGACGGCGTCGGGGCGCTGGTGGGCGCATCCGCCGCACTGGTGCCCTACCTGACCGCGCGCGACAACCTGCGGCTGGTCGCCAAACTGCATCCGCACGTCACCGAGGAGCGCATCGACGAGGTGCTGAAGCTCGTCAAACTGGAAGAAGCCGCCGACCGCCGGGCGGGGCAGTTCTCCACCGGCATGAAGCAGCGGCTCGGGCTGGCGATGGCGCTCGTACACCGCCCCGCCCTGCTGATCCTCGACGAGCCGACGAACGGCATGGACCCCACCGGCATGCGCGAGGTGCGCAACCTGCTGCGCTCGCTGGCTGCCGAGGGCGTCACCGTGCTGTTGAGCAGCCACCTGCTGCACGAGGTCGAGCAGGTCTGCGACCGTGTCGCCGTCATGAACCGGGGGCGCGTCATCGCGCAGGGCGAGGTGGACGAGCTGCTCGGCGGGCAGGCCAGCGTCAAGGTCCGCGTGCCCGATACGCGAGCCGCAGCACAGGTGCTGGCCGCGCTGCCCGGCGTGCAGGAAGTCACCCCCAACGGCGCGTACGTCACCGTCAAGGGGGTGGAGAGTGAGCGCGTAGTCGAACACCTCGTTGCCGCGGGGATCATCCCCACCGAGGTAACGACTGCCCGGCACGACCTTGAAGATATCTTTATCACGCTGACCCAGGAATCCGAGTAGGCAGAGAGGAAGCTGAGAAATGTTTGCCCGCATGTTCCAGATCGAAAACACGAGACTGTTCAAGAACCGGCTCTTCTGGGCCGAGGCCGCCATCCTGGTCGGGTTTCTGGTGTTCTTCTTTGGCGGGATGTTCGCCATCAGCCAGCTCATGCCAAACGAAGGGTTGGAGGAGCAGATCGCGTCGAGCATCTACTGGCCCGGCTCGCTGATCAACGCGGTGGGCATCGCCGCCGCGGGCGGGATCGGCGGGCTGCTGATCATCGTGCTGTCGAGCGTGGTCGTCGCGCAGGGCTACAGCCACCGGACCTTCTCGGTGTGGCTGAGCCGGGGCACGCCGCGCGCCGTGGTGCTGCTGGCGCAGTTCGCCGCGCTGGCGCTGGCCGCGGTGCTCATCGTGCTGATCGCGGCGCTGGTTGGCGCGCTGATCTCGGGCCTGCTGACGCTGGCCGTTCACGGCTCGCTTCCGCTGGACGCGGTGAACTTCGGGCAGCTCGGGCTGAGCGTGCTCCGCACGGCGTACACGCTGCTGCCGTACGTCACGCTGACGATGCTGTTCGCGGTGCTGGTTCGCTCGGCGGCGGCGGCGCTCGGCATCGGCATCGGCTATACGCTGATCGTCGAGGGGCTCCTGGTCCAGCTTCTCGCGCTGGTAGGCGAGACCGGCGGGCATATCGTCAAGTTCCTGCCCAGCATGCTCGCGCAGAGCGTGAACAGCCTGAACATGAGCACCGTACAGCTTGAGGTCACGCTCAACGGGCAGTCGGCACAGATCCCGATGCTTGAGCCGGGGCTCGCCGCCGTCGGCATCGCGGCGTACACGCTGCTCTTCCTGGGGCTGGCGGTGTGGAAGTTCCGCCGCCAGGACCTGACGGCGTGACCCTCATCCCCCTCATCCCGGCCCGACCTTCGGTCGGCCCACCCTTCTCCCTCCGGGAGAAGGGATAGGCGGGCCGCTTGACACCCCTTCGGCCCCTCTCCCAGCGACCAGGTCGCGGCCGGGAGAGGGGCAGCCCTCGTGGTGACTGGGTCACCGCGAGGCCGGGGTGAGGGAGCCGTTTTCGCCCGGCGGCGTTCGCTGCCATAATAGGGCGGGAGTCGCACCTATGAAGAACCCGTTCGCACGTGTCCAACAACTGCGCTGGAAGCTGACGCTCAGCTACACCGCCGTGACCGTCGGCGCGCTGCTCGCCGTCGAGCTGATCCTGCTCATCGCAGGCGGGCTGCTCGTCGCCTCCGTGCTCCGCACCGACCTCCTGCCCCATCTGCTGGCTGCCGAGCTGCAGGAGACGGTTGCGCCCAGGTTTCGCCCGTTTCTGGCAGCCGAGCCGCCGGACGTCGAGGGACTTCAGCGCTGGCTGGACGACGTCTCAGGAGGAACCGCCGGAGTTGTGCCCGACGATCTGCCGCCGGGCGTGCGGATCGACATGGAGAACGACGGCGGGGACATCATCGTGGTAGTGGTAGATAAGAACCGGACCGTGCTCGCCGTGTGGCCGCGCGACGCCCTCGAAGGCGTTACCACGGGCAGGCCACTCAGCGCGGGTGCGCTGCCCGTCTCGACCGCGCCTCTGAACGCGGCGCTCGCCGGGGTCACGGATACCTCGCTGCTGGTGGCGCGGGAGCAGAGCAACCTGCTCATGGCCGCCCCGGTAACGGACGAGGCGGATGGGCGCGTGCTCGGCGCGGTGGTGCACGTGAGCCGGTTCCCCGGCAGCGCGGTTGAGATGGTCGGTCCGATCGCGGCGCTGCTCGGCGTGAGCGTGCTCGCCTTCACGGTGGTGGCGGGCGGGGTCGGTACGGTGTTCGGGTGGCTGACGGCGCGCAGTCTCACCCGCCGCTTCGAACGGCTGACAGCCGCCTCGGACGCCTGGAGCCAGGGCGACTTCTCGACGTTCGTGGACGACCCCTCCGCCGACGAGATCGGGCAGCTTGCCCGGCGGCTCAACCGCATGGCCGAGCAGCTTCAGAATCTTCTGGAGGCGCGCCAGGACGTGGCCATGCTGGAGGAGCGCAACCGCATCGCCCGCGAGCTGCACGACAGCGCCAAGCAGCAGGCCTTCGCCGCCGCCGGGCAGATCGGTGCGGCGCGCGCCCTGCTGGAAGCCAACCCGGAGGCCACCGCACAGCACCTCGCCGAAGCCGAAGCCCTGACCGACGCGCTGCGCGTGGAGCTCACCAGCCTGATCCACGAGCTGCGCCCGGTGGCGCTCGGCAAGCGAGGGCTGGCGAGCGCCGTGCGCGAGTATGCCGAAGGCTGGGCGCGGCAGAACCAGGTCGGGGTCGACGTGCGAATCCAGGGCGAGCGCACGCTCCCGCCGGAGACGGAGCAGGCGCTGTTCCGCATTTTGCAGGAGGCGCTGTCCAACACCGCCCGGCACAGCCGCGCACAAGAGGTCGAGGTGCGGCTGCTGTACGACGACGCCGGGGTGAGCCTCACCGTGCTCGACGACGGGTGCGGCTTCGACCTGCAGTCGGGGCGGCGCGGGCTTGGCCTGCGCTCGATGCAGGAGCGCGCCGCCGCACTCGGCGGCAAGCTCGACGTGCAAAGCGCGCCGGGCGGCGGGACGCGCGTCACCGTCCGCTGCCCGTGTAAGTGAGTCCACAGATAACACAGACGGCACAGATGAAAAGGCACAGGACTAGAGTCCACGAATGACACTAATGACACTAATGTTTTTGTGTCCTTTCATTCGTGCTATTCGTGACATTCGTGGATCACTTTTTATTTTTTCTCTGTGTCATCTGTGACATCTGTGGACGATTGTTTAGCGAAGGGACCATACAGATGGGCGAACGCATCCGGCTGCTGCTGGTAGACGATCACGAGGTGGTGCGCGGCGGGGTTCGCGCCTTCTTCGACGCCCACCCCGAGTTCGAGGTCGCCGGTGAGGCGGCGTCAGGCGAGGAGGCGGTGCAGCTGGCGGGGGAGCTCGTGCCGGACGTCGTGCTGATGGACCTCGTCATGCCGGGCATGGACGGCGTCGAGGCGACGCGGCGCGTCAAGGCGGTGAGCCCGCGCTCGCAGATCGTCGTGCTGACCTCCTACCACGAGGACGAGTACATCTTCCCGGCGCTCAAGGCGGGGGCGATCTCGTACATCCTCAAAGACGTGAAGATGACCGATCTGGCAGAAGCGGCCCGGCGCGCCGCCGGGGGCGAGGCCACGCTGCACCCCCGCGTGGCGTCACGCGTCGTGCAGGAGATGCAGGGCATCCGCGGCGAGGAGGCCAACCCCTTCACCGAGCTGACGGACCGCGAGATGGACGTGATGAAGCTCATCGCCAACGGGCTGAGCAACAGCGAGATCGCCGCGCAGCTCGTGATCAGCGAGCACACCGTCAAGGGCCACGTCAGCAACATCCTCAGCAAGCTGCACCTCGCCGACCGCACGCAGGCTGCCGTGTATGCCTGGCAGCAGGGCATCGTGCGGCGCGGCGGCCCGGCCTGAGTACAGCGTTCTTGCCGGGGCCTTGCGTGTTATAATCCGCCGACCGCACGCCATGCTGTGAGGACGGTACGCTGCCATGCTGGGCCGCCGCAAGCTCGAACTGCTCTTTCTCCTGGCTATTGCCCTGGCAGGTGCTGTGCTGCTGGCCTCCGGGCTGTCCTCGCTGGCGCTGGAACCGGGCCAGCTCCGCACGCCGGGCCGCCCGCTGATCGAGCTGGAAGGCGGCGCGCTCTCCGGCGCGTTCCGCATCAGCCCCGACGTGCTGCGCATCGTGCGGATCGCTTTTCTCATCATGCTGCCCATTTCTCTCGTGTACGTGCTCACCAACCCCGAGGCGAGGCGGCGCGTCGTCACCAACGCCCTGCTGATGGGCGCAGCCGGCTACGCGCTGTACCTGTGGTTCCGGCGGCGTGGGTTGGCCCGGCTCGGCCAGTCCCTCGACCTGCCCGACCTGACCCTGCCGCAGCCCGGCCAGTCGCCGGACGCGCTCGATCCCGGCGCCTTCATCCAGCAGCCCCCCGCCTGGCTGGCCTTCACGCTGACCGCCGCCCTCATCGCGCTCACGCTGCTCGGCGGGTGGCTGCTGTGGCGGGCCATGCGCCCCCGCCCCGACGAGGCGCGGCTGCTCGCGATGCAGGCGCAGCGCGCCGCCGACGATCTGCAGGCGGGCGCCAGCTTCCGCGACGTGATCATCCGCTGCTACCACGATATGAGCCGCATCCTGAGCGACGAGCGCGGCATCCGGCGCGAGGCCGCCATGACCCCGCGCGAGTTCGAGCGGCGGCTGCTGGCGGCGGGGCTGCCCGCCGCGCACGTCGAACGGCTGACCGGGCTGTTCGAGGCGGTGCGCTACGGAGCGCACGCCGCCGCGCCCGGCGAGGAGCAGGCGGCCATCCGCGCGCTGCGGGGCATCGCCGAGGCGGTGAAGAGCGCCGACCAGCCCTCCGAGGCACCAGGCCCGTGACCCCGCCAGACGCACCGGGCGGGCTGCCCCCCGCACTGCGGCGGGTGCTGCTCATCGCAGGGCTGCTGGCTCTGCTGGGCGTGCTGGCCGCGCTCGTCATCGGCGGCGAGCTGCGCGAGGCGATCGTGCGGCCCTTCCTGTACGCCGCGTGGCTCGTCGGCCTGCTGTTCCGGGGCTTCCCGGAGGCGGCCATCTGGGCGGTGCTCGTCACCACCGGCGTGATCCTGGCCGTGGCCAGCCTCGGCGGGGAGCGAGCGGAGCTGCGCCGCCCGCCGCAAGCGCCCGCCCACGTGCCCGGCCAGGTAGAGAAGCTGGCGGGCTGGCTCGCCGAGCCGCCGGTGGCCCGGTACTTCAAGCGGCAGGTGGCCCGGCGCGTGCTGAACCTGACGCTGCACACGCGCGGCTACTACGAGCCGCTGGGTGCCCGGGCGGTCGAGCAGCTACTTGAGGACGGGCTCGACCTGCCGCCAGAGCTGCGCGAGGTCGTCGCCGGGCAGGCCCGGCTGGCCCACCTCGGCAGCCTGGAGAGCATGTCGCGGCCCCGCTGGCAGTTCTTTGCCAACCTGCGCGAGACCTTCTTCCCTGCCCGGCGGGCGGGCGGGCCGCCCGCCGAGATCGACCCGGCGCTGGTGCGGCTCGTCGATCACCTTGAGAGCGAACTGGAGTACGTGCATGAGCATCGAGATTAGGGATGTCGCGGCCCATGGCGCGGCGATCATCGCGCAGGTGGAGCAGGCCATCGTCGGCAAGCGAGCCGTATTGCGCGACGTGATGGCTGCCGTGCTGACGGATGGCCACGTGCTGCTGGAGGACTACCCCGGCCTGGGCAAGACGCTGCTCGCCCGCAGCTTCGCCGCCGCGCTGGGCCTCAACTTCAAGCGCATCCAGTTCACGCCTGACCTGCTGCCCGGCGACATCACCGGCGGGTACGTCTACAACCGTGCCTCCGACCGCTTCGAGCTGCGGCGCGGCCCGGTGTTCGCCAATATCGTGCTGGCCGACGAGATCAACCGGGCTTCACCCAAGACGCAGTCTGCGCTGCTCGAAGCCATGCAGGAGCAGCAGGTCACGCTCGAAGGCGAGACGATGCGGCTCGCCGCGCCGTTCATCGTGCTGGCGACGCAGAACCCGATCGAGTACGAGGGCACCTTCCCGCTGCCGGAAGCCCAGCTCGACCGCTTTATCATGAAGCTGTCCGTCGGCTACCCGTCGGCGCGCGAGGAGCAGGAGATCCTGCGGCGGCGGCGCGAGCGGCGGCAGGAGGAGCCCGTCCTCGAGCAGGTGGCCGACGCGGCGCTCGTGCTGGCGATGCGCGAGGCGGTGGAGAACGTGTACCTCGACGACGACCTCGAAGCGTACATCGTGCAGATCGTCACTGCGACGCGCCACGACCACCGCGTGACGGTCGGGGCCAGCCCGCGCGGCTCGCTGGCGCTGATGAAGCTGGCCCGCGCCCGCGCCGCACTCGATGGACGCGACTTCGTCCTGCCCGACGACATCAAGCACTTCGCGCGGGCGGCGCTGGCCCACCGGCTGATCCTCGTGCCCGACCTGTGGATGCGGCGCTCGGCAGCGGAAGACGTCGTCGGCAGCATCCTCGACACGGTGCCCGTGCCGGTGCTCGACGAACCGGGGGCCTGATGCGGCGGTTCGTGCTGCTCGCCCTGCTGATTTACGCGCTGGTCTTCGGCGCGCTCGGCGCGCTGGAGGGCGGCCTGCTCGCGCTGGCGATCCCGCTGGTGCTGCTGGCGGGCGCGGCGCTGCTCTTCGGCCCCGACCGGCTCGACCTGACCGCCGAGCGCCGCCTGCACGCGGAACGAATCCGCGACGGCATGGCCGTCCCCGTGACGCTGATGGTGACGAACCACAGCGGGCGGCTCGAAGACGTGCTGATCGAGGAGACGCCACCGCCCGGCGTCGAGGTCGTCGAGGGGCGCACCAGCCTGCTCACGGCGCTCGGGCCCGGCGAGTCCGCCGAGCTGGCCTACACCGTCCGCGCGGGGCGCGGGCGCTTCGACTTCGGGCCGGTGCACGTCACCGCGCAGGACGCCGCCGGGCTGCTCGTGCGCCGGGCCGGGCTCCAGCCGGGCGGCCCGAGCCGCCTCGACATCCTGCCTGAAGTGCTGCGCGTGCGCCGCGTGGACATCCGCCCCCGGCAGACCCGCATCTACGCCGGGACGATCCCGGCAGGGGTCGGCGGGCCGGGCGTGGAGTTCTTCGGCGTGCGGGGCTACGAGCCCTCCGACGCGCTGCGCCACGTCAACTGGCGGGCCAGCGCGCGGCACGAGGGCTCGCTGTATACCAACGAGTTCCAGCAGGAGCGCATCGCCGACGTGGGGCTCATCCTCGACGCCCGCGAGCGCACCAACGCACGGCAGAACGGCGAGTCGCTGTTCGAGCACGGCGTCCGTGCCACCGCCGCACTCGCCGAGTCGTTCCTGAGCCACGGCAACCGCGTCGGGCTGCTGCTGTACGGCTACCTGCTCGACTACACCGGGCCCGGCTACGGCAAGCTGCAGCGCGAGCGCATCGTGCAGGCGCTGGCCCGCGCGGGAACTGGCGACAGCCAGGTGTTCGACAACCTGCGCTACCTGCCGACGCGGTTCTTCCCGCCCCGCTCGCAGATCGTGCTCGTCACGCCGTTGACCGCCGACGACCCCGACTTCCTGCTGTACCTGCGCGGGCGCGGCTACGAGTTGCTCGTAATCAGCCCCGACCCGGTGAGCTTCGAGCGGCGGGGCCTGCCCGACACGCCGCACGTCGAGCTGGCGGCACGTATCGTGCGGCTGGAGCGCGCCGTGCTGTTCCGGCGGCTGCGCCGGGCGGGCGTGCGCGTGGTCGATTGGGATGTCGCGCAGCCGTTCGAGCGGGTCGTCGCGGCGCAGCTTGCCCGGCAGCCCCCCGCGACGCGGCCCATGGGAGTGATCACGCGATGAGGCTGGCCAGAGCCGTGACGCTGGCGGCGGTCATCCTGAGCGCCGGGGTGCTGGCGGCGGGTTATGCGGTAAACGCCGCGCCGGTATGGCTCGGCCTGATCGGACTGCTCGCGCTGGCGTGGCTGGCTGCCGAATGGCGGGGCTGGGGCGGGCTGGCCTCGATGGCGCTCGTGCTGTGTGTCGCTCTCGCCGCGGGGGGCGTGCTGCTCGGGCGCAACGCAGCGTGGATGGCCGCTGCCGTGACACTCGGCGCGACGGCCTGGGCGCTCGGCGGGTACGTGCGCCGCGTTTCGCGCCTGCCACACGTCGAGGCACGGGACGACCGCGCCCGGCGCTTTACGCTGCGGCTGCTGGCCCTCGACACGCTCGGCGCGGTACTGCTCGCGGCGGCGCTCGGCCTGCGCGTCGAGCTGCCGTTCGCGGCGGCGGTGGTCCTCGGCGCGGCGCTGCTCTACGGCCTCAGCCGGGTGGTAGGGCACCTGCGGCGCGAGGGGGTGTAGGGCTGGCGAATGGCTTATAGCATATGGCATATAGCCTATGGCGTATGGCATATGGCTGTGACCATTCGCTACATGCCATAGAGCGAGCGCAGCGAGCGAGCTATGAGCTATCAGCCATCGAGCGCCCGCAGGGCGCGAGCCATAAGCCGTCCGCCAGACGATGCGTTTCCCTGCCCGGTGGGGTACACTGGCCCTGACTCCACTTTGACTCGCGGGGCTAGCTGCGCGGCCAGCCTGAATTCACGGAGGACCGAACGACATGGACCCCAACTTCCCGGTGAAGTGGCACAAGAACCCTCACGCGCTCGCCGGCGGGCACAGTGAGGCAGTTTACGGTATCTTTCCGCCCGGCACGGCGCGGGCTGCCCGCAGCTTTCACCGGCAGATCCCCAACTACAAGATGAGCCCCCTCAAGAGCCTCTCGAACCTGGCCTCGATGCTGGGGCTCGGCGGCATCTGGGTGAAGGACGAGTCGCAGCGTATGGCGCTCACCTCCTTCAAAATCCTGGGGGGCTCTTACGCGATTTATCGCGTCATCAAGGAGCTGCTGGGCGTTCGCGACCGGGAGATTCCGTTCGAAGAGCTGACCTCGCATGAGACGCGGGCGAAGCTCGGCGACCTGACATTTGCCGCCGCCACCGACGGCAACCACGGGCGCGGCGTCGCCTGGGCTGCCAACGCGATGAATCTGCGCTCTGTGATCTACGTGCACAAGTTCACCGCGCAGGCCCGCATCGATGCCATCGCCCGCTACGGCGCGGATGTCCGCGTGGTGGACGGCACGTATGACGACGCGGTGCGGCAGGCTTCGCTCGACGCGGAGGCGAACGGCTGGCAGGTCATCTCGGACACGTCCTGGGAGGGCTATCAGGACGTTCCCCGCTGGGTGATGCAGGGCTACTCCACCATGTTCGACGAGGTGCAGGAGCAGTTCGCCGGGCAGGGCATCGTCAAGCCGACTCACATCTTCGTGCAGGCGGGCGTCGGCGCGCTGGCGGCGTCGGCCATCGGCTTCTACCACCAGCTTTTCGGCGCGAGCGACCCGGTCGCGGTGGTGGTCGAGCCTGACAAGGCCGCCTGCCTCTACCAGTCGGCGCAGACACCTGAGGGCCAGCCGGCGACCTTTGCGGGCGATCTCGACACGATTATGGCGGGCCTGGCCTGTGGCGACCCCAGCCCGCTGGCCTGGAGCATCCTGCGCGACTGCACTGACTACTTCCTGAGCTGCCCCGACTACGTCGCGGCGAAGGGCATGCGCGTCTACGGCGTGCCGCTGAACGACGACCCTTTCATCGTCTCAGGGGAGTCGGGCTCGGTGTCGCTCGGCGCGCTGATGTTTATCATGGAGCGCCCCGAGCTTGCCGATCTACGCGAGCAGCTCCGGCTCGACCGCGACTCGCAGGTGCTGCTTATCAACTCTGAGGGCAACACCGACCCGAACCACTTCCGGCGCATCGTGTGGGACGGCGCGGACCCGGTGCCGAACGAGTACAAGGAGTTTAATTAGATTCCCTCATCCCGACCCGGGCCTCCGGCCCGGTCCACCCTTCTCCCGGGGGGAGAAGGGACTGTCTGGCCGAACTGTGAAGTAGGGGCGGGTCTGAGGTCCGCACTATTCTATGATAAACGGCAACATCACGGTAGGGGCGGGTCTTAGACCCGCCCCTACGCTACGGCAAAAGGCGGCAGCGCGGCGGGGGCACAGCACGACGCCTCGCTGCTAACTCAAAC
>CAZDLX010000128.1:0-10696 GCA_964506005.1 uncultured Anaerolineae bacterium | reverse complement strand
ATCCCCTAACCCGTCCACCCTCAGATCGCCATCTGGCTTGTAATCGCCGCATCTATTCGAGAAGCTCATAGCAGGGATCGCACGCCCTCGTGGTCATGTGGAGCTTCCCATGCCCGGTCGGCAGCCAACAGGCACCCGTCTGCCCATCATCGCGGCGCTCTTCTCGCTTACGCTGGTCCTGAGCGCCACCGCGCTGGCCATCAGCCACAACGCGGACCCCGCCGCGGCTCCGCCGCTGCGCGCCCTCGCCGGGGAGCACGGCCTGTACATCGGCACGGCGGTCCAATCCGGCCCGCTGGAGTCCGACCCGCGCTATGCCGGGCTCGTCGCCGCCGAGTTCAACATGATCACGCCGAGCTGGGAGATGAAGTTCGAGCCGCTCGTGCCCCGGCAGGGAAGCTACCACTTCGCGGCGGTGGACGCGATTGTGGCCTACGCCGAGCAGCACGACCTGGCGGTGCGCGGCCATACGCTCGTGTGGCACCAGCAGATGCCGGAGTGGTTTGCAGAGGGCGACTTTACTCGCGAAGAGTCCATCGCGGTGCTGCGCGACTACATCACGACGGTCGTGGGCCGCTACCGGGGGCGTGTCTTCGCCTGGGACGTGGTCAACGAGGCGCTTGAGGACGACGGCTCGCTCAGGGAGACGATCTGGCTGGAGCGCATCGGGCCGGAGTACATCGAGCTGGCTTTTCGCTTCGCCCACGAGGCGGACCCCGGGGCGCTGCTCTTCTACAACGACTTCAGCGCCGAGGGTCTAAACCCGAAGTCCAATGCGGTGTACGAGCTCGTGCGGGGGCTGCAGGCGAAGGGCGTGCCCATTCACGGCGTCGGGCTGCAGATGCACATCGGCCTGACGAACAGCCCCGCGCCGTATGAGGTCGAGGCCAACATGGCCCGCCTCGGCGAGCTGGGGCTGCAGGTTCACATCACGGAGATGGACGTGCATCTGACCGAAGCCGCGGGCAGCCTCGACAGGCGGCTCGAACGGCAGGCGGAGATGTACCGCCAGATGCTGTCCATATGCCTGGAGAGCGACGCCTGCACCGCCTTTGGCATGTGGGGCTTCACCGACGCCGAGTCGTGGCTGCAGGAGCAGATCAGCCCCGACGAGCAGCCGCTGATCTTCGACCGGGACCACCAGCCAAAACCGGCCTACGACGCCCTGAGCGAGACGCTGCGCACCCACGCCGACTAGTGGGCGGCGGACGGCAGCGCCCCTTTGTGGCGCTCGGCAGGCGTCAGCGCGCGGTGCCAGGCGCGGATCCGCCACACGCACAACGCGGACTGGAGCATGTGCGCGAGCCCCATCTTGCTCTCACCCGCCTCCCGGGCGGAGAAGTGGATGGGCAGCTCCACGACACGGTAGCCGAGCCGCTCTGCGACGTACGTCATCTCAACCATGAAGTCGTAGCTGTTGGAGCGGATGCGTTCGAGGTTCAGGCCCTGCAGCGTATCCCTACGCCACGCCCTGAAGCCGGACGTCGTGTCGCGCTGCCTCGTGCCGAGGATGAGGCGCGTGTAGACGGCGTTCGCCCACCAGCTCAGCAGGTGCCGCCCGGCACCCCAGCTCTCGTCCAGGCTGCCGCCGCGGGCGTACCGCGAGCCGATGGCAACGTCGTGTGCGGCCAGCGCGCCGACCAACCGCGGGACGTCCTGCGGCGAGTGGGAGAAGTCGGCGTCCATCTGCACGACGACATCCGCGCCGTCGGCGAGCGCGCGGTGGAACCCCGCCTTGTAGGCCGTCCCCAGCCCCTGCTTGCCGGCGCGCCTCAGCAGGCTGACCCGGCCCGGGTATTCCCTGCCGAGCTCGTCCACGGCGGCTGCGGTGCCATCCGGCGAGTTGTCGTCCACGACAAGCAGTGACAGGCCGGGCACGTCGAGTGCCATCAGCGCCCCAGCCATGGGCCGGATGTTCCCCACCTCGTTGTACGTCGGCATGACGACGATGGTCTTCATGGGCCCGCCCCATCAACTAGGCCTGCTTCACGAGCGCGGTGAATTGCCAATGATGCGCCCCAGCACCCACCGCGGGCGAAGCACCGCAGGCAGCCTGAGGCCGTAGAACGCCGCCGAGCAGATGCCGCTCATCAGGTAGACGAACGTGAGCGCCATCCCGACGTTGGTGATCATCGCGGTGAGGTTGTCGCCCGGCACCACGATCAGCGCGCGGACGATCAGCGCCAGCGCGAGCGCGATGTACGTGAACTGCGGCCACAGCATGTAGCCGTAGAAGCCCTCTCTGCGCGTCTTCCGCGTGACGGTGTAGGCGGGCTTGCGCCGGCGCGAGCGCAGCGCCAGCCAGAAGGCCCGGGTGTACGTCGGCCAGTGGCCGATCCAGTACTTCCAGTACACCAGCAGGTACCTGATCTTGCCCCGGGCAAGGGCGAGATAGTACATGCCCATGGAGAGCATCCAGGGGAAGAGGGCCGCACCCTCGATCCGGACGAAGCTGCCGGTGGCCAGCGAGACCAGCGGGATCGCCATGAGCAGGGGCAGGACAAAGACGGTCGTCAGGTAGAACATGCCCAGCTCAAGGTACTGCAGCCGCTGCCAGAGCGTCAGCCTGCCGGGCTTGAACAGCGGGTTGTCGAATAGGAAGAGGCGCAGGTTGTCCACGGCCCACGTGCCGCGCTGCTGGAGCAACCCCGGGATGTCGTTGGGCGCCAGGCCAATCGATAGCACCTCGTTGTGGTAGGCCGAGGCATAGCCGGCGGCATGCAGATAGTACGACGTGGTGAGGTCCTCGACGAGGTTCCACGTGGCGAAGCCGCCGATCGCGCGCACCGCCTCGACACGCCACAGCACGCCGCTGCCGCAGGCGAACGCCGAGTTCACGCCGTTCCGGCCCGGCTGCACGAAGTCGTAGAAGACGCGGTCACGCGTGCCGAAGGGGTCGTCGTCAGGCGCGAGGGCCTCTTTCGGCGTCTGCACAAAGGCCATCGCGGGATCGTCGAAATAGCCGGCCAGCTTCATCAAGAACTGCGGGTGGATCAGCTCGTCCGCATCCTGGGTCAAGATTAGCTCTGCCTGGGGGTAGTGGCGGGCCATGTAGCTCAGGGCAGAGTTCAGGTTGCCCGCCTTGGCATCGCGCTGCGGGCCGGAATGGTAATCCACGCCGTACCGCGCCGCCAGCCAGCGCACTTCCTGGCGGTGGCTGTCATCGGAGACGATGATGCGCAGGCGGCTGCTCGGGTACTCCAGCTGCTGGAGCGCGATAATCGTCCGCTCGAGGATCTCGGCAGGCTCGCCATAGGTCGGCACGACCGCGGCGACGTAGGGCAGCCTGCCTTGAACCGGGGGCGGCGTCCGCGTGTCCTGCGGGGAGAACTGGTTGACAAAGCCGAGGGTCAGCACGAGGACCACGCCGAGGCTGCCCAGCAGGTTGAGCACGCCGACGACCGAGGGTTCCTCCACGAGAACCTCAGCCGCATGCATGAGATACGACTCGCCGGTGAACAGCATCAGCAGGCCGAGCCCGCGCACCAGCCAGATGTTCTCGCGGGTTCCGACACTGTCACGCAGCAGCAGCAGAACGGCAATGATGCTGAACGCGACGTAGACCAGCGGGCGAGGCCAGAGATACGGCCAGTTGACCGTGCCAAAATAGCGCAGGAGAACGTAGTTAACGCCTATTGCCACGACGCCCAGTACCGCGTAGACCGGCCAGCCCAGGCGGCCATCGCGCACGCGCGCCCCCAGATCCGGCGGCGCGGCTTCAGGCTCGCCGGCGTCGTGCTGGCTCTCGGAGAGCCAGATCGTGATGCCCACGATCACCAGCGCGATGGCGGCACTGAGCCAGCGCAGGGGCTGTGCCGCGATGGTCGCGATGCCAATGTGCAGGAACGCGAACGCCAGCGCCGCGCCCAGTGCCAGGATCGATACAACGATTCGCTCCCACCTCATGGCTGTCCTACCTCCGTGCCAGGCTGCCCGGGTGCATCCGCCGCAGGCATGTAGACGTGCATGGTGATGGGCTCCGACCGCCCCCGGATGGTCTGCTCCTCTTCGTACACTCTCTCGTAACCCGCCAGCGCCAGGGCCTGTTCGAGCAGCGGGTTAACCTCCTCGGCGAACAGGTTATTCAGCACCACAAAGTCGAAGTAGCCGTCCCGGATGGCGGCCTGCATCGCCTCGACACCGCTGGCTGCCCCGTACTGCATGTCCCAGGTGTCGTGCCAGGTCTCGCTGTACGGGATGAGGTCCACGTACATGTCGGGGCCGCTCGCGAGCACGGTTGCCTGCTCGCTGACGCCCTGTGCCAGCAGGAACTCGGACACGTGGCCGAAGGTTGGCCAGTCACGCGGCGCAGCGTAGACGCGGATCTCCACGGGCGCATCGGAGATGATATTCTGTACGTCCTCGTAGACGAGCGTGTAGTTGGCCTCGTGGAGCACCGGGGCAAGCGCGGCAGCGACGTCCGGCGTGTAGAAGGTATCCAGAATCACGTAATCGTACTGGTAGTCTTCCACGGCGGCCGCCATCGCGTCGATGCCTGACAGGCCGCCGTACAGCACAAACCACGGATTGTGCCACATCGCCCTGTCATCGGTGCCGAAGTCGAAGTAGTACTCGTAGATTTGAGACGCCGATGCCAGCACGCGGTTGTCGCGCCCGAAGCCGTCATCTTGGAGAAACTCGACGACGCCCCCGGCATTCGGCCAGCTCTGCTGGTACACCCAGTTGCGGACCAGCGCGGACTCAAACAGAACGAACAGCAGCGCCAGGATGATGCCGCCCCACACCAACCGCAGAGGACGGGCCCGCCGGGACGGGGAGGCCACCAGCCGGATCGCAGATGTGAAGAAGTAGGCGCCGAGCGGCGCAAGAAAGATGAGCGCATACACGGTGTGCTTGACCAGGCTGCGATAGTTCGCGCTGGCATAGTGATAGGCGAGCAGCACGAGCCCGCTCGCCATCAGCGCCGGGTACACGAGCAGCCAGGCGGAAGTCCCCTCGTCGCGGTGCGGGCGTTTGATGAGCGCAAATGCCGTCCCCGCAAGTGCGAGCAGCAGGTGCAGGCCAATCTCGTCCCAGATGGCCCTCAGAATGTCGGCCCGTGTGACGATCTGGGTCGAGTTGGCGCCGGAAAAAACGATGCGGACATCCTCGAAGTACAGCGCGAGGTAGCCGCCCAGCAGCAGCACGCTCGGGAGCGCAAAGAACAGGGCAGCGTCCCACAGGGCAGGTACTGCCCGCCTGCCGCGCGCAATCTGCAGAAGCCAGGCGAGCCCGCCCAGCACGGGGACCAGCGCAATGCCGATGTACTTATTGAGGACGGACAGTGTCGCGGCAAGCGAGCCCAGCAGCAGGAGGCTGCGCCGGCTCCCCGCGCCGGGTATCAGCGCCCCGACGACGACCAAGCAGAACGCCAGCGACAGGAACGCAGCGCCCGGCGCGTCGTAGACCGCCAGCTGCCCCAGGCTGATAGATGGGCCAGCCAGGCCGAACAGCACGAGAGCCCACACAGCCGTCGTCCGGTCGAACAGCCATTTCGCGGCGAAGTACACGCAGACCGCGCTGGCGGTGCTCAACAACGCACTCAGAATGCGCATCCCGGTAGCGCCAGCCAGGCTGTCGGCCAGGCTTACGGCAACCGGGTACAGATAGGACCCGAACAGCCACGACGAGGCGTTCGTGTCATACACGCCGTGCAGGGCGTCCTCGCCGACCACCGCGTATATCGCCTCGTCGACGAAGAGCGTGTTGTAGGCGGTGATCCCTGCCGCCCGGATAGTGAAGATCACGAAGATCAGCCCGACAACCAGGGCCTGCTCCAGACTGAGGCGACCGGCTGGCTGTGCTTCCAGCCGATGCCGCTCGACCATGAAGTTGAGCGTGCGGCGTACCTCGGCGGCAGGGTTGCGGTGTGCTGCCGGCTGCTCAGCAGGGCGGGCAGAGCGGCCCTGCAGATCCCAGGGGGTGCGCTGCGGCGTGTGCTGCATCAGTTTGCGCTCCCTTCTGCTGCGCGCACGTGATCCGGCAGAACGTAGATGCGGTCGGTCGTCATCAGCCCGGAGTGGCGCTGCTGGTAGACAACCTCGTAGCCGGCATCGAGCAGGGCGGCCTCAAGGCTGGCCTCGATCTCGGGACGGTAATAGCCATCCAGCACCACCACGTCAAAGTACTGGTCGGCTAGGGCTGCCAGCACGGCCTGGTCCCCCTCCAGCTCCAGGTATTCCATGTACCAGGCATCCGTCCAGACTTCTCGATCCACGACGCCCAGTCCGGAGTAAAACTCGAGCACCGGCGCGCTCGGCGAGAGCACGCGCGTCTCAAGCGACAGCGGCAGGGAACGAAACTCGCGTATCAGACTGCGGGCGTCTGGCCAGCTATCGTGGAACTCCGCATTCTGCCGCAGCGATAAGTCGACGAAGAGGAGCAGGCCGGCGAGCACCGCGGCGGTGCCTGCGGCCCGCAGATACATGCCCAACCGGCCTCGAAGGCGCGTGAACAGGGCCGCCAGCCGGGCGATCACCAGACCGGCAAGCGGGGTCAAAAACAGCAGGCTGTAAACGACGTGCTTGGACAGACTGCGGAAGTTGGACGTGACGAGGTGATAAAGCGGCAGAAGCAGCGCCGACAGAAATATGGCGGTGAGCGCCAGCACAACCCACCCGTGTCTGAGCTGCGGGTTTCGTCTGCCGGCCCCTGTCAGAACCGCAGCCACGAGGCCCCCGGTAGCGAGCAGAAAGATCGCGCCGATCTCGTACCTGAGAGTCGAGAGGATCAGCCCGGTTGGCACGATCTGGCTCGCGTAGCGCCCGGAAAACACCGACAGCAGGTCGCGGTAATCGCGCGCGAAGTAAATCCCCGCGATGATGATGACTGGCAGCACAAAATACTGGCCTACTTCCTCGACGGTGCGCCGCGCGGGCTGCCGGTGAGCCAGCGCCAGCAGGACGGTGATGCAGGCGAGGGCCGGGAAGTAAGCTGCAGCAATATACTTGAAGAGGAGGGACAGAACGTAGGTGCCTGCGGCAGCCAGGTACAGCTGTCGCCGCGCAGACGGCGCCACGTTCGGCGCTTGCACCAGCAGATACAGCGTCGCCGCCATGAACAGCACGCCCGGCGCGTCGATGACGGCAAGCTGCCCCAGGTTGATGGCCGGGCCTGCCAGCGCAAACAGGAGCGCACCAAGCACGGCTGCCTGTGTGTCGAATAGAGCCCGCCCTGAGAGGTAGACGAACAGTGTGCTCGCCGTCAGGAAGAGCGCGCTGAGCAGCCGCATCCCCGCCAGCCCGCCGAGATCGTTCGCGATAGCGGTCAGTATGGGGTAGAGGTAAGAGCCGAACATCCACGCACTTGCGTTCTGTTCGAACACGCCGGCAAGCGCGTCCTGGCCAACGCTGACGTAGATAGCCTCGTCGATGTGAGGTGAGTTGTAGCTTTCGGCGGCCAGCATCCGCAGTACGAGTGCTGCGGCGAGCACGATCGCAATCTGCGCCCGGTGGGATACCGGCAGCCGGCTGCGCGAGCGCGGCTCCGAGTTTTCGGTAGCGTACAGCGACTCGCCGGATGGGCGTGTGTTGAGGCTCCAGACTGTTCTCATCGCAACCAGGTAACAGCGTCCCAGACGCTGCGAATTTCACATGTACTGCTGCGTACGCTTTGGTGGCCAGACGACCCAGATCGACTGCGATACGTGGTACTCGCCGGGCGTCAGCGCGGGACGAAGAGTGTGGAGAATCGTCAGGGGTGTAGCAAGAAGGGTCAATACCGCTGACAGCACAAAATACCTGTAGATTGTCAAAGGGTCAGCACTAAGGAATCGCCAATACCGTTGACGCCAATTACTCATTATTTCCACTGCAATGCCCGGTGTCAACCGCAATGTATGCACCGGCATCAGTGCTCATTACCATTGTACTAGCAGTCGAGAAGCACCAGACCTCAAGAGGGGCTTCGCTATTGGCGGGCAGGATTCGAGCCCGACCAGCCCCTCAGCTAGGAGTCGATCTTGGGTACACTTTGCAGGAGCTCCATCGCATGGCGCGACGTGCCGTCTGACCTCAGGATGCTGTAGCCCGAGTGGCTGTCGTCAAAGTACGGCAGCGCCGCGATGTTGAGATTCCACAGGAACATCGGCCCCATGTAATCCCAGTCCTGGGCGATCTTGTAGGCGGCAACAATGTACTCCGCCTGAAGCTGCTCATCGACGAAGTTGAAGAATGACGCCTCGGCAGGGACGGGCCGGCCCAGCTGGTCCATCGTGCCCCACCCGAACTCCGTGGCCCACAGCCGGCGAGCGGAGTCGCCAAACTCCTCCTGAATGCGGCGGTAGTCCTCTATCGTGTTGAGGAAGAAGAACGTCGGATGGTCATTGTGGGTTGGCGCACCGTTCTCGGGCCCGCAGCAGTGCGCCCAGGGGGCGTTTGCCCAGCCATACGGGTGGATGCCAACGGCGTCGGTATGATTGGCGAGCCCTGCCTCGTACATCTGGCGCAGGTATAGGCGGTCATCGACAGCCGTTACGCCGTCAGTCACGCCGGTCGGGGCGAGCCCCGCACTGACCACCGTGATATAGCCCTCCGGATCTGCGCTGTTAATCGTGGCATAGGCACCCGCCAGCATCTCGACATACTCCCCACCTGAGATGACCTGCCCGCCCCACTCCATTGCCAGGTTGGGTTCGTTCCACACCTCGAGGGCGTTGAGCTGGCCGGGGTAGCGCTCGACGATCAGCCGCAGAAAGTGATTGAACGCCTCGTAGTTGACCGGGTCCTCGCTGCCGGCAGGATTCATGTGAAAAGCGGGAGGCTTTGCCACGCCGAGCAGGATGTTGAGCCCCCGCTTGTTGGCGTCGTTCACGAACGCGTCCAGGCGCTCCCAGGCCTCCCTGGCGAAAATTCCGGGCGCAACCTCATACTCCTCCCATCGCACCTGCTGCTTCACCCAGCGGAAGCCCATGCCACCGGCAACCTGGTCCAGCAGCGCGTGTCGCTGCTCATCACCCACTAAGAAGAAACCCTGTATGCCAAGGCGGCTCCGCACAAGCGCATCGCGCGGCTGCGGGGCAGCGGTGGGTGGTGGCGTGGGCGTGGGCTGATCGGGCAGCGCAGACTGGGCCGGAGTTGAAGCAGGGCTGGCCTCGGCGATAACGGCCAGGTCAGTTGAGCGATTCGGCGCTGCAATCCGCAGCCCTACACTGCTTGCCGCGGACTCCAGCCCATTCAGCAACAGAAGGTAAGCCTCCGAATTGCCGCTGCCTACGGCGGTCCGGAAGAGGGCGACTCGCGAGCCGACCAGGTAGCTCTGAACAGTGGCAGCCGGGCGCACACCTGAGGTCGGGATGAAGAGACGCTGGCCCTCACGTAGAGCCGCCGGATTCGTTACCCCGTTCGCCTGCCAGACCTGCCTCACCGGAACGCCGAAACGCGTGGCGATAGCTCGCCAGGAATCCCCTGCCTGCACGGTGTAGAACTCCGCCTGTGAGCGCGTGCTCGCCTGCGCCAGTTCGTGTTGGGAAGCGGGCACGAAGGCAAGCAGGATCAGGAGCACGATGAGCGAGGCGCATTTTGTCCAGAACTTTAGAGACATGGCTGCAGGTTGATTAACGTCAGGTCAGCGTACAAGTTGATCGCATACAATACTGCATGTATGGCTGAGTATTGATACCGGTGCTTCAGCAAGGGCGTACTGTACTACATTCGTCGCGAAGGGGCTAGTAGCGGGCGTCTCGCAGCCGGCGCTTCGAACCCGTGGCCGACCGGTCTGGGGTGCCGGTCCGGTTGGGCTATGTTATCGGTTCTATGGGGTTGGGATCTGTGTTAAGGGGAATTTGCGGTGGGGCCGTGACGCATATTGGTAACACATAAGAGGAGAACGCTGAGAGCCAGGCACCTGCGCCTGGCTCTCTTTCTCTACATCACAGTGGCGATGTCTACTGCTGATCTTTCTCGCTGAGCTCTTTGATCGTCGTGTCCGTCTCGGGCGTCAGCCACGATACTTCGTCATCGTCCTCGAACCGCTTGGCGCCGACTTCCTTCACAGCGCTGTCGGGCACCTTGGCGAGCGGCGTGTAGCTGGCGTGCTGCTGCTCCTTGTACGGGTCGTTGATGGCGGCGTTGTAGACGCAGATCAGCGACCAGCGGGGGTTGTCCGACCGGTTCTGGTCCGAGCGATGGAGGATGTTGGAGTCGAAGAACACGGCGTCGCCCGGCTCCATCTCGACGTAGACCAGCTCCAGGCGCTTCAGCGCCTCCTCGACCCGCTCCATGTCCGCCCCGGCCTGATCGCCCGAGAGTACGTGATCCACCCGGCCGATCAGGTGCGAGCCCTTGATCACTTGCAGGCAGCCGTTCTCCTTCGTGGCGGGGTCCACGGCAATCGAGGCGCTTGCGAGCAGCGGGTACAGGCAGCCGAAGTGGTACCAGTAACCGTAATCCTGGTGCCACGTCCACGCGCCGCCTACTTTGGGGTCCTTCAGGATCATCTTGGAGTGGTAGTGGTACACCTCGCCGCCGAGCAGCTTCTCCATCGAGTTCACAATGCGCTCGCTGCGGGCGAACATGCCGTAGATGTTGTCGCCGGGATGGTTCCACAGCGAGAGCCGCACGCTGCCGCCCTCACCGTCCTGCCGCCCGAACGACCGCTGATCCAGCGCCCGGTCTTCGCGGGCGGTGCGGGCGAGCAGGTCGATCTCCTCCTGATCGAACATCCCCCGCGCGACGACGAACCCATCTCGACGGTAAGC
>CAZDLX010000127.1:8879-10872 GCA_964506005.1 uncultured Anaerolineae bacterium | reverse complement strand
ACCTCACCCCCGACGACCGCCTCTGGCGGTCGCGCCCCCTCTCCGTGCCACGGAGAGGGGGAAGTCAGGCTTCCCCTCGGGGTATTGAAGGGATGTGAAGCTCAATCCAGACAAGACGTCCGGCGCTGAGGGTTGAGGCTGCCGGGCCGGGGTGCTACACTAAAACTATTCTGTTGGCGGGTTGGTAGCAAGCGTACGATAAGCAGTGTGGAGGAAAGCCGGCGGCATGACTGAAGACGATGGACGCCAGATCATCATACCGCAGTTCAAGCTGATCATCTCGTACGACGTGGTTCCGTCGAATCACGAAGCGTACTTCCGGTTTATCATGAGCGAGCTGGTCCCGACCCTGCAGGAGATGGGAATCTACATGACGGAGGCGTGGCACACCGCATACGGCGATTACCCGCTCCGCATGGCGGCTTTTGTCTCGGAGGACATCGAGACGATCCACGAGCTGCTGGAGAGCGAGCAGTGGGAGGATCTCGAGGCTCGCTTCCGGAGTTTCGTGCACAACTATACGCTGCAGGTGGTGCCGTACCGGCAGGGCTTCCAGTTCGTCAAGTAGACGGCGAGGCCCGCGCCCACCCGGCGAGTTCAGCTATAATAGGAGCGCCCCGGCTGGCGACCGGTCTGGGGCGCTTCGCGTAAACCCCTCAAGAGCAGTGGAGTAAGGGACCAGATGCGTTTTCTCGTGACGGGTGGCGCGGGTTTCATCGGCTCGGCGCTGGCCAACCGGCTGGCGGCGCTGGGCCACGAAGTGCGCGTCATCGACAACCTCACCGCGGGCGACCCCGCCCGGCTCGACTCGCGCGTGCTGTTCACTCGGGGGGATGTTGCGGACATCCCGAAGCTGTGGACGCTGCTGCAGGACGCGGACTGCGTGTACCACCTCGCGGCGCGCGTCTCCATCCCCGAGTCGATCAAGTACCCTCGCGACTACAACCACGTGAATGTCGGCGGTACGGTGAGTGTCATGGAGGCGATGCGCGACGCCGGGGTGCAGCGCGTGGTGCTGGCCTCCTCGGGCACGGTCTACGGCAGCCAGCGCGAGCAGCCGCTGCGTGAAGACCTCGTCCCCGAACCCGACTCACCGTACGCGGTGAGCAAGTTCGCCGCCGAGACGTACGTGCGGACCATCGGCATGCTGTGGGGTATCGAGACGGTTTCGCTGCGCATCTTCAACGCTTATGGGCCGGGCCAGCAGCTTCCCGCCTCGCACGCGCCGGTCATCCCGCGCTTTATCAAGGCGGCGCAGAGCGGCGCATCGATTGTGCTTTTCGGCGACGGCAGCCAGACGCGAGACTTCGTGTATATCGACGACGTGGTCGATTCGCTCGTCGCGGCGGCGACCGCGCCGGACGTCGACCGGCAGGTGATCAACATCGGCAGCGGCACCGAGACGAGCATTAACGAGGTCGTCGGCGTGGTCGGCGAGGTGGTGGGGCGGCGGCTCGACCCGCTGTACAACCGCGACCGCAGCGGGGGCGTCCAGCGCATGTGTGCCGACCTCGGCAGGGCGCGGCGGCTGCTCGGCTTCGAGCCGAAGGTCGATCTACACGAGGGGCTGCGCTGCACCGTCGCCTACGACAGCCGCTTCACCGCCCCGGCATAGTCTTTGTTCCGGCGGGTTCCTGACAGGCAGAGTGCGACATGATCGAACAGTTGAAGCGGCTGCGCCGCCTGTGGGGCTGGTCGCAGGCCTTCGTCGCGGAGATGCTGCGCGTGTCTCGCAGCTCGGTATCTCGCTGGGAGCGCGGCGCCGTCGAGCCGAGCACGCCAAACCAGGAGAAGGTGGACGCCCTGCTGACCGTGCTTGAAAAGGCTGGTACGGGAAGCGACGATCCGCCAGAAGTGGACATCGTGACGGGCGACAGGATCGCCGGCAATAAGGTCATCCAGGGCGACGCGGCGGGCCGGGACGTGATCACAACCGGCGACGGCACGGCCTACCTGATCCGCGACAGCGTGGTGATCATCGTCGCCGACGCCG
>CAZDLX010000127.1:0-8779 GCA_964506005.1 uncultured Anaerolineae bacterium | reverse complement strand
CCTTCATGACACAACTGCAGCGCGAATTCTTCGAGAGAGACACCCTTGACGTGGCGCGGGACCTGCTGGGGCAGATGCTCGTGCACGAGGTGGACGGCTACCGGGTCGCCGGGCGCGTGGTGGAGTGCGAGGCGTACACGGGCTGGGGCGACATGGCCTCGCACGGCTACCGGGGCCCGACGCCGCGTAACGCGGTGATGTTCGGGACGCCGGGGGTGAGCTACATCTACCTGATCTACGGCATGTACTGGCTGCTCAACGTGGTCGCCAAGCCGCCGGGGGTGGACTACCCCGCGGCGGTGCTGCTGCGTGCCGTCGAGCCGGTTGAGGGGTTAGATTACATGGCCGCGCAGCGCGACGGGCGGCGGCAGACGGAGTGGACGAGCGGGCCGGGGCGCTTGACGATGGCGCTGGGCATCGACCGGTCGCTGCACGGGCTGGACGTGACCGCGCCGGGCAGCCCGCTGCGCTTCGAAACGGGCGAGCCGCTGCCCGACGACGCCGTGGCGACCGGGCCGCGCATTGGCCTGAACGTGCCCGAGCCGTGGTTCAGCCAGCCCTGGCGCTTCTGGGAGCGCAGCAACCCGTACGTGTCGAGGGGTGGGTGAGTCCACAGATGACACAGATAGCACAGAAAAGATATATTGATCCACGAATGACACGAATAGCACGAATGAAAACAGACAAGTTAATGTAATTCGTGTCATTAGTGGACCTTTCCCCCTCTCCCAGTTCGGCAGGCGCTTCCGGGAGCGGGGCAGGTAGGGGCGCAGCACTGCTGCGCCCAGGGGCAGCGGTTCCGTTCTCTGTGCCGTCTGTGGACTAGCTTCTTTTTCTGCCTTTACCAGTGAGTGAGGAGTAGACGATGGGCTTGCTTGAGGGGAAGACCGCGCTGATCTTCGGCGTGGCGAACAAGTACTCGATCGCGTGGGGCATCGCGCAGGCGCTGCACCGGGAGGGCGCGGAGCTGGCCTTCAGCTACGCGAGCCCGAAGCTGGAGCGACGTGCCAGGCCGCTGGCCGAGAGCGTCGGCGCGAAGGTTGTCGAAGAGTGCAACGTGACGGACGACGCGGCCATCGACCGGGTGTTTGAGAAGGTCACGGAAACTCACGGCAAAATCGACGTGCTGGTGCACGCGATCGCCTTCGCCGAGCGCGAGGACCTCGACGGGCGGTTTGTGGACACCAGCAGGTCGGGGTTCAAGACCGCGCTGGAGATCAGCGCGTACTCGCTTGTGGCGCTGGCGCAGCGCGCCGAGCCGCTGATGCCGGACGGCGGCTCAATCGTCACGCTGACGTATTACGGCAGCGTCGCGGTGATGCCGCACTACAACGTGATGGGCGTGGCCAAGGCGGCGCTCGAGTCGAGCGTGCGCTACCTGGCGCACGACCTCGGGCCGAAGCGCATCCGCGTCAACGCGATCTCGGCGGGGCCGATCAAGACGCTCTCGGCGTCGGGCGTGGCGGGCTTCCGCAAGATGCTGGGCTACCACGACGCGGTCGCGCCCCTGCGGGAGACGGTGTCACAGGAGGACGTAGGCGATGCGGCACTCTACCTGTGCTCGGACCTCTCGCAGCGCGTCACCGGGCAGGTGCTCTACGTCGATGCGGGCTGGAACATCCTCGGCATGACGGTGCCGTTTGAGGAGCTGGATCGCGACGACTGAGGGAACGCATGTTAGAATAGGGCGTATAGCATATTGCATATGGCATATTGCATATGGCCTATGGCTTATCGCCCAGCGCGAATAGCGTATGGTATGGCGAGCCCCTCCTCCCAGGCGTGGAACGCCGGGCGGTGGGGGCTTATGCCGTAACGGAAGCGACCCAGGATGGACGCGAAAACTCTAACGAAGCTTGAACTGAACAAGATCCTCGCGCGGCTGGCGGAGTACGCGGCGTTTTCGGCCAGCCGCGAGCTGCTCGAAGCGCTCACGCCGACCTCCGATCTCGCCGAGGCGCAGCGCCGCCAGCAGGAGACGACCGAGGCGCGGCAGCTTCTCGAGGAGAACAGCCAGCTCACCATCGGCGGGGCGCGTGACGTGCGCTCGTACGCGCGGCGGGCCGAGCGCGAGATCACGCTGCAGGCCGAGCACTTCCTTGAGATCAAGGCCACGCTGCAATCGAGCGAGGCGTTGAAGAAGACCATCGAGAAGGTTGCCGAGCGCTTCCCGCTGCTGGGGCAGGTCGCGGAGGCGCTGTACGAGGGCAAGCCGGTGGTGGCGGCGATCAACCGCGTGATCAGCGAGCAGGGCGAGGTGCAGGACTCGGCCAGCCCGGCGCTGGCGAACATCCGCCGCGATCTGCGCGTCCAGCAGGACCGGCTGCACACCCGCCTGCAGGGCATCATCCAGAGCAGCCGCTATGTGCCCTACCTGCAGGAAGCCCTGATCACGCAGCGCAGCGGGCGCTACGTGATCCCCGTGCGGGCCGAGGCGCGAGGGCGCATCAAGGGCATCGTGCACGACCAGTCGGCGTCGGGTGCGACGATCTACGTCGAGCCCGAGGCGACGGTCGAGATCAACAACCGCATCCGCGAGCTGACCGTCGCCGAGCAGGACGAGATCCAGCGCATCCTGCGCGAGCTGAGTTTGCTCGTCGGGGAGCACGCCGACCCGATCGTGTGGTCGGTGGAGGCGCTGGCGCAGCTCGACGCGGCGTTTGCCAAGGCGAAGTACGCGGCGGCGCTGCGCGGCAACGCGCCGGAGCTGGTGCCGTTCGACGAGGACCGCTTCCCCGGCAGCACCATTGAGCTGTACAGCGCCCGGCACCCGCTGATCGACCCGCAGGCTGTGGTGCCCATCGACGCGGTGCTGCAAGACGGGGCGTTCGTGCTGGTCATCACCGGGCCGAACACCGGCGGCAAGACGGTCAGCCTGAAAACCGTCGGCCTGATGGTGCTGATGGCACAGTGCGGGCTGCACATCCCGGCGGCGAGCGAGTCGCGGCTGAGCGTGTTCGAGGCGGTCTACGCCGACATCGGCGACGAACAGAGCATCGAGCAGTCGCTGAGCACGTTCTCCGCGCACATGACGCACATCATCCAGATCCTCGAACGGGCGGACGAGAAGTCGCTGGTGCTGCTCGACGAGCTGGGCGCGGGCACCGACCCGACAGAAGGCGCGGCCATCGCCCGGGCGATCCTCAACGACTTGCTGGCGCGGGGCGTGACGACGTTGGTCGCCACGCACTACCCGGAGCTCAAGCTGTATGCGCACAGCACGCCGGGCGTGGTCAACGCCAGCGTCGAGTTCGACGTAAAGACGCTCGCACCGACCTACCGGCTGATCATCGGTCTGCCGGGGCGCTCCAACGCGATCCTGATCGCGCAGCGGCTGGGGCTGCCCGCGCACATCCTCGACATGGCGCGGGGCTACGTCGGGGCGGAAGACCTCGCGGCGGACGATCTGCTAGACGAGATCCACCGGGCGCGGGAGGAGGCGCGACAGTCCGAGAGCCGGATGAACCGCGCCGAGCGCGACGCGCAGATCCTGCGCGACCGGCTGCAGGAACGGCTGGACAACATCGAGCAGGAGCGAGCAGCCATCATCGAAGAGGCCCGCCGGCAGGCTGACCAGGAGCTTGAAACCGTGCGCGAGGAGGTCCGCGAGCTGAAGCGGCTGCTGCGGGCCATCCCGCCCAGCCTGCAGAAGGAGTCGGCGGAGGCGCGCGAGCGGCTGGCTGAAATCGAGCAGGCGGCGGGCGCGCTCGACGAGGTGATCCAGGAGCCGGTGAAGAAAGCGGCGAAGCAGCCAGAGAAGCCGCAGCCGCGCGAGGAAGAAGCGCCGCGCGCGCCGGGCGAGCTGCGCGTTGGGGACCGCGTCTTCGTGCCCTCGCTGAGCGCCGAAGGCGAGGTCATCTCGGCGGACGGCGGCGGCGAGGTCGAGGTGCAGGTCGGCACGTTCCGCGTGAAGGTGCGGGCCGATACGCTGGAGTATGTGGGCCGCAAGAAGAAGCGCCAGCCGGAGTCCGAGCGCGGCATGAGCGGCGTGCGCCGCCCGCGGCCCGAGAGCCCCGGCCTGGAGCTGCACCTGATCGGCATGACGCGCGAGGACGCCCTGCCGCGTGTGGAGGAGTACCTCGACCAGGCGTATCTGTCGGGGCTGCCGTGGGTGCGGATCGTACACGGTAAGGGCTCGGGGACGCTGCGCCGCGCCGTGCAGGAGCTGCTGCGCGGGCACCCGCTCGTGAAGAGCTACGAGAGCGCGCCGGGCAGCGAGGGCGGCGAGGGCGTGACGGTCGTGCGCTTCGCGCCGACGACGTAAGGCCACAGATTACGGATGGCACAGATGGGTAGGGGCGGGTCGTGATGCAAAGCATCGATAGACCCGCCCCTTTTTGCCGGACAATTCATTGTCCGGCTATGTAAACTTGTCCCCTCCGGGGACAGCCAGAGCTGTGCTCTGGCCCGCCTGCGGCGGGTTGGTGTAGCGCACAATGGTTCGGCAGCGGAAATCGTCCCCTTTGGGGACGATTGCAGGTAGCCCGGCAATTCATTGCCGGGCCACGTGGCGGCGAGTCTCTACTTCGCGACCGCCGCCTGCTCCCCGGCTTCTTCGGCGGGCGACGACTCCCCTGCCAGCGCGGCGACCAGCTCCCGGCTGAAATCGGGGATGTCCTCGACGACGCGGCCCCATACGATCTGGCCATCGCGGAAGGCCGGCTCGTCGCGCCAGGTCGCGCCCGCGTTGAGCAGGTCGTCCTTGATGCCCAGGCTGCCCGTCGAGGGGCGGCCCTCCTGGATGATGCCCGCCGAGATCAGCACCAGCCCGGCATGGCAGATGGCCCCGACGATCTTGCCATCGTCGTAGATGCCCTTGACGAGGTCGAGGACGGGCTTGTAGCGGCGCAGCTTGTCGGGGGCCCAGCCGCCCGGCACGACAATCGCGTCGAACTCGGCGGCGCTAACCTCCCCGGCGGTGGTGTCCGGCTTGCCAGGCAGGCCATGCTTGCCCTTGTAGCTGTCGGCGCTGCCGGTGCCCACGACGACCACTTCCGCGCCTTCTTCGCGCAGGCGCATCACCGGCACCCAGAACTCAAGGTCCTCAAACTCCTGCTCGATCAGAACGGCAATTCGCTTGCCACTCAGTTTCATGTTGCTTCCCTCTCTACTCGCGGCTCACGGGGTTGAGCCTGTCCGCCTTTGAGTATATTGGATCGCCGAAGTGGGGTTCAAGCGGCGGGGCCTGGGCGGGCTGGTAGACCGCATCTACAACGACCGCCTGATGAAGATTAAGGAATGAGTACGGCAACGCTTGAACCCCCATCCAACCGCGCCGCGACGCTGTCGCCGCGCGGTTGACCTCCCCCTTACAAGGGGAGGTGGCCGGCCCGCAGGGCTGGGCGGAGGGGGTTCTGTGCAACGAGCATGACTCCAGTTGCCAGACTAATTGTTAAAGAGCAAATGGCGGTCGACCACAGCGTGGCCTGGGGGTGAGGTTGTGGGCTCGGCGGCGTAAAGGCTATAATCCGCCCGGCTGCCCGGCTGAACCGGGTGACTTAGCAAGGAGATTCCGACGTGAAACCCCTGGTCGAGTGCATTCCCAACTTCAGCGAGGGCCGCAGGCCGGAGATCGTCGAACAGATCAGCGACGCCGTTCGCCGTGTGCCAGGAATTGCCCTGCTGGACTTCAGCTCTGATGCCGATCACAACCGGTCGGTGCTCACCTTCGTCGGCGCGCCGGGAGCCGTCGAGCAGGCGGCGTTCGAGGCGATCCGCACGGCGGCAGAGCTCATCGACATGACTCAGCACAGCGGCGCGCACCCGCGCATCGGCGCGACGGACGTGGTGCCCTTCGTGCCGATCCGCGGCGTCACGATGGAAGAGTGCGTCGCGATGGCGCAGCGCGTGGGCCAGCGCGTGGGCGACGAGCTGGGTATCCCTGTGTATCTCTACGAGCGCGCCGCCACCCGCTCCGAACGGGAGAACCTCGCCGTGCTGCGCCAGGGTGAGTACGAGGGACTGCGCGAGGCTATCAGCAGCGACCCGGACCGCGCACCCGACTTCGGCCCGGCGGAGCTCGGCACGGCGGGCGCGACGGTGATTGGGGCGCGCGCGCCGCTCATCGCCTACAACGTCTACCTGAACACGGACGACGTCGAGGTGGCGAAGGCCATCGCGAAGGCGGTGCGGCACTCCGGCGGCGGGCTGCGCTACGTCAAGGCGCTGGGGCTGCTCGTGGACGGGCGGGCGCAGGTTTCGATGAACCTGACCGACTACACGCACACGCCGATCCACCGCGTGCAGGAGATGATCCGGCGGGAGGCGGCGCGCTACGGGTGCCAGATCGCCTATGCGGAGCTGATCGGCCTCATCCCCGAGCAGGCGCTGTTCGACGCCGCGCAGTGGTACCTGCAGCTCGACCTGTTCGACGACGAGGGGCAGATCCTGGAGCGGCAGGTCAAGCGGCACGAGGACGGACGCCTCGCGCCGGACGATTTCATCAGCGCGCTGGCTTCCGGTGACCCTGCGCCGGGCGGCGGCGCGGCGGCGGCGCTGGCGGGCTCGCTCTCCGCGGCGCTGGCCAGCATGGTGGCTCTTACGACGATGGGCAAGAAGAAGTATGCTGAGGTCGAAGAGCGGATGGCGGAAGCCGCTGCCGCGGCGGACACGCTGCGAGGCGAGCTTACCGGGCTGATCGACGCGGACAGCCAGGCCTTCGAGGGCGTGCTGGCTGCCTTCCGGCTCGACAAGCAGGACCCCGCCCGCCCACAGGCCATCGAGGATGCGACGCTGAACGCCGCTGAGGTTCCGCTGGCGACGGTGCGCGGCGCGGTCGAGACGCTGGAGCAGCTTCTCGTCGTGGCCGAGCACGGCAACATCAACGCCGCCAGCGACGCGGCAAGCGGGGCGCATATGGCCCGCGCGGCAATGGAAGCGGCGGCGCTGAACGTGCTGATCAACGTCGACGGGCTGGCGAATCAGTCCGAAGCCGACCGGCTGCGTGCGGCGGTGAACGAGCTGCGCGAGCGCGGGCGCGAACGGGTTGAGGCGGTACTGGCGGCAGTCGAGGCGAGGACGGGGCTCAGATAAGCGGCATGCCACGCAGGCTGCGCCCTCCTCTCCTCGCGCTCGGCGTGTTCGCTGCCGTGCTGCTCGCTGCGGGCTGCACGCCGCAGGCGGGGGCCGTCGAGACAGCGGCGGTGACACCCGGCGCGCCAGCTGTGGAGGCGACCTCCGAGCCGCCGACCGCGACAGCAACCGTCGCGCCGACGCCGACTGCGCCCGCCGGGACCGCCACGCCGACCCCGCACCGCGAGGCCGGCGTGCTGCTGGCGGATCACTACTGGCTGCACCGGCCCATCGGGCTGGAGTACCGCAATTACGTGGATCGTACGTACCCTTATGGCAGCACAGGCGAGGGCCGGCTGCCGCCGCACACCGGGGTCGAGTTCTTCAACCCGGCGGGGACGCCTGTGCTGGCCGCCGAGGACGCCACCGTATACTACGCAGGCACGGATGAGACGCAGGTCTTTGGGCCGCATGCCGGCTACTACGGGAATCTGATTGTTCTGCAGTTCGACATGGCGTACAACGAAGAGCCGCTGTACGCGCTGTACGGCCATCTGTCGCTGGTCAATGTCGAAACCGGCGACCGGGTGGTGTCGGGCCAGCGCATCGGTGCGGTCGGGGGGACGGGCATCGCCAGCGGCGGCGCCCACCTGCACTTCGAGGTGCGGGTCGGCGACCCGCTGAACTTCCCCGGCAGCCTGCGCAACCCCGACCTGTGGATAGCGCCGTTCATCGACTATGGCACGCTGGCGGGGCGCGTCACCGGGCCGGACGGCGAGCCTGTTCCCGACGTAGTGATCATCCTGCAGGGGGCGGATATGCCGCGCTACGGTGTGACGTACACTGACAGCGAGGACATCATCCCCGACGACGTGTTCGGCGAGAACTTCACCTACGGCGACCTGCCGGAGGGCTGGTACGAGGTCTCGATGAACTCCGGCACGAAGATCTACAAGCAGCAGGTGTTCGTGCAGGCGGGCCGCACCACGTGGATCGAAGTGCAGTTTGAGTAGGGGATGCACAAGTCGAGGCGTATAATACGGACGCAGAAGGGCTAGCAGGGGAGGGTTGGCAGTGGAAACGATACGTGTGCAGTCGCGCGTTGGGGAAGACGGAATTCTCAGGCTCCAGGTGCCTGTCGGCGTTGTCAACACTGAGCTCGACGTGGTTCTGGTCGTTCAACCGCTGGGCGAGCAGACCGAGCAAGATGAGTGGCTGAGCTTTCTGGAACGGACGGCGGGCATTCTGGCAGACGATCCGATAACGCGCCCGCCTCAGGGCGACTACGAGACACGCGAGCCCGTCGAATGAAGTATCTGCTCGACACGAACACCTGCATCCGGCACTTGAACCGGCGCTCGGAGTCGATTATTCGGAAGCTGGCGAGCCTCGTCCCTGAGGACATTGCGGTCTGTTCGGTGGTCAAGGCCGAGCTGTTCTACGGAGCGCGGAAGAGCAACCAGCCAGAGCGAACTCTTGCTCGCCAGCAGCTTTTTCTCAATCGCTTCACGTCACTGCCGTTCGACGACCGGGCCGCAGAGATATATGGGTCTGTCCGGGTGCAGTTGGAAGCTAGAGGAACGCCAATTAGCCCGAATGACCTGATGATCGCGGCAATTGCTGTTGCCAACGGCTTGATTCTCGTGACTAATAACGTCAGAGAATTCAGCCGGGTTGAAGGCCTGCAACTCGACGACTGGGAGGACGACTAATCCCTCAATACGGCGCGTTGAACCAGGCCTGCGTCAACGCTTCAATCGTCCCGTCC
>CAZDLX010000126.1:8070-10894 GCA_964506005.1 uncultured Anaerolineae bacterium | reverse complement strand
GTTCGGTGATCGTCATCGGCCCGAAGCTCAAGCTGCACCAGTGCGGCCTGCCGAAGACGATGGCGCTGGAGCTTTACCGCCCGTTCGTCATCAGCCGCCTGGTCAAGTACAACTACGCGTCTAACGTGAAGAGCGCCAAGCGCATCATCGAGCGCGAGGAGTCGTCGGTGTGGGAGGTCCTGGAGGAGGTAATCCAGGAGCGGCCCGTGCTGCTGAACCGCGCGCCGACGCTGCACCGGCTGGGTATCCAGGCGTTCGAGCCCCAGCTTGTCGAGGGTAAGGCCATCCAGATCCACCCGCTGGTGTGTACGGCGTTCAACGCCGACTTCGATGGTGACCAGATGGCCGTTCACGTGCCGCTGTCTCAGCGAGCGGTGGAAGAGGCGCGCGAGCTAATGCTCAGCACGCGCAACCTGCTCAAGCCTGCCGACGGCGCGCCCATCGTGGGGCCCAGCAAGGACATGGTGCTGGGTGTGTACTACCTGACGATGGAGAACCCGGACTGGCAGGTTGACGGCGCGAACCGCGAAAACCTGCGCGCCTTCAACGACATTGACGAGGTCGAGACGGCGTACCTGCTCGGCCAGGTTAAGCTGCACACTCCCATCGTCGTGCGCCGCATCTACGACGGCGATACGATGGAGCAGCCCGCCGAGCCGACGGTTACGACCGTGGGCCGGTGCATCTTCAACCGCATCCTGCCGGATGAGGTTCGCTGGGTTAACCAGACGCTCGACAAGAAGGGCGTCAACCAGCTTGTCGGGCAGATTTACACGCGCTTCGGCGCGGAGATCACCGTCGACGTGGTCGACGCGATCAAGGACCTGGGCTTCAAGTATGCGACTTACTCGGGCGCGACGATCGCGATTGACGACCTGACCGTGCCTGAGGAGCGCGTCACCATCCTTGACGAGGCTTCAAACGCGGTGAGCCAGATCGACCGGGAGTACCGTCGCGGGCGTCTCACCGACGAAGAGCGTTACCAGGCGACCATCAACCAGTGGACGAGCGCCAAGCAGCGTATCGAGGATGCGGTGCAGTCGACGCTCGACGACTACTCGAGCGTGGCGATCATGGCCGACTCGGGTGCGACGAAGGGCGGCCTGGGGCCCATCACGCAGCTTGCCGGCATGCGCGGTCTGATGGCGGACCCGTCGGGCCGTATCATCGACCTACCCATTCTGAGCAACTTCCGTGAGGGTCTGACGGCGCTGGAGTACTTCATCAGCACGCACGGTGCGCGCAAGGGTCTGGCTGACACCGCGCTGCGCACGGCCGACGCGGGCTATCTGACGCGGCGTCTCGTGGACGTGGCGCAGGACATGATCATCAACACGCACGACTGCGGCACTCATGCAGGCGTCTGGATCAAGACGTCAGAGCCGGTGTCCGGGCAGACGATGTACGAGCGTGTGGTTGGCCGTGTCGCCGCGTCAGCGGTGCCACACCCGGAGACGGGCGAGATTATCGTCGATCGTAATGAGATCATCGACGAGGTGGCTGCCGACACGATCCAGCGCACGGGTGTGCCCGAGGTACTGGTACGCTCGCCAATGACGTGCGAGCTGACCTTCGGCCTGTGCCAGCTCTGCTATGGCCGCGACCTTGGCCGGGGCGATCTGGTCGACATCGGGTCGGCGGTCGGTATCGTTGCCGCACAGTCGATTGGCGAGCCGGGCACGCAGCTCACGCTGCGGACCTTCCATACGGGTGGTGCGGCTGAAGAGCGCGGCGACATCACGACAGGCCTGCCCCGCGTCGAGGAGATCTTCGAGGCGAGGAAGAAGCCGCGTGGTGAAGCCATCATCTCGGATATCGACGGGGTGGTTCACCTGTACGAACGCGACGGAATCCGCTACATCAGCGTGACGGACTCCGACGTACTCTACGAGGACTACGACATCAGCGAGTGGGACCTGCTAGTAGAGGATGGCGCAGAGGTCAACGTCGGCGACCCGCTGGCGCAGCGCGGCGAAGAGATCTTCGCGTCGCCGTACCAGGGCAGAGTATCCGTCGAAGGCAACGCCCTGCGCGTGGCCTACGAGCAGCGTGATGAGCGCGAGTACGAGCTGCCGAGCGCGGCCCGGCTCGTGGAGATGCACGACGCGGAAGGTGGCATCCACCGGCTGCGGGACGGCGACTTCGTCAAGGCGGGCGATCCGCTCACGGAGGGCTCAAAGAACCCGCACCGCATCCTGAAGATCCTCGGCGCGAACGCGGTGATGCACTACCTGCTGGTGGAAGTGCAGAACGTGTACCGCCAGCAGGGCGTGAACATCTCGGACAAGCACTTTGAGGTGATCATCCGCCGGATGCTCTCTAAGGTGCAGATTACGCGCAGCGGCGACACCGAGCTGCTGCCGGGCGAGATGATCGACCGGCTGCTGCTGCTGAAGATCAACGAGAAGATTGCGGCGCGCGGCGGGACGCCGGCAACGGCGCAGCCCGTGCTGCTCGGCATCACAAAGGCGGCCCTGAGCACGGACAGCTTCCTGTCGGCGTCGTCCTTCCAGCACACCATCAAGGTGCTGGCGGGTGCGGCAATCGCCGGCAAGGAGGACCCGCTCATCGGCCTAAAGGAGAACGTGATCATAGGCAAGCTGATCCCGGCGGGTACGGGCTTCCACCGCTATAAAGAAGACCGCGGTGCGATGCTCGAACGCCATGCCGAGGAGATGGCTGAGGCCTTCATCTCGTCGCGGCTGGCTGCCGAACCGCAGTACGATGCGGAACCTGTCGGCGAGATGAGTATTGACGACTTCGACGAGGACTACGACGAGGAGTACCTCGAACCCGGCGACGACTAAACCGCTGCGGTTGACGG
>CAZDLX010000126.1:0-7970 GCA_964506005.1 uncultured Anaerolineae bacterium | reverse complement strand
CGGGCGCTGCAACCTGGAAGGCAGATCTGTGTTGCCATTATTCAACAATTGCATTACAATTCGAGGGTCGCAGGGCTAGAACAAATGAGCAGGTATCATGAGGCGCGTTGTGATTGACAGCCGCGCCGAGTGTCCATTATCATCCATAGCCGGACCAGCTGCGAGTTCTTTGCGACCATTGAGTCAGTCGAGGGAGATGTTGAATGGACGTTGGCACCGTTCGCCAGGTTGACATTGATTCGGAGATGCGAGCGGCGTATCTCGATTATGCGATGAGCGTCATCGTCAGTCGCGCTCTGCCAGACGCGCGTGATGGCCTGAAACCCGTGCACCGGCGCATTCTGTACGCGATGTACGACATGGGCCTCCGGCCTGACAGCCCGTACCGCAAGAGTGCGCGTATCGTCGGGGAGGTGCTCGGCAAGTACCACCCGCACGGCGACGCCGCCGTATACGATGCCATGGTTCGCCTGGCGCAGGATTTCTCGATGCGGTATCCGCTGGTCGACGGGCAGGGCAACTTCGGTTCTATCGACGGCGATAACGCGGCGGCGATGCGTTACACCGAGGCCCGCATGTGGAATGCCGGCCTCGACATGATGCAGGATCTTGAGAAGGACACCATCGACTTCGTCGAGAACTTCGATGGGAGCCTGCTCGAACCCGCCGTGCTGCCCGCGGCTATCCCCAACCTGCTGGTGAACGGGTCGTCGGGCATCGCAGTCGGGATGAGCACCAGCGTCCCGCCACACAATCTCGGCGAAGTATGTGAGGCACTTGCCTACATGCTGGACAACTGGGGGCGGCTCGACGAAGTCGGGCTTCCCGACCTCATGCAGTTCATTAAGGGGCCCGACTTCCCGACCGGCGGCGTGATCTTCCGCCATCACGACGACGACGAGACGGATAACCTCGTGCAGGGCTACGCGACGGGGCGCAGCCGCATCACCGTGCAGGCCAAGGTGCACGTCGAGCGGCTCAGCCGCAACCGCAACCGGCTGATTATCACCGAGCTGCCGTACCAGACGAACAAGACCAACCTGCTGGAGCGCATCGCACAGCTCGTGCGTGACGAGAAAATCGAGGGCCTGACCGACCTGCGTGACGAGAGTGACCGCCAGGGAATGCGCATCGTCATCGACCTGACCCGCACCGTCGACCCGGATGAAGTGCTGGATCAACTCTACCGGCAGACGCCAATGCGCCAGACTTTCAGCATTATTATGCTGGCGCTTGTGGACGACGAGCCGCGGCTGCTCTCGCTGAAGCAGGCGCTGCGGGTGTTCCTGGAGCACCGTTTTGTCGTCATCAGGCGGCGCAGCGAGTATGACCTTGCACGGGCCAAGGAGCGCGCGCACATCCTGGAGGGCTACCTCACGGCGCTCGACCACCTGGACGAAGTGATCGACACCATTCGCCGTTCGCGTACGGTCGAAACGGCGCGGGTGAACCTGCAGAAGAAGTTCAAGCTGAGCGAGATCCAGGCAGAGGCCATTCTCAACATGCCGCTGCGCCGTCTGGCGGCGCTTGAGCGCAAAAAGATCGAAGATGAGTACAAGGAGAAAAAGGACCTCATCAAGTATCTGCAGAAGCTCCTCAAAAGCCCCCAGATGATGCGTGATGTCATCAAGGAGGAGCTTGCTATTATCAAGCAGCGCTATGCAGACCCGCGCCGCACGATGATCGTATCCGGGTCAAAGGGTGCGTCGCTGACCCTGACTGAGCTGCTGCCCGACGAGCGCGTTTGGGTCACGCTGACGGCCAGCGGGCGGCTCTCGCGCACGGTAAACGACGACCAGCCGAAGGTGACGACGACGGTAAAAGACCCGCCACGGTTGATGCTGTCTGCGGGGGTTGGCGAGACGCTCTATCTCTTCACGTCTGACGGGACGGCGGCAACCGTGCCGGTGCACCAGCTTCCGCAGGCTGCCGATTACCAGTCTGGGGTGCCGTTCAACAGCCTGGCGCCCCTCGACGCGGCGCACGAGGTCGTCGCGGCGCTCAGCATGCCGCCGGGGATGCAGGCGGAGGAAGGCTATCTGCTCCTAGCTTCAGTCGGAGGGATGGTGAAGCGGGTTGCATTCGCCGACCTGCCGGGCCTCAGTGCCCGCCCCTTTACAGTGATGGGCCTGAACGGCGACGCTCTCGGCTGGGCCGCGTGGACTACAGGTAATGACGAGATTATTCTGGTGCGAGCGGAAGGCTACGCCATCCGGTTCAAGGAGGAAGAAATCCGCCCAATGGGTCTCCAGGCGGGCGGCGTGAAGGGTGTGAAGCTCGGCGGTAGGAAGGATCATGTGGTTGGCATGATGGTTGCCCGGCCAAAGGCAAACGTCTGGATCATCACCGAGGATGGCCTGGCGAAGTGCACGTTGGCCGACGACTATCCAACGCAGGGGCGTTACGGGCAAGGTGTGATCGCGACGCGGCTGAAGGCCGGCGAAAGCCTCGCCGCGGCAGCGCTGGGCATGGGCAATGACAACCTGATTGCCGTGACGACGAAGAATAAGCCCAAGTATATGCGGTTCTGCCTGGCACCCAGTCTTGACCGCTATGCGCGCGGCGAGTCGATCATCGCGTTGGGCTCGGGTGAGCGCGTGGCTTACGCTGTCGTGCCGGCGAGCTACAGCTTTGCCGACGTCGTTCCAGAAGCCGGCTAGCTCCCAAACCGGTGTTTGTGCTCGGGAGGCCGCAGTCAACTGCGGCCTCTTGTACTTCTGGCGCGCTGGCCCTTCGTATAGCGATGAGGGACAGGTTGCCGCTGATCCGCGGCCGGGGTAGGGGGCGCACAGGCGATGTGGTAGAATCGACGGGCAGGGCCTGAGGACAGAGCTCGTCTGGAGTGAGGGGACAAGACGCGTGGCAGAGGACGTGGTTCGGCTAAATGTGATCGGGGGAGGGCTGGCGGGCAGTGAGGCCGCCTGGCAGGCAGCAGAGCGAGGCGTACCCGTTACGCTGTGGGAAATGCGCCCCGAGAAGACCACGCCGGCGCATGTAACGGATGGCCTGGCCGAGCTTGTCTGTAGCAACTCGCTGGGCTCAGACCTGCCTGACCGCGCCTCAGGGCTTCTCAAGGCAGAGCTTCGTATGCTCGGCTCGCTGATCATGGCGTGCGCGGACGAGACACGGGTCCCCGCCGGTGGTGCGCTCGCTGTCGCCCGGGAGGCCTTCAGCGAGCGGGTTACCGAGCGCATTGCATCACACCCGCTCATCGAACTGCGTCGTGAAGAGGCAACGGAGATCCCTTCCGGACCGACGGTCATCGCCAGTGGTCCGCTCACGTCCAGCCGGCTGGCGGATGCCATTAGCGAGCTGATCGGCGAGGACTACCTGTACTTCTACGACGCCCTTGCGCCAATTGTCCGCGTCGAGACCATCAACATGGACATCTGCTTCCGCGCGGCCCGCTATGGTCGCGGGGAAGGCGAGGGCGATTACATCAACTGCCCGATGACGGAAGAGGAGTACCAGCGATTCGTCGAGGCACTGACGACTGCCGAACGCATCGAGCTGCGACAGTTTGAGAGCGAGGACCCCCACTTCTTCGAAGGCTGCCTGCCCGTCGAGGTGTTGGCCAGCCGGAGTGCGGAAGCCCTCGCGTTCGGGCCGCTGCGCCCGGTTGGGCTGCGGGATCCGCGCACCGGAAGGCGACCGCACGCCGTCGTGCAGCTCCGGCAGGATAACGCGGCAGGTACGTTGTACAACCTCGTGGGCTTCCAGACCAACCTGCGCTGGCCTGAGCAGCGGCGCGTGCTCCGGCTGATTCCGGGCCTGGAAGAAGCCGAGTTCGTCCGGCTTGGCCAGATGCACCGGAACACATTTCTGAATTCACCGTCCCTGCTGAAGCCGACCATGCAGTACCTGGAACGCGACGACCTGTTCTTCGCGGGGCAGATCACGGGCGTGGAGGGGTATGTCGGAAACGCAGGCACCGGCCTGCTGGCGGGCGTAAACGCCGCGCGGCTGATGCACAACCAGCCCCTGTGGGTGCTGCCAGAGGAGACCATGCTCGGGGCGCTCACTCACTACGTCGTGAGGGCTGATGCAGAGCACTTCCAGCCAATGAAGGCGAATTTCGGGCTCCTGCCGCCGCTTGACCCGCCGGTACGCAACAAGCGCGAGCGATACGGGGCCTATGCTGCACGCGGCCGGAAGAGGCTGGCTGCCTTCCTGGAGGCGCAGGCGACGCCGGAGCGGTATGCCTGAGACGCGCGGGAGGCTAATTGCGGCGCAAGCCCTCCTGCTGCTGGTTCTAGCCGGCTTTGGGGTCGTGGCCTGCCAGGCCGCGGCAGGTGACGCTGCTCCGCCGGTGCCTGTGGCGGCGGAGCGGACAGTAGCGCCAGCGACTCCGATGCCTGCGCCAACGGCGGTGCCCACCCCCGACCGCGCGATGCTGGCCTTTGACGGGGACATCGCACTGGACCATGTGCGCGCACAGATGGATATTGGCCCGCGCCCGACGGGGTCGGAGGAATCGCGCCAGACGGCGGCCTACATTCTAAGTGCTCTTGAAGAGCTCGGCTGGGACACCGAAACGCAGCCCTTCAAATACCAGGGAGTCGCGGCACAGAATCTCGTAGCCCGCGCGGGTGAACCGGGCGGCCCGGTGTTTATGTTCGGGGCGCATTATGACACGCGCCTGCGCGCCGACCAGGACCTTGACAACCCTGAGGCACCGGTCCCAGGCGCAAATGACGCAGCCAGCGGGGTCGCGGTGCTGCTAGAGCTCGCGCGCGTGGTCGATCTGGATGCCGTGCCGGGCGAGGTATGGCTGGTCTTCTTCGACGCAGAGGATAATGGGCACCTGGATGGCTGGGAGTATATCGCAGGCTCGCGCTACTTCGTCGAGCAGCTGGACTTCGACCCAGAATATCTGGTACTCGTGGACATGGTAGGCGATGCCGACCAGCAGCTTTATCTGGAGCAGACCTCCGACGCGACGCTCCAGGCCCATCTGTGGGCCATTGCCGCCGAGCTCGGGTACGGAGAGCAGTTCATTGCAGCTCCGGGGTACTCGATGATCGACGATCATACGCCGTTTCTTGAGCGCGGCATTCCGGCGGTTGACATCATCGACTTTGACTACCCGTACTGGCACACGGTGGCAGATACACTCGACAAGGTGAGTGCCGAGAGCCTTGCCCGTGTGGGGCGCGTGCTGGAGGCATTTCTGGAAGCTGGCGCTGCCTATCCGGCGGACGGCAGATAGTTCGTCATGCAGGTATGATGAACCATTCATACATACACTGCTTTATGGCACACCTGGAGATGGAGATAGACGCCAAGTGACACTACCGACGGTCGAAGACAGGTCAAAGAGCATTCTCGTCGGGCTAGAGGTTAAAGGGGCACCGGGCGTGCTCGACGTCGAGGATTCGCTTGGCGAACTGGCACTGCTGGCAGATACAGCCGGGCTGCAGGTCGTAGGGCAGACGTACCAGCGTGTCGCCAAGCCGGACCCCGCGACGTTCATCCACAGCGGGAAGGTGGAGGAGATCAAGTTCTGGATCTCGGAGCTCGACGCGCACGTTGTTATTGTCGACGAGGAGCTTAGTCCACGGCACCAGCGCGAGCTTGAGCAGGCGTTTGGCGACGAGGTGACGGTGCTCGACCGGACGGCTCTGATACTCGACATTTTCGCGCAGCACGCCCACACACGGGAGGGCGCTCTGCAGGTGGAGCTCGCCCAGTACGAGTACCGCCTCCCGCGGCTGACCCGCCAGTGGACGCACCTCGCGAGGCAGGCGGGCGGGGGCGCGGCTCGCGGGGGCTCGGCTGGCGTCGGCCTGCGCGGGCCCGGCGAGACGCAGCTGGAGTCCGACCGGCGCGAGATCCGGCGGCGCATCGCATTCCTCAAGCAGGAGCTCGAGAGCGTGCGCGCACATCGCGAGCGCTACCGGGCACAGCGGCGCCGCGCCGGGATTCCGGTAGTGGCGCTGGTCGGGTATACCAATGCAGGAAAGTCGACGCTGCTCAACAGACTGAGCCAGTCAGACGTGTATGTCGCCGACCAGTTGTTCGCGACCTTGGACCCGACGACGCGGCGTGTCCCGCTAAGCACAGGCCGCGAGGTGCTCTTTACCGACACGGTAGGGTTTATCCAGAAGCTCCCGACCTCACTGGTGGCGTCGTTCCGGGCCACGCTGGAGGAGATCGCCGAGGCGGATCTCCTGCTGCATGTGTCTGACGCCTCACATCCGAACGTAATGCAGCATGTCAAGGTGGTCGAGGACACACTCGGCAAGGATCTCGGCATAACGGATATCCCGGTGCTCATGGTGTTCAACAAGACCGACCTAGCGCGCCAGGACGAACCGGAGCAGCTTGAGATGCTGCGAGAGCGCTTCGCAGACGGGCTATTCATCTCGGCGCTGAAAGGAGAAGGCACCGACGCTCTCCTTTCGGCAGTAGAAGAGCTACTGGCGGCTCGACAGGTACGGGTCGTCGTGCGGCTGCCGTACACGCAGGGCGCGCTCATCTCCAGCTTTTACAACCTCGCGATTGTGGAGGATGAGCAGCACACAGCGGAGTATACCCAGCTCACAGGCACGCTGGAGCGGGAACACCTCGGCACGTACGAGGACTACATTATTACCCGGCGCTGATTTTCGTGTAGCGACGAACAGAAAGACTGCTTCGACGCCTATATGTGCCAGGGTAGGGCGGTCTCGCCATATTGCCCAATCTCGGCGCCTCTCATGCTGTGTCCATTCTCCGGTCCGTTTCGACTCCGTGCAGCCCACTCCGTGCAGCGTAGGCCTGCTGCGCAGCAGAACGACATGCGCGCTGGCGCGCACTTCGTGTAGTTATCAGGCAGTGAACACATACTCCGTTATCATTTCTTGGAATGCAACTAGACTATGCGAAACAAGGTTACGCGCTACGAACAACGCGGTATGGGGACTGCATAGCCTACACGGCTTGTTGCACTCGGCAGCCGGTGCTAAAATCGCGCCAACCGGGTGAACTGACAGCAAGGAGAAACCCTGTGCCGCTCCAAACCGACAAGAACCCCCTCACGCTGCAGCAGGCTGTCGACTCCTACCTCGCCGAGATCGAGCGGACCGCTTCTGTGCATATGAATGCCGCATACCAGCAGGCCATTAAGCTCTTCCTCGACACGCTAAAAGATCAGCACAAGAAGAAGCCCGAGCAAACGCCCATCACAGAGCTCGGGGTAGGGTGGGCAGGAGACTACCTGGCCTATCTCCAGACTGAACGGGCGGTTGAGACAGAGCACCTGTATTCACGTGCCGTGCTCGATTTTTACTCCGTGGTAGAGGCCCGCGGCTGGGCCGAAGTCAGTGCAACAGAGCTCGCCGACTACCTGCGTGAAAATCGCCGCCCCAAGCAGCACCGGGTTCCCGACCCGCCAACTGACGCCATCAACACGATCATCGAATACGCAGCCACCACGCCGATCCCGGCAACAGAGGATAGCAGCGAGCGCGATTATCTCCGCAGACTCCGCGACAAAGCCTTTATCCTTGTGCTGGCCGAAACCGGGCTGAAAGTGTCGGAGATCTGCGAGCTCCAGCGCGAGCATCTTGACCTGAATACGGGCGCGCTGCAGCTCGATGGCATACGTCTGGCACTTTCCACTCGTAGTACATTGGCCATCCAGAACTATCTAGCCGCACGTCACAAGCTGGACTCGCAGCAGAAGCACCAGCCAGAACCCGGCAAGCTGCCTCTCTTCGCCCGGCATGACAAAAGAGCCAGTGCCAACGTTCTGCCTATCTCACGATGGACCGCCTCGAACATCATCGACGAGTGGGTGCATACCGCGCTTCCCGCTGACATGCGTTCAGAACTCGAGAGCAAGCAGCAGACAATCTCGCCACAGACATTCCGGCACTACTTCGTACTTGCAACGCTTGAGCAAACAGGCGACCTCACGGCCACGCAGACTCTGGCGCGGCACACCGATCCATCCACCACCCGCCGCTACATGCAGCGTTTGGAGAACG
>CAZDLX010000125.1:0-10900 GCA_964506005.1 uncultured Anaerolineae bacterium | reverse complement strand
CAGCAGCGCGGTGCCGTAGCCCGCGCACTGGTCAACGACCCCTCGATCATTCTGGCCGACGAACCGACCGGCAACCTCGACAGCAAGTCGGGCACGGACGTTTTACGCATACTGCAGGAACTGAATCACAATCAGGGCATTACGATCGTCGTCGTTACCCACGACCCCTTCGTCGCACAGCATACGGATCGCATCATCGTGCTGCGCGATGGCCGGATCGTCGGCGACCGCCCTGTTGAGAACCCCTATCGCGCGGGCGAAGTTGAGCGACCGTCGGACCAGGCACTCGTGCAGCTTGGCGTGCTGGAGAAAGGCAAGCAGTGAACTTCGGCGAGAGCTTCCGCGTGGCTTGGGATGGGCTCAGCTCGAACAAGCTGCGCAGCATCCTGACCATGCTCGGTATCATCATCGGCATTTTCGCCGTCATCGTGCTCATCTCCATCGGGCGGGGGCTGGGCGTGTTCGTCAACGAGCAGTTCAGCTCCATTGGCTCTAACCTTCTGTTTGTCTTTCCGGTCACCCCGGGGTCAGACATCACAAGCGGACCGATCAGCACGCGCGGCAGCCAGGGGATTTCAAACGCCGACCTCGCCGCGCTGCAAGACCCGTTCCGCACTCCCGACGTACTCGCCTTCGCCCCGATACTCAACGGCTTCCGGCCCGTCACGTATGCCGGGCGTGAGATCACGACAGAACTTCAGGGCGTGACGCCGGAGTTCGAAAGCGTTCGCAACTACCCCGTGACGCTGGGCTCGTTTATTACAGCAGCCGACGTACAGTCCGAGGCGCGGGTGGCGGTGCTCGGGCAGACAGCCGTGGAAGAGCTGTTTGAAGCATATGAGAACCCGATCGGGCAGACAATCCGCATTGAGGGCATACCGTTCCGCGTGGTCGGGATTCTCGAGGAGAAAGGTGGCAGCTCCTTCGGAGACGCGGATAACACGGTGCTCGTTCCGCTCTCGACAGCACAGCGCCGTTTGTTCCAGCGGCGCAGCCGTGAAGGCGAGTACCTTGTCGACTCGATCGTCGCACAGGCGGTCGCCGAGGACCGCATGGACGCGGCGGCGATCCAGATCACCGAAGTGCTGCGCGAGACTCATGGCATCCAGTTCAGGGACGAGGATGATTTCCAGGTCGTCACACAGGACGACATTCTCTCGGCGGCGGCGCAGATCACCAACGCGGTGACGCTGTTTCTGGGTATCATCGCGGCGATCTCGCTGCTGGTGGGTGGCATTGGTATCATGAACATCATGCTGGTTTCGGTGACGGAGCGCACGCGAGAGATCGGGCTGCGTAAGGCCGTGGGTGCCAAACGACGCGACATCCTGCTCCAGTTCCTGATCGAGTCGACGCTGCTGGCAGTCGTCGGCGGCTTGTTCGGCACTGCGCTCGGCATCGCAGGGGCGTACGTGGCCGAGCGGCTGGTCAACGACCTGACCACCGTGGTCAGCCTCGACATCATCCTGCTCGCGACGCTGGTCTCCGCTGCGATTGGCGTTTTCTTCGGCATCTACCCCGCATACCGGGCTGCGGGCCTCAACCCGATCGAAGCCCTCCGCTACGAGTAGGGCAGGGCGGTGAACTCACGGTGGCTGCCGGTGCTGAAGCGCATCGGCGTGGCGCTGCTGATCGTGTTGACCGCCAACCTTGCCGTCATGGCGTTCTGGTCGCCCGCCTGGTTTACATACTGGCAGGTGCCTATAACGTGCATCGTGCTGATCTCTCTTATCGGCGTGCTGCTGTTTGATCTGCTAATGCAGGGGCGCTCGCGCTGAGCCGCCTTGCCCCCGTGTGTGTGATCGGCTATCATCAGTCGATAAGCTTTCAATCTATTCAGAAAGTACCGATATGGATGAAACACTGCAGGCTGTTAACGACAGTATGATTAACGGGCTGGGCCAGCTCACCGACTTTTTTGGCTTCAGCCCCGTCATGGGGCACCTGTACGGGGCGCTGCTGATGAGCCCGAGCCCTCTGTCTCTGGATGAACTGGAGGAGATTGTAGGCAAGTCAAAGGCCAGCGTCAGCATGAACATGCGCGCGCTGGAGCGATGGGGTATGGTGCGTGAAGTATGGGTCAAGGGTGATCGCCGCAAGTACTACGAGGCGGAGAGCGATCTGTGGAAAGTGGCGCGCACCGTGATCGAGAGCCGCGAGCGACGCGAAGTCGGCGTCGCTCTCTCTGTTCTCGGCGAGAACGCGCAGCGGCTGGAGCAGGCGCGCCCGCGTCTGTCCGAGGAGGAGCGCGAGCTGGCAGAATTCTACCTCGCGCGCGTCCAGGATCTGCAGGAGTTCTTCCAGATTGCTGCGGTTGTGCTGGAGTTTTTCGTGCAGCGGAGCGACCCGCCTGCGCTCACCGAACTGCTTGCGATGTATCAGGCTATGTCGCCCGAGAAAGAAGATTAACGCTGCGTAAAATCGGCCCAGGGCGTTTGCGGGCGTTTAGCCCGTTAAGTATAATCCGTTTAGAAAATATTGAAAGTTACGCTCGCTACTGGTAATTGACGCTAATGACCCCAGTTGGGGGAGGTCGCAGTGAAAGATCTTAACGACGCCCTGCGGGCTGTCGACGCGCGGATGATGGATGCGGTCGCAAGCGATGTCGGGGTATTGCAGGAGGCCAGCCGGCACATTATCTCAGCAGGCGGGAAGCGCGTGCGGCCGCGTGTGTTGTTCTACGCTTATGAGGCGGCGGGTGGGGTTGACCTTGAAGACGCGATTTCGATTGCAGCGGCCATCGAGCTGGTTCACACGGCGACACTGGTTCACGACGACATCAACGATCACGGGTCGATGCGGCGCGGGCGTGTCACGATCAACGAGAAGTGGGGCCGTACCTTCGCTCTGCTAACAGGCGACTTCATGTTTGCCAAGGTCTACGAGCTGATGGGGCCGTACGGCGACCTCAACATCACGCTCGCCGAGGCTACGACTGCGCTCGTCGAGGGCGAGACTCTCCAAGCGGCTGCGGCGAAGGACAACTCGCTGAACCGCGAGGTGTACCAGGAGATCGTCGCCAAGAAGACGGCGTCGCTGTTCCGAGGGGCGGCGATGCTGGGGGCACAGCTTGCCGGTGCAGAGCAGCATATCGTCGATACATTGGGCGAGTACGGCTTCTACGTCGGGCTGATTTTCCAGATTGTGGACGATCTGCTCGACCTGACGGGCGACCCGCGGTTGATGGGCAAGGCGGCACACGTGGATGAGGCGCAGGGCAAGGGCGTCGCGGCGGCGGTGAGACGCCCGGGGCCGAACGGTGCCGGGGAAAAGACGCAGGCCTCGCTGGCAGCAGTTGCCGTTGCCGAGGCCGACGACCCGTTCCTGCCGATGAAGCGGCGTCTGATTGCCGGCGGCGCGGTCGAGGAAGGCCGTCAGATGGCCGAGGCGCTGGCTGTTCAGGCGCATGCCGCGCTGGATCGTCTGCCACAGAGCGAGGCAGTGGATCACCTGCGCGACATCATCGCGATGGTCAAAGAGCGGGACCACTAAAGTCGGAATGACGCACACCGAGCGCCACGCTGCCCTCAAGTAGCGTGGCGCTTGCTTGTTGGGTATCCTTGGCACGCTATGTTTCTGGACGAAGCGAAGATCTACGTCAAGGGCGGGGATGGCGGCGCGGGAGCCGTGGCGTTTCGCCGCGAGAAGTACGTCCCGCGGGGCGGCCCGGCGGGCGGTGATGGGGGCCGCGGGGGCGATGTCGTGCTCGTCGTCAACCCGCGCCTGAACACCCTTGCGACCTTCCAGAAGCGTGTCCACTTCAGGGCGGGGCAGGGGACCCCCGGCGGCAACTTCAACCGTTTCGGCGCGGCGGGGGACGATCTGGAGATCGAGGTGCCGCCCGGCACGACGGTCCGCGATGCCGAGACGGGCGAGCTGCTCGCCGACCTCACCCACGAAGGCCAGCGTGTCGTCGCAGCCCGCGGCGGCAGAGGCGGGCGTGGCAATGCGCGCTTCAAGTCCTCGACGAACCAGGCGCCGCGCATGGGCGAGAAGGGCGAGCCCGGCGAGGAGCGCTGGATCACGCTGGAGCTCAAACTCATCGCCGACGTCGGCATCGTCGGCGTGCCCAACGCGGGCAAATCCACGCTTATCTCCGTCATCAGCTCCGCCAGGCCCAAGATCGCGGATTACCCGTTCACTACGCTGCAGCCAAATCTCGGTGTGGCACTGGTTGGCGATTACGAGCTGGTCTTTGCCGACATCCCCGGCCTCGTCGAGGGCGCTCATGCCGGGGTCGGGCTGGGCCACAGCTTCCTGCGCCACGTCCAGCGTACGCGGATGCTGGTGCACATGCTCGACGGTGCGGGCGAGGACCCCATCGGCGACTTCGTCCAGATCAACGCCGAGCTGGCGCTCTTCGACGAAGACATGGCGACGAAGCCCCAGATCGTGGTGCTGAACAAGATCGATCTGCCCCAGGCCCAGGAGCGCTGGCCCGAGGTTGAGCGTGTGATCACAGAGCACGGCTACCCCGTGATGGCGATATCCGCTGTCACGCAGCAGGGTGTACGCGACCTGCTCAACGCCGTGGCGCGCATGCACGGCGAGCTTCCCGAGCCGGAGGCCCCCGAGGAGGTGCCGGTCTTCCGCCCGGAGGACGAGCCCGAACCTTTCCGCATCTTCCGCGTTGGCGACGGAATCTACCGCGTGACTGGGGAGCGCATCGAGCGAGCCGCTGCGATGACGTACTGGGAATACGACGAAGCGGTGATGCGTTTCCAGCGCATTCTGCGGGCGCTCGGCATTTCAGATGCACTGCACGAGGCGGGCGTGCAGGAGGGCGACACCATCATTATCGGCGACACCGAGCTGGAGTGGACGGACTGATGCGTCTGGGTGTGCTTGGCGGCACGTTTGACCCGCCGCATTATGGGCATCTGATCCTTGCCGAGCAGGCACGCGAGCAGCTTGCGCTCGACCTTGTGCTCTGGGTGCCGGCGGCTGATCCGCCTCACAAGCAGGACAAGCCTATCACGGCTGTCGAGCACCGCGTCGAGATGGTGACATTCGCCATCGCGGGCAACCCGGCCTTCCAGCTTTCGTCGGTGGATATCAGCCGGGCAGGCCCCCATTACACGCTCGACATGCTGCGCCTACTCAGGGAGCAGTTCCAGCCGGCGGAGCTGTTCTTCCTCATCGGCGAGGACTCTCTGCGAGATATCGTCACCTGGCACGAGCCTGGCCTGATCGTGCGCGAGGCACGGCTCGGAGTCATGGCGCGCCCCGGCGTGGACACCGACCTCGCCGAACTGGAAGAAGCTGTACCCGGCCTGCGAGACGCCGTCGTGTGGGTCGAAGCCCCGCTTATCGCGATCTCCGGGACGGACATCCGCACGCGCGTTGCCGCCGGGCGGAGTATCCGCTACCTGCTACCATTCCCCGTACACTATCACATCCGTCAAAACCGTCTGTACCAGGACTAGGCAAAATCCCATGCGCATCAGGCAAACCTGCGTACTGGCTGCCGTGCTCATTCTCGTGACCGGACTGCTTGGCACGGGATGTGCGCCTGCCGCAGCCGAACCTGAGGAGATTGACGACGAACCCACACTCACGCCGACGCCGGCGGCCTCGCCAACGCCGACGCGCACGCCTGTCGCAGTAACCGATGGCGACGAGCTCGCCGTGCCGCCTCTGGTGACGACGTCGGCGCTGGAGGCAATCCGTGACAGAGGCGCGGTGCGCGTCGGCGTGCTGTACAACTACCTGCCGCTGGCCGGCTTGGCCGACAACGGCGAGGTGCACGGTTACGAAGCCGCGCTGATGCGGAAAATTGCAGAGCGGTGGGGTGTCGAGGTCGAGTTTGTCCAGGTGACGCGGCAGACACGCCTGCCCATGCTGAACAGCGGCGAGGTCGACCTGCTGGCGGCTGCCGTGCCGCACACCCGCGACATGGAGCTGTCCGTCGAGTTCTCCAATACCACGTTCCTGGGCGGCTACGCGGTGATGGTGCGCTCCGATACGGCCGAGCAGGGCCTGGCTCTGCTCACAAACGGCGCGATTGGGGCCGTCGGGCAGGACTCCGCCGACGTCGTCATCGCGTATGCGGAGCAGGAGGGTTTTGAGCCGGCGGTGCAGGTCTTTGGCACGGACGAGGAAGCCGCGCAGGCGCTCGCCGACGTTCGCGTCAACTCGGTGATCGGCCGCCGCGAGCAGCTTATGCTCCACGCACAGTCTGAAGGTATGGACCTGCTGTCGGAGTACATTCGCGAGGAGCCATATGCCTTTGCCGTGCGGCGCGGAGACGTGGCGCTGCGCGACCTGCTTGACCTCACGCTGCAGGACATTATCGCCGCGGGCGAGCTCGGTGCGATCTTCTCGACGGCTTTCTACGGGCAGCCTGCCGACGTGTTCCCCGAGCGCCTGGGCGAGCCGTCTTTCACTTTCGAGAACTTCCCGGCGGAGCTTTCCGACGCGCCCGCAGTGATCGACCGGATCCGCGAGGGTGCGGCGCTGCGTGTCGCGGGGCTGCAGCTTGCCGAGCAGTACGGACCGTTCGACAGCCAGTCCGTGTATGACGGCTACAACCGGGCGGTGATAAACGAGATGGCGCGCCGCTGGGAGGTGCCGGTCGAAGAGATCCCGCAGAGCGTGGGGCAGGCGGGCCTCGACAGGCTGGCGGCAGGTGAGGCGGATATCGTCGTCGGTCTGCGCTCGGACCGCTCGCTCGTGGGCCGGGTAGCGCTCAGCGAGCCGTACTTTACGCGCGGCCTGCGCGTGATCCACATGGAGGATGTTGCGATACGGAATGTGCTCGACCTGGAGCTCAAGCCTGCTATCGCCGCACCGCCGGTAGACGAGAGCCAGGACATCATCGAGGACAACAACCAGCTTCCACGCGTCACCGCCGTCGAGTCGTTCGACGAGGCCTATGAGACTTTGCGGACTCGCGCCGTGTACGCCGTCGTCGGCGACGAGTACGCGCTGCTCATGATGGCGGAGCAGGACGAGGAAATGGCGCTGGTCGACGAGCGCTACCGTCCTCGGGAGCACGCGATGGGGCTGCCCCGGCATGACCCGGACTTTCTGGCGCTGGTGAACTTCACGCTGCAGGACATGCTTGCCGACGGCACACTCGACGAGCTGCGCGAGCAGTACTTCGGGCCGCTGCTGCCCGATGAAGCCGAGCTTGACGAGCTTGAGATGGAGATCTGGCCCGGCGATGCCAGCTTTCTCGGGGTAGGGGCCTACGCCGGGCAGTAGCCGGGCAGAGTAGCCGGGCGGAAAACCAGCACCGTCGAAGACGCCGCCGGCTGTGCCGTATACACGCGGCACAGCCGGCGCCTCGATTCGAAGAGACCGCAGAGGGCTACTCCTGGCCCTCGTCTTTCTGCGCGACCTCGCGCGGGAGAGCCTGCTTGAGCTGCTTGATCGCCACTTTGTGGACGCGGCCGCACTTCGGGCACTGAGTCACGTAGTGGCTCGCGCCCGGTTCGAGTTCGTCGTACGCTGCCTGCGCGCCCTCCGGCGTCAGGAACCAGCTCCAGTGGCAGTTGTAGCACGTCATCTTCAACATGGTGCGTCTCCTTTGCACTTCTCTAATCAGCCAGTTCCACCGCAGTATTGCGGCGAGCCCGCTTGCGCTCCTCCGCCAGCGACGACAACACGATGCCGGTGAGGATCAGCGCCCCGCCGAGAAGCTGCAGCGGCGTGGGCTGCTCGTCGAGAATAACCATCGCCAGTACCGTCGAGCCAATGGGCTCGCCGAGGATCGACACGCCCACGAACGTCGCCGAAACGTAGCGCACGGCATAGTTGGCCGCGGTGTGCCCGATGAGCTGCGGGATAAGCCCCAGGGCGACCAGCCACAGCCATGCCGCCGGTGGGAAGCCGGTGAGCGACAGCCCTGCGGTGAGCGACCAGCCGGTCAGCAGCACCGTGGCGGTCGCATACACGATCCACAGATACGGCACCAGCGGCAGCCGGGCGCGCACTCGCCGCCCGATGATGAGATACCCCGCCATGAGAAACGCTCCGGAGAGCGCCAGCAGGTTGCCGAGCAGGGTTGTCTGGCCGGCGGCTCCGTCCGCGATACCGACGATGGCCCCGCCCGCAATCGCCAGAGCCATTCCGCCCCACAGCAGGCGCGGCGTGCGCTCGCCGAGCAGCAAGGGGGAGGCCAGCCCTGCCCACAGCGGCGTCGTCGTGACGAGGACGACCGAACTCACCACCGACGTGTAAGCCAGCGACGTGATCCACACCGCGAAGTGCAGCCCGAGCAGCGCGCCGGCGGCGACCAGCGTGCCCGTCTCCCGCCAGCCGAGCCCCCGGTAGCTCTTCCACGCCTGCTGTGACAGCGCAGGGATGCTGATGGCCACCGTCGCGACTGCCATCCGGTAGGCGGCGATGACCAGCGAGGGAACACCCTCGGCCTGGGCCAGGCGGATGAAGATGGTTGCGGACGACATCGCCAGCACGCCGAGCGCGAGGATGAGCCCCAGCCGGGCGGGTGTTTTCAACGGCGGCTCTCTCACTTGCAGAGTGTATGCATGCGTGATTATGGCGTGCGACGTGCGGTTCCACCAGTCTTGAAAGCCCGATCCGGCACCGATACAATCACACATAGGGTCGGGTGGGACCGACCGCCGGGCAGGCCAGCCGCTCATGCTGGCACAACCGGCAGCTTGCCGCGCGCTCTCACCCAGAGGCACGGCGCCTTTACCACCTCCCAAAACAGGCGGCGCAAGCCACCTGACCACGATCTTTGATCCTGTATCCGAACAATACTCAGGAGGATGTTGGAATGGCTTACGAACTGCCACCGCTGCCGTATGCGTATGACGCGCTGGAGCCGCATATCGACGAACAGACGATGCGCGTCCACCACGACAAGCACCATGCCGCGTATGTGAACAACGTCAACTCGGCGCTGGAGGGCCACGCTGACCTGCAGGGCAAGAGCATCGAGGATTTGATGCGCGATCTGGACTCGGTGCCCGAGGATATCCGCACTGCTGTGCGTAACAACGGCGGCGGCCACGCCAATCACACACTGTTCTGGTCGATTATGAGCCCGGACGGCGGCGGGGAGCCTTCGGGCGCGCTGGCCGACGCGATCAACCAGGCCTTCGGGTCGTTCCAGGGCTTTAAGGATGAGCTCGCCAAGAAGGCCGCGGGGCAATTTGGCAGCGGCTGGGGCTGGCTGGTGGTCGATGGTGGCAGCCTGAAGATCGTCAGCACGCCGAACCAGGATACGCCGCTCTCGCAGGGCATGACCCCGATCCTGGGCGTGGACGTCTGGGAGCACGCTTATTATCTGAAGTATCAGAATCGCCGGGCTGACTATATCTCAGAATGGTGGAATGTGGTAAACTGGGATGAGGTCGCCAGGCGTTACAGTGAGGCGACCTCCAAATAGCAGGGCGACCAGTACTCGCCAATACCTCTGATTGAGAGGAGAGAACCTCACATGACTCACATTATCACTAGCCTCTGCCTCCGCGATGGCGCGTGCGTTGAAGTATGCCCCGTCGAGTGCATCGTGCCGGGCCAGCCGGAGGCCGAGTGGCCCTGGTACTACATCGACCCCGACACCTGCATCGACTGCGGCGCCTGCGTCCCTGAGTGCCCATACGAGGCCATCTTTATCGAGGAAGACGTGCCGAGCGCCTTCGAGATGGCGCCGGGCCAGAAGCGCGTGCCGTTTGACACCAAGCAGGAAGTCACCGCTGACGGCGGTGAGGTTGTCGACCTGACACAGGATATCGAGCCGAACTACGAGTTCTTCCAGTCGGGTCCGGGTTACGACGCGCTGGGCTAGCGCGCCGGGCTGTGATGAGAGTCGCAGGGAGCAGTGCTTACCGCGCTGCTCCTTTTTCTTGCTGCAACCTAACAGAAGGAGGGTTCGATTGTGACTGACTACCGGGTAGAGAGAGACTCGCTGGGTGAGCTGCGCGTTCCGGCCGATGCGTTGTATGCGGCCCAAACGCAGCGTGCAGTGGAGAACTACCCGATCTCCGGACTGAAGCAGTATCGCGCGTTTATCTGGTCGATGGCGACTGTCAAGCGGGCCGCCGCCGAGGTTAATCACGAGCTTGGGCTCTTTGCCGATGTCGAGGCAGGGGGCAAGACAATCACCGGCAGCGAGATTGCTCGGGCCATGGTCGAGGCTGCGACGGAAATCATGGACGGCAAACTCGACGACCAGTTCGTCGTCGACCCGTTCCAGGCTGGTGCGGGCACGTCTCACAACATGAACGCTAATGAGGTGATCGCCAACCGCGCCAACCAGCTCCTCGGCTTTAAACTCGACGACCCGCAGAAGCCCGTTCACCCAAACGACCACGTGAACATGGCGCAATCCACGAACGACACGATTCCCACGGCCATCCGCCTGGGCTGCCTGTGGCGGCTGGATGAGCTGCTCGAAACGCTGGACGATCTCACGGACGCGTTCTACGAGCGTGCGCGGGCCTTCGACGACGTGGTGAAGTCTGGGCGCACGCATCTCCAGGACGCCGTACCGATCCGGCTGGGCCAGGAGTTTGGGGCCTATGCACGTGCCATCGAGCGTGATACGGACAAGATCGCCGATGCGGCGGATGGGCTGCGCCGGCTGGGTATCGGCGGCACTGCCATAGGTACGGGCCTCAACGCCCATCCCGAGTACGCCTCGCGAATGGTTGAGAAGCTGCAGGAGCTCACCGGATTTGAGCTGGACCGGTCTGATAACCTGTTCGAGTCGATGCAGTCGCAGCAGGATCTCGTCCACTTCAGCGCAGCGCTCCGCACGCTGGCACAGGACCTGACACGCATCGTCAACGACCTGCGCCTGCTGGCCTCCGGGCCGACAACTGGCCTGAACGAGATCAGCCTGCCCGCGGTGCAGCCCGGCTCGAGCATCATGCCCGGCAAGGTCAACCCGGTCATCCTTGAGCTGGTCAACCAGACGATGTTC
>CAZDLX010000124.1:0-10950 GCA_964506005.1 uncultured Anaerolineae bacterium | reverse complement strand
CTTATGGGCTCTTTCCTCAGTCCCGCTGCCGCTCCACGCCCTCCGCCACCGGCTCGCCCGCGCGGATGTCCACCTCCTGCCGCTCGCCGTTGAAGTAGAAGCTGAACGCCAGCCGCTTCCAGTGCGATGGCAGCCGCGGGCGGATGCGGTACTCGCGGTCCTTGAGCTGCAGGCCGGCGAACCCGAACGCCACCGCCTGCCACAGCCCGCCCGCCGACGCCGCGTGGATGCCGTCATCCACGTTGCCGCGCACGTCGCGCAGGTCGGCGCGTGCGCCGCGCATGAAGTGCCGGTAGCCGATATCCGGCTCCCCGACCTCGCAGGCGGCCCAGGCGTGGATCGGCGGCCCCAGCGACGACCCGTACTCGTGGTCGGTGCGGGGCGCGTAGTAGTCCCAGTTGGCCTGCCACGCGCGCTCCGGATACTCGCTGCCCAGCAGGCACAGCAGCAGGATGGCGTCGGGCTGCTTCAGCACCTGGTATTTCTGGATGCCGTGCAGGCCCAGCAGTGCCTGCAGCGACGCGGCCCGGTCCTCATACGCGGGCCAGTCCAGCTCCTTCAGGTCGAAGAAGCCCTCGAATTGCTCCATCAGGCCGGTCTCGTCGTCGTAGAACACCACCATGCGCTCGATGATGTCCTGCCAGCGGTCCAGCCGTTCGTTGGTCAGGCCCAGATCCGTGTCGAGATCGTGCGCGATGTCGGGTGCTGTATCGTACAACCACTCCCGGACCTCGAAGGCGGCTTCCAGATGCCACTGCACCATCCGGTTCGTGAACACGTTGTTGTCCACGTTCTCGTGGTACTCGTCCGGGCCGATCACCTCGCGCAGCACGAAGCGCCCGTCCTCCTCCTCGACGCGCTCGCCCCAGAAGACCGCCGTCTCGAGGATCATCCGCGCGCCGTGGTCGCGCATGAAGGCGTCGTCGCCGGTGGCCTGCCAGTACTGCCACACCGCGTAGGCCACATCCGCCGTGATGTGCAGCTCGATGTCGCCGGTCAGAATGCGGATCAGCCCCTTGCGGCTGCCGGGGTCCGGCACCCATGTCGGCGTGATCTCGTCGCCCGTCTCGGCGCTCTCCCACGGGTAGCGTGCGCCTTCGTGCCCGGTGTCGCGCGCGTTGCGGCGCGCGCCGTCGAGCGTGTGCCAGCGGTACATCAGCATGTTGCGGGCCAGCGCCGGCTGCACGAAGGTGAACATCGGCAAGATAAAAATGTCGGTGTCCCAAAAGACGTGCCCCCGGTAGCCGAAGCCACTGAGCGCCTTGGCCGCGATGCTGTCGCGGTCGTGCGGCGAGGCAGCCGCGCGGAGCTGGAACACCGCGTAGCGAATCGAGAGCTGGGCTTCGTCGTCCCCCTCGATGATCACGTCGCCGTCGCGCCAGAACTCGGCCCAGGCGGCGTCGTTCGCCTGCCGCAGCGCTTCATACCCCGCCTCGGATGCGGCGAGGGCTGCCTGCGCGGCGGCTTCGAGCGGGGCTTCTGCCTCGCGCGACGTGTACACGCCTACAAACTTGTCGGCAACGAGCCGGCCGCCGGGCTCAACCTGCCCTGCCCCAACCAGCACCGGGTGGCCCGCAAGGTCTGGGCCGAACTGCTGGCCGTTCGTCTCGCCCACGCGCAGCCGCGCGCTGATGCCGAGCCGCTTCCGCGTGTGCCGCGTTTCCATGAGCAGTGTGGCCTGCTCGCCGCCCACCTGCTCCTCGACGAGATCCCAGTGCACGATCCCCTCGCGCATGAAGCCGGGGTTCTCGGCATGCGCGCTGAGCGGCGCGCGGATCTCGACAGAAACCGGCTGGTCCAGCGGCTCGACGCACACGCGCGTCACCAGCACGTGCGGATCGGCCAGGCTCGGCACGCGCTCAAAGTACAGGTCAACGCGCGGCCCCTCGCCGTGGAGCTGCCAGCGCAGGCGGCGGCGCAGTACGCCGGTCCGCAGGTCGAGCGTGCGGGCGTAATCGGCGATCGCCGCCGTGGCCAGGCTGAACCGCTCGCCGTCGACGTAGACCTCCAGCTCGGCCCAGTCCGGCGTGTTGGCCAGCTCAGTAAAGATGAGCGGAACGTCGTCCCACAGCCCGTGAATCAGCGTGGCCGGGCGGTCGCCGGGGTAGCCCTCCTCGAACGTGCCCCGCGTGCCCAGGTAGCCGTTGCCCTGCGTCAGGATCGATTCGAACTGGTGCAGGTTTTCAGGGTTGAACGCAACCTCGCTGACCTTCCACGTCGCCGGGCGGGTGAGATCGGAGACTGATACCCCTTCGAGGCTCGGCAGCACGAGGTCCGCCCCCCCGACGCGCTCGGCAGGCCCCAGCCCGACGGTCACCATGCCCGCCGCATTGCCCGCCTCGATACCCGCTTCCGCGTCCTCGACGCACACACACTGCGCGGGCGGCACGCCGAGCAGTTCCGCCGCGTGCAGGAACAGGTCGGGGGCTGGCTTGGGCCGCCCGGGGCTGAAGCCGTCAGCCACCGCGTCGATCTGCTCCCTGATCTGCAGGTTGTCGATCACGTCGGCGGCGTTCTTGCTCGCCGACGCCACCGCGATCTTCAGCCCCGCCTCGCGGATCTCCCGCAGCAGCGCCCCGACGCCGGGCAGCAGGTCTGCGGGCGTCACCTGCTTCAGCATCTCGCGGTAGGCCTCGTTCTTGCGGTCCATCATCTGCTCGAAGCGCTGGTCTTCGACCTCCTGCCCGTCCAGCAGCAGCTCCAGCGACCGGCGCCGGGAGACGCCGCGAAGCTTCTCATTGTCCTCACGGGTAAACGGAATCCCCTCTTCGTCGGCCAGCTGCTTCCAGGCCCTGAAGTGGTATTCCGCCGTATCGGTGAGCACGCCGTCGAGGTCAAAAATGATGGCCCTGATGTATGGCGGCTGGACAAGTGTCATAATGGCTCAACAATCCTCAAGGTTCAGGCCGTCGCGAGACGGCTCCTGCAAATCACGGACGAGATTTTATCCTCACCACACCGGCTGCGCGATGAGGGCGGGCACCTGTGACATAGAAAAACACTAACCGGAGTTAGTGTTATTCTGCTAGTGTTCAGATTATAGACGCGCCAGGCATGACTATCTATACGTGGATCACCCCGTCAATTACACAGGCCAATCGCGGGTCCCGGCGCTAAACCCGTTCTATTACCGCCAGAAAGTCGTAGTCTCAGCCTTGTCTGCGATATTGAACTCGATCACTCGCTCAAGCAGGGCGTAATCGACCGGTTTATCCCACGGGATACGTACCAGCATCTTGGTGTGCTCGTAGCCGGCCTGCACGATCTCGTCGGAGAAGTGATCGATCCCCGCCTTTTCCGGGGACACCGCCAGGTGCTGTTTGGCAACGCTGAAACCGATGATATACGTGCCGTGATCCGTAAACACCGGCTGGTTCCATGCGATCTTTGGCGCTAAGTCCGGGTATTTCTGAGTGACCCAGCCCAGTACTTCTTCGGTGCGAGCCCGATGCTGCGGGTTCTCAATCCCCGCCAGGAACTCTTCGAAGACTTCCATGTGTTCCTTCCTGAAACCGGTTACTTGCCCTGCCAAGCGCGACCGGACGGGGGATCCCTACGATGATCCCCCGTTGGGCATGCCGCTACCAGAGCTGGGGAGAGCGCAGCTGGCGCGACCAGTCGACCTGGCTGTGCTGGAAGTAGTTGACCAGCGCCCGGATCTGCTCCGATGACAGCTGCGCGAGGTCAAAGACCTCGGGGGTCTGGCGCATGTTACCGTCACGCATCCGGTAGAGGCGCAGCTCGCGCCCATTCGAGACGCCCGCCAGTCCATCCGCCCGCCCGATGACGTCCCGCGCATGCTCGGCGAGCTCCGCGGTGCAGCCATCCAGGTCTTCGTCCGGAGAGCAGAACTCGATCAGTGCGATGGGCCGCCCGGTAAACGACAGGACACGCACCTCCGCGTTATCCTCGTCGAGGTAGGCTTCTGTGCGCCCCGCGCCCGGCCCGTAGCCCAGCAGGTCGAGAAAACCGGTCTCGAAGAACAGCCTGCCCACCGTACACCGGCCGATCTCCCGCGCCTCGACACCGCTCGTCGTGCGGCTGGCAATACGGCTCGCGGCGCGTTTGAACGCCTTCTGCTGCTGCATCACGTTTTCCATGCGCGCACTTCTCACAACCAGCTCCACCGGGCGGTCGCTGGTTTCCACCTGTCTCTTACCAGCGACCGCGTCGATGCTGCTCGGCTGCCCTGTGAGCGCACCTGTGTTCGTTAGCATGGCGTTGCCACTACCCCTGCATATCTGCACTTGGCCTGCTTAATCAACCACCGCTCTAGCGGCGGAAGACCTCTCGCTTCGGCACCTCGACAAGGGGTGCGGGTATCTCACTCTCCTCCAGCACCCACTCGTACACGCTCACGTAGTCACTGGCCATGCGGTCAGCCGTGAACCGCAAGTCGAACTCCCGGCGGACGCGGGCGCGGTCGAGCGTGGCGACCTTGCGCGCAGCTTCCACCGCCTCGTCCATCGAGTGCACGATGTACCCGGACACGCCGCTGCGCACGATCTCCGGCACCGAACCGTGCCCGAAGGCGACGACCGGCGTACCCGCTGCCATAGCCTCGATCAGCACCAGGCCAAACGGCTCCGGCCAGTCGATCGGGAACAGCAGCGCGTGCGCATTCCCGAGGAAATCGCTCTTCTCATGCTCGCCGATCTCGCCGATGAACTCGACGAGCGGGTGCTCGAACAGCGGCTTGATCTCCACGTCAAAGTATTCCTGGTCCACCTTGTCGATCTTCGCCGCAACCTTCAGCGGCATGTCGAGCTGCTTCGCGATCTCGACGGCGCGGTCCACCCGCTTCTCCGGCGAGATACGCCCCAGGAAGGCCAGGTAGCTGCCCGGCTCGGGGTGGAAGCGAATCAGATCGGAAGGCAGGCCATGATAGACGGTGTCCACCCACAGCGCGTTGGGAAGCGGCGTCCGCTGGTGGTTCGAGATGGAGATGAGCGGCATCTCCGAATACTCGTTGTACAGAGGCACCAGGTCGGGCAGGTCGAGCCTGCCGTGCAGCGTCGTGACGTGCGGCTCCCGGTATAGTCGCGACATCGGGAAGTGCATGTAGTCGATGTGGAAGTGAACGATGTCGAAGTCGTCGATACGCCGGAAAAGCTGCTCCAGCATGACGTAGTGGTGGGGAATCGGGTCTACCACACCGGGATTCAGCCGCAGCGCGTGGTCGACGGGCGCTACGTGCTCGGCCTGCGTGATTGAATCGCCGCTGGCGAACAACGTCACCTCGTGGCCCTGTTTAACCAGCGCCTCTGTCAGATATGAGACCACGCGCTCCGTCCCACCATACAGCTTGGGGGGCACGCTCTCATACAGCGGCGATACCTGGGCTATCCTCATATGTAACTCAACTCCTATTCAGACGTACGTAAACATACCAATACCGAACCGGGCAGGCGGCGCAGCAGGGTCAGCGCGATGCAATTCCATTGTAGGTTGGGGGAAAATGCGATCGATCGCACCCCATTTGCGCTCGCCGCACACGCTTACCCGCCGACAGCGCCCCCTGTCCTCTGGCGGATAATCATATGAACAGCGGTTGGCTCACAACGCGGCGGCCCGTTCATGCGCACCGGTAGAGCCACCTACCACGCGACGCTTTACCGTCGTGCGGCTGGAACTGGCGGTAGGTAGACTAGGAGACGGTTCCCGGAGGAAGAGGAGGATGTAATAGTCAGGTTAAGTTCGAAGCGTACCGTTGCAGACGCTAGTCATACCGACAAGATACGATACCAATACCGTTCCAGCATCCTCTATTATACGACCTTATCGGCTGAGGCTCAACCTTTCTCTGGTACTGCCCACGCGATGTAGGTCTGTGCCGTGCTAACCCGCACATGGCGAGAGTGGGGGTAAGTGCGGTGCTCCGCCGCGCCTAAGGCCGCTGGCGTATGCGAACATGGACGCCCAGCCCTGCCAGCAGCGCGCCAGCCGAGATGAAGAAGCGGTTCCATTCCTCATACAGCCAGTTCTGCCGACGCCGGTGCCGGAATCGTGCCAGCAGTGCGCCGGCACCGTAGCGCACGAGCCCGTATAGATGCCTTGCCCAGAAGTGCAGCGAACTCTCGCCGGGTGGGCGGTTGCGCGCCTCGTCCTGCCCGGTGGCGAAGGCCCGCCTCAGCCGGTAGCCCGCGTCCATCTTGAGGGGATCGACCCAGTGGTAGACGACCAGATCGGGCGAGTACAGGAAGGTTGGGGCTTCCTCTGCCTGCCAGATGCGCTGGAAGAGCCCGGTCTCTTCACCCACCGCCAGAAGGTCACCCGTTACGCCTCTATCGACGGGGAACCCGCCGTACTTTTCGAGCACCTCGCGCCGCCAGAACATGTTCGAGCCGGAGAAGCTCTCCCCGCGCTCCAGGTGCCGCGCTGCCGCTCCCCAGGTGCGCAGCTCGTACTCGTCCCTGAACCACTCTGGCTTCTGCGACGTGTAGTACGGCAGAATAATGCCGCCCACGCACAGCGGGCGGCTGTCCGCGGCGCGGAGCAGGCCCAGCACACGCTCCAGCAGTGCGGGGTCTGCCCTGGCATCGTCGTCGAGATAACCCACGTATTGACCCCGCGCCTCCTGCCAGCCCCGGTTGCGCGCGTAGCCCAGCCCCTGGCGTGTCTCCAGCACGTAGCGCACGCCGCAGGCGGCGAAGCTCTCGACCACCCCCCCGGTGTCATCCGTCGAGTTGTTGTCCACGACGATGACTTCATACAGCGCGGGGTCGAGCGTCTGCTCGCACAGCGACCGCAGCGCATCGGCCAGGCGGTCGGCGCGGTTGTAGGTGCAGACGACGGCGGAGATGAGCGGGGGGCTAGCCACGGCGGTCACGCTCACTGCGCTGTGCCGCCAGCGCCCGCAGCTTACCCGGCACGCCATAGCGGGCCTTTCGCCAGAGCCGCCTACCGCTGACGACGACCTCGTCAGCCAGCCCGCGCCGGTTGGTAATCTCGACCTCTACGGGCTGCATCCGGCCCGCACCGGCCCGCGCCTCCTGCGCGCGGATCTCCGCGGCGAGGAAGGGGAAGAGCTGGTAGCGGTTCAGCACGAGCTCTCGCGCCTCGGCGATTGCGTCCAGCCGCTCGCGCCACAGGTCGCTCTCGGCCACCTCGCGCACCCTCTCCACGGCGTCGGGGTCGTCAAGGTCGATCTGCACGACGGCCTCAGGCGGGAAGTAGTCGTCGATGCGGGTGCAGCCCGAGTAGATGGGCAGCGTCCAGCTCAGGAAACAGTCGGCGATCTTCTCCGTCCAGTAGGTAGGGCTGCGGAAGTTCTCCACGGCGATTGAGTACCGGTATGGGGCCAGGCCATCCCACTTATCCTCGATGTAGTGGAAGCCCCGGCCGTACAGATCGAACTCGACCTCCGAGCGCAGCCGGTCGAGAAACGCCAGGCGCGCGCGGTGCCCGGCGAGCTGGGCCGCGCTGCTGGTAATCCACGACAGGCGGCGCGGCTTTTCGGGGACAGGCATCGCGCGGAGTTCGTCATAGCTGCGGTTGACGTGCCAGGGCAGCGCCGGCTGGCTCTGCACGTAGCGCCGCCCCTGCAGCCGCGCGTCCGTCGTGTAGACCCGGCTGAACACCGCCCCGGCCCGGTGCAGGTCGGCGAAGGTGTGGACCGGCGGTTCCTGCATCAGCGCCCAGACGTGCTCGGGCGGGCAGGCGACGGTCACGGGCTCGGGCACAAAGTTGAGCACCACGGCGTAGTCGCAGGCCGCTGCAGGCTCCTCCGTGAAGCGGATGCCCGCCCACTCCCCTTGCCCACCCGGCGTCTGGCGCATCAGGTCGGGCCGGGTCCAGTTCTTGATCAGGCGGACGAGCGTCACGAGGCGGCGATCTCCTGGGCGCGGGCGACGATCTCGCGCGCGCGGTGGTCGTAGGTGTGCTCGGCCAGCACGCGCCGGTAGGCCGCTTCGCCGACGGCTCTCAACTCGTCCGGGTGCGACAGATAGTAATCCACCTTCCGCTTGAAGTCGTCAGGATCGTCAAAGATGATGACTTCTTTGCCCGGCTCGAACGCTTTCGCGAGGTCGGCACGGTACGTCGAGAACGGCGCGCCGCGGCAGGCCGCGATCTCCGAGACGCGGAAGTTGTCGCCGTTCAGCATGTGTTCGCGGTGCACGTGGATTGAAATGCCAGACGCCGAGAAGATCTTGTTCTTGGTCAGGCTCAGAACCGGTTCCTCGCGCACGCAGTCTGCCAGCGGAGGGCCTGCCGCCTCCCAGCGGTAGCCGTAGATCCGCAGATCGCGGTGCGTGACCGCCCCGAGCAGCGCCGCTCGCTCGCTCGACCACGCGCCGATGAACGTGACTTCGGCCCCGTACTTCGCCCGCTCCTCTGGCGACATCTCGACCGGAAAGTGCTCCGCCGGGTCCGCGCACGGCGCGAGGAACGACACGCTCCTGCCGCCCGCCCGGCGCACCACCGGGATCATGTACGAGTCGGTGATGTAGATGTGGTCGTAGTACGGGATGCACTCCATCTCGTGCCCCAGCCAGATAAAGTTGTTGACCTCCCACAGGATCAGCGGGCAGCCGACCTCTCGCTTGAGCCGCCGCAGCGTGCAGGGCACGACGAGCGGGTTGCTGGCATCAAAGTAGATGAGGTCGGGCTGCCAGGCCCTGGCGACCCTGTAGACGTGCCGGGAGTAGCTCAGCGAGCGCACGCGGACGCCGTTGTTCAGCCGGTAGCCCAGGTGCGAGAGCAGCGGCAGATTCTCCTCCGTCGAGATCAGCCGCACCTCGTGCCCCAGCCGCTCGAAGGCACGCTTCACCAGCAGGGCGACATCGCCGCTGCCGACCGCGGTAGCGCCGGCCATCAGGATACGCACAGCACCCCGCTCCCCCGCTCCAGCACCCGCCACAGCCTCGGATACCGCTGGAAGAAGCGCAGCAGGCGGGCGCGCCTCCGCTGCGTTCGGGCCCACCCGCCGAGCCCGCCCGGCGGTATCACGTCGAACTGGCGCGGCGAGACGCGGTACAGGCCGAGCGCGACCGCAGCCTGCGCCCGGTACGGCTGTGCCCGCTCCAGCACCTGCGGGTCATCCCGCTCGCTGACAAGCACGACGAGGTCCGCACCCTCGCGCAGCGGCGGTTCCGCGCCGTGCAGGCTGATCCGGCTGCCGGGGAAGGTATGCGCGAACTCCGCGCGCACCTCCTCGCGCAGCCACTCGCCGCCCGGCACGACCAGCGCGATAGTCGCGGGGCGAGGCAGCCCGCTTTCGGCATACTGGTGCTCAAGATAGATCATGTGCAGCATCCTGGGGGTGCAAGGTGTAGCCGAGCTCTCGCAGCAGATCGCCGGCGATGGCCTCTGTCAGCTCGGGCTGCGGGTCGGGCTTCCCGACCGAAGCAGGCTTCAGGTGAGTCTTTGCGAACGTGGATACCGTATCCGGCAGCGGCTCCGCCAGAAAATCGAACACCCGCCGGAGCGCGCGCTCGGGCTCTGTGACCAGCGTCTCGTACCGCAGTTCCATGTAATGCTCGGGGCCGATGCGCTTTCCGGCTTCACGCCCCGCCGAAACCGCGCACCGCCACACGAACAGCCCTCGCAGGTAGTCGCGCGCATTCTCCGCAATATAGCTCAGTTTGTGCCACAGCTCGGGCCGGCTCGACGCGTACGTGCGGAAGCGCCCGTACGCGCGAGACGTGCTCCAGTAACGTGGCGGGTAGCGCTCGGCGGGGTACCACCTGGGGATGGCAGCCTCCAGTGACAGGGCGACGTCACGCGCGTGGCGCACCAGATGGATGAATTTCGCAGACGGAAACAGCGCGTGCATCCACTCGATCCGCATGACGTTCAGCGGGGTCTTTTCCACCAGCCGCCGGCCCCCACCCCGCCACTGCTCGTAGTGGAAGGCCCGCCCGAGCCACGCGGCATCGCGCGGCGTCGCATCGGCGGCTGCCCAGTGCAGCCGGCCATGATGCCGCCCCCGCAGTATCTGCCATACGTCAAGCTCGGGGTTGGCGAGCGCCCAGATGATCTTGGGTTCATAGCGGTAGGTGAAGCCCGGCGCCTGCTCCATGATGCGACCGAAAATCGTCGTGCCCGAGCGCGGGCAGCCGACGACAAATACCGGCTGCTCGACCTGGCGCGGCCAGAGGCGGCCGATGAGCGAGTATTTAAGCCGCTGCTTGAGAGATGCCACAGCACTACCTCTAAGCGCTCTTCCAATCCTCCAGAATCTCGCCGTACCAATCGAGGAATTCATTGGCCTGGCGATCTAGCCCATACCGCTTGCTGGCTTCACGATGCGCAGCGTGTCCTATCCTCCTCCGGGATTCGTCGCTAGACAACAAGGCTTCAATCGCAAATGCCATCTCCGCAGTGTCACACCCTGCGACGAGTAGCCCCGTTTGCCCATCAATGATCTGCTCGGGGATACCGCCCACTGCCGTTGCAACGACTGGCAGCCCGCAGGCCATCGCCTCTGTTACTGACTTGCCAAATGCCTCGGCTTTGGCAGCGTGCACGTAGACATCAGCAGCGTGGTAGTACGCGACTAAATCATCCGGATCACCGACAAAGCCAGGCAATACCAGGCGCCCGTCCCCCAGTCGCCGATCCTCTCCCAAGCGCCCCAAGCAGATGAAAATGAGGCTAGTGTCAGCAGCCTCAACGGAACCGAGCGCACCAACGACCGTCTCAAAATCTTTGAACGCACTATGCGCATCGAACAGCACGATCTTGGCTTGCTGCGGCAGGCCGAGTCTGGACCGCGCTTCCTCACGGGAGCCCGGCGCAAACCGCGCAAGGTCGATGCCATTCGGAATAACCCTGTAGTCAACCCCTTGCAGCATTGAGTCATAAATCCTGTCCATGAGCCACTGCGACGGCGCGGTGATGTGCAGGCGGCTCTGACGATAGATGTCTCGCTTGCGCTGCCAGTTATAAGCCGTTTCATCCCGCCTGACAGCCGGGTAGACGTCCAGGTAAGGGCAGTCTCCGCAGCCT
>CAZDLX010000123.1:2708-10957 GCA_964506005.1 uncultured Anaerolineae bacterium | reverse complement strand
CGGACGCTCGTCGATGCCGCCATCGGCCGCATCGAGCAGGCCGGGCCAGACGTGCACACGACGGGCCGCCAGAAGGTCGAAGTCGAGGTTGACTGAGCCGGGTTCAGCCGGGGACAGCTTTACGAAAACGAAGAGGCAGCGCCACGGCGCTGCCTCGACTTTTATCCTGGGGTGGATGATGGGACTTGAACCCACAACCACCACATCCACAGTGTGGCGCTCTGCCATTGAGCTACATCCACCAAGACGTGGGTGATTTTATCCCAACAGGCAGAGAACCGCAATAAGATTCGTGTTAGCAGCAGGTCAACTTCTGCACGATGCCCGCAAGCGCTTCGCGCGAGGGGCGCAGCTTGTCGTCAGGCAGGTCCACAAGCGGCGTGTCGATCAGGCCGCTGACCTCGGCAAACGACTCGCGGTGCTCGTTGACGAAGATCAGGCCGGTGGGGAACTCGTTGTTCTCCCGCGCCCGCTCCAGCAGCTCCATCGCCTCGCGCCGGTTCGTCGGATCGTGGCTCGTCGGATCGAGCTTCTTGAGCTGGATGCGCGAGCCGTCGTGGAGCTCAACGACCTGCATCTCACCCTCGACGTAGTCCACCATAATGGGTTCGGCGAACGGCACATAGGCGATATCGTGCAGTGCCTCCTCGTTCTGCTTGCCCCACGGGTAGCTCTTGGTCGACGTCTCGTGGTTGTTGAACGTCACACAGGGGCTGATGATGTCGAGCACGGCGGTGCCCCGGTGGCTGATCGCCGCCTTGAGCAGCTCGCGCACCTGCGTGGGATCGCCGGCGAACGAGCGCGCGACGAACGACGCATCGGCGGCCAGCGCCTCCAGGCAGATGTCGATGGGCGGCAGCTCGTTGACGCCCGCGTACTTGAGCTGCTGGCCGATATCGGCGGTGGCGGAGAACTGGCCCTTTGTCAGCCCGTAGACGCCGTTATTCTCGACGATGTAGACCACAGGGATGTTGCGGCGCACCATGTGCTTAAACTGCCCGATGCCGATGCTGCCCGTATCGCCGTCGCCGCTGACGCCGATGGCGATCAGGCTCTGGTTGGCGGTCGTCGCGCCGGTCGCAATCGACGGCATGCGGCCATGCAGCGCGTTGAAGCCGTGCGAGCGGCCCAGGAAGTAGGCGGGCGATTTGCTGGAGCAGCCGATGCCGCTGAGCTTGACCACCCGGTGCGGGCTGATGGAGAGCTCGTAGGCGACGGAGATGATCTGGTTGGAGATGGAGTTGTGGCCGCAGCCCTTGCACAGGGTCGAGGGGCTGCCCGCGTAGTCGCCGCGCTCCAGACCGATATCGTTGACGCGAACGTTAACGCTCATGCTGAGCCTCCTTCTCAAGCACCATCTCGGTGAGGCGGCGCGCGGTGAGCGGCATGCCGTCCAGATAGGCGAGCGAGACGATGCGTGGGGCCAGGTCGGGGAACTCCATCTGGAGGATCTTCGCCATCTGGCCGTCGGTATTGTTCTCAAACACGTACACGTAATCGTGCCCGGCGATGAAACTGCGCGCAGTCTCGCCGAGGGGCAGGGCGCGGATACGCATGTAGTCAAATTCGACGTTGTGCTCGCGCAGCCGGTCACGCCCCTCGACGACGGCGTGGTGGCTGCTGCCGTACGAGATCAAGCCAAAGCGCGCGCCTTCAACCTGGTCGATGACCGGCTGCGGCACGAGGCTGCGGGCGGTGTCGAACTTGCGGTTGAGGCGGGCGATGTTCTCCACCCAGTCCTCGGGGCGCTCGCTGTACTTGGCGTGCTCGTTGTGACCGGTGCCACGCGTGAAGTAGGCGGCGAGCCGGTGGTCGGTGCCGGGCAGCGTTCGGTAGGCGATGCCGTCGCCGTCCACGTCCTTGTAGCGGGCGAACTCACCCAGCCGCTCCAGGTCTTCGGCGGTTAGAACCTTGCCGTGGTCGATGGGTGAGTCGGGGTACTCGAACTGGCGGCTCATCCACAGGTTCATGCCGAGGTCGAGGTCGCTGAGCACGAAGATCAGCGTTTGCAGTCGGTCGGCGAGGTCGAGGGCGCGCCAGCCGTACTCGAAGCACTCCGGTATGTCGGCGGGCAGCAGGACGGGGTGCTTGGTGTCGCCGTGCCCGAGTAGATATGCCGTGAGCAGGTCGCCCTGCGAGGTGCGGGTCGGCAGGCCCGTGCTGGGGCCCACACGCTGGATGTCCCAGATGACGCCGGGGATCTCGGCAAAGTAGGCCAGCCCCGCAAACTCCGTCATGAGTGAGATGCCAGGGCCGGACGTCGCAGTCATCGCGCGCGCGCCCGCCCAGCCTGCGCCGAGCACCATGCCGATGGCGGCAAGCTCGTCCTCAGCCTGGGTCACGGCGTAGGTCGCCTTGCCCGTGTCCGGGTCGACGCGCAGCTCCTGCAGGTACTCGCGCGTGGCGTCGATCAGGCTTGTCGAGGGCGTAATCGGGTACCAGGCGACGACCGAGACTCCGCCGAACACCGCGCCCAGGCCACCTGCGGAGTTGCCGTCTAACAGCAGCAGGTCGCGCGTGCTGTTCATCCGCTCGACGCGGTACGGATCTACCTTTGGCAGGTGGTCCATGGCGTAGTCGTAGGCCAGGCGGACCAGCCGCATGTTGAGCTCGACCGGCTTGGCTTTGCCGTCGAAGTGGAAGTCAAGCGCACCCTCGATCTCGGCGAGGTCGATCTCGAGCAGGGCGGCAACTGCGCCAACGTACACCATGTTGGCAACGTAGTCGCGCAGGTTGCGTGGCACGTCGGCCTCGTTGACGAGCTCGTTGACCGGTACCGGATAGTAAACCAGATCGTCCCGCTGCCCGGTGAGCTTCCACTCAGATGGGTAGAAGCACACGCCGCCCGGCGGCAGCTCCGCGATATCCCCGGCAATGGTGTCGGGGTTCATCGCGACGAGGACCTCGCTCATCTCGCGCCGCGCGATATAGCCATCTTTGCTGAGGCGGATTGTGAACCAGGTGGGGAGGCCCTGAATATTGGAGGGGAAAATGTTCTTGCCTGTTACCGGGATGCCCATCCGAAACAGAGCACGGATAAGGACTGTGTTTGCCGTCTGGCTGCCTGTGCCGTTCACCGTCGCCACAATGATCTGGAAGTTGTTGACGACTGGCTGCCGGCTGGTGGCGGGAGATGCCAGCTCGGTGCTTTGCGCGTCAGTCATAGAAGTTCTCTAGCTCCTGTGTTAACGCACGCTGCGGCAGCAGCATAAACATCTGATAAATCAGATGTATTGGATTGTGCCCTTAATATAGCAGATCGTCGTTGTTCGTGCACATCTTGGGGAGAGAATAAAAAAGACGGCAGATTTCTGCCGTCGCCATCGTGCCAGGCCTCGCTAGGTACCGGCGTCCGTCCCCTCAGACGGTGGCTGTTCGCCGCCCTGTGGGGGTGGGGCGGGCTCGCCCTCAGGTGGAGGCGCGCCCTCGCCTTCTGCGGCGGCTTCCTCCTCCGGGACCTCACGAGGGGGCCAGAAGCCCGGCGCAAGCGCCATCCAGCGGATGGGGTCTACAGGCTGTCCGTTGACGATGACCTCGAAGTGCAGATGCGGGCCGTTGGTGCGGCCCGTGCTGCCGACCGTGCCAATGACCTGACCGGCCCGCACGATCTCGCCTGCCGTGACCTGAAGGTCCTGCATGTGGGCATACTGTGTGAACACGCCGAAGCCGTGATCGATGATCACGACGTTGCCGCGCACGTCGAGCAGCTCAGCCGCCGCCACACGCCCGCCTGCCGCGGCGAGGATGGTGTCACCGAGCCCGCGCCGGAAGTCGATGCCGGTGTGGTGCGAGCGCCACATGCCGCTGTTGTAGGACCGGCTGCCGCCGAAGCGCGAGGTTACAAGTGGGGCAGGGGCAGGAAAGCTGAACGGCCAGGTCCAGTTGAGTGCCGGGCTGCGCGCTGAGTAGATCTCGTTGAGGTGCTGTTCCTCGGCGATGTTCATGTCGGGGTCGAGCAGGGGCAGCAGGGCGAAGGCCAGCGCGAGAGATTCGTCGGGGTAGTTGAACGGGATAACGGTGATCGTCTCGGTAGTCTCCAGCGTCTCACCGGTGGCGGGGTTGTGGGCGCGAATACCGATGGCGTGCTCACCTGCCGGCTCGTCGAAGCCGAACACGACTGGCGCGAGGTAGCCATCGCCGGACCAGTAGACCGTGAGTGGCTCGCCGTCGAGGGTGATGGCGACATCCAGCGGGTAGCCGCCGCCGACGAGAATGTACCCCGCCTGGGCAGGGACAAGCTCGCGCGGATGGACAGTCACAGAGAGCCCCGGCGAGATCGGCGCGGCAAGAACTGACTCAAGCGGCAGGGCCAGGACGGCAATCAAGAACAGGAGCGTGAGGCAGATACGTTTCATCGAGATAAGACCAGGTTTCCCCACTCGTCAACCTCTGCCCGCCAGCCGGGCTGGATGACCGTCGTGGTATCAAGCTGAAATACAAGTGCCGGTCCGTCGATCACGTTCCGGGCCTGGAGCCGGCTGCGCTCGTAGTACGGGATGCGCTGCGCGCGCTCGGGCGAGAACCAGGCCAGGCCCTCGCCGGCAAGTGCGACGGCAGGGTCCTCGCCGCCTGCACCCAGACGCTCGACGGCGGGCGGCGCGCCGCGACCACTGGCCCGCAGCCGGGCATTCACCACCACGACCGGCTCGGCGGGGTGGCTGTGCCCGTAGCGGCGCTCGTGCGCCGCGTGGAAGGCCGCGCTCCAGTCGCCGCCGGGTGGCTGCGGCACGGTGATCTCGTGTGATTGCCCGGCGTAGCGCATGTCGAGCGCGCGCTCAAGCACTGCACGGCCCGGCGAAATGCCCTCGGCTTCGAGCTCGGCAAGGGCGCGCGCCTCCAGCGGCGCGAAGATTGTATCCAATGCGGGCGCGGCGAGCACATCGCCGCCGCCCATGATGGTCCGGGCGTAGTCTTTGACGAGATCGGCAATGGACATGCCCAGCGCGGAGAGCACGCCCGGGGTGCGGGGGATCAGCACGCGCGGCATGCGTAGTGCCTCGGCGAGCGCGCAGGCGTGCAGCGGCCCCGCGCCGCCGAAGGCCACGAGCGTGAACCGGCGCGGGTCGTAGCCGCGCTCGACGGAGATGGCGCGGATGGCCCGTTCCATCGCGGCGTTGGCCACGCGGAGGACGCCCCACGCAGCCTGCTCAGGGGTTTTGGCCCGCATGGCGGCTGCCAGCTCTGCCAGCGCCTGCCGGGCGCGCTCGGGGTAAAGCGGCATCTGCCCGCCCAGGAAGCGCTCGGGGTGGAGGCGGCCCAGCACCAGATTGGCGTCAGAGGCCGTGGGGAGCTCGCCGCGCCCGTAGCAGGCGGGTCCGGGGTCGGCGCCGGCACTCTCGGGGCCGACCTGCAGCGCGCCGCCAGGGTCAACGCGAGCGATGCTGCCGCCGCCCGCGCCTACCGTGTGCACATCGACGATGGGCAGACGCAGCGGAAAGCCGCCGATGGTTGACTCGCGGGTGTGTGCGACGCTGCCGGGGAAGAGCGCCACGTCGGTCGAGGTGCCGCCCATATCGAAGCTGACGATGTGATCGTACCCCGCTGACTGTGCTACATGGAATGCGCCAACCGCACCGCCTGCCGGACCAGAGAGGACGGTGCGGGCCGCTTCGCGGCGTGCGGTTGCCGCGGTGATCACGCCGCCGTTGGACTGCATGATCCGCAGCCGGCGGCCCTGCAGGCCCTCCTCGACACGGGCGAGGTAGCGGGCCATCAGCGGGGCGACGTAGGCGTTGATCACTGTGGTGCTGGTTCGCTCGTACTCACGGTACTCGGGCAGAATCTCAGAGGAGAGCGAGACGTCCACCGCCTCGTGCAGGGCGTCTGCAAGCGTCTGTTCGTGTGCCGGATGGAGGAACGAGAACAGCAGACACACCGCAACCGACTCGACGCCCTCGGCGCGGATGCACTGCACGATCTGCTCGACACTCTCCGGGTTTAGCCTATGCAGGACCTCTCCGCTCGCGGTGACACGCTCGTCGACCTCGAAACGCCACCGGGCAGGGACGAGCGGCTCGGGCTTCTGTGGGACGAGGGCATAGAGGTCGGGGCGATCCTGCCGCCCTATCTCCAGCACGTCGGCGAAGCCCCGCGTGGTGACGAGCGCCGTACGCGCACCGCGCCGCTCCAGCAGGGCGTTTGTGGCAATGGTCGAGCCGTGTACGACGTCGGCTTTAGGGCTCAGATTGAGGTGCTCAACCCCGGCGAGCAGCGCCCGCGCCGGATCGTCCGGTGTGCTCAGCCGCTTGTGAACGACGATCCGGCCATTCTGGAGCAGGACGAAGTCGGTGAAGGTGCCGCCGATGTCGACGCCGAGGACGGTGCTGTGAGTGGGCGCTGCGGGCATGACGAAAGATGGCTCAGTCGCGCTCAAGCAGGATATGGGCGGCAATCTGGCGGCCCAGTACGTGCCTGGCGGTGCCAGCCATCACCGTGAGCGGGTCGCCGTACGGTGCGATCTCCTCGACGGCGACCGAGGTGCCGGGATACAGGCCACGCTCGGCCAGATACTCGAGGAGCGTGGTCTCCTCGCGATAGATGCGGGCAATCACGCCGCCCTCGCCGACCTCCAGCTCGCTGAGGGGCACGTGGTCCATCGGGGGCAGCTCACCCTCGGGCGAGGGAATCGGGTTGCCGTGCGGGCACAGCGCCGGGTGGCCAAGGAAGGCGGCGAGACCTTCTGTTACGGCTTCGGCGGTGGCATGCTCAAGCTGGCAGGCCAGATCGTGTGACTGCTGCCAGGAGATGTTGAGGTGATCGACGAGAAAGCACTCCCACAGGCGGTGGCGACGTACCACGCTTCGGGCACGAAAGAGGCCGGCGGCGGTCAGCTCGACGCCCTTGTACGGCGTGTGGACGACGAAATCACGCTCGATGAGGCGCTTGACCATCTCATTCGCAGACACCGCCGATACCCCCACCCGCTCGGCGATGCGGGAGATGGCGACGGGCTCCTCCGCGCCGTCCAGCTCCAGTATGGACTTCAGGTACATCTCCGTGCTCTCAGAATCGGCCACTTGGTGCTCCCGGGGTGTACGTATCGTGTCCGCCACAGGCATTATACCATCGGCCGGGCAGTTTGCCCTGAACGCGTTTGTGGTATGGTGAAAGAACAGCCGGAGTACGGCATCTGTTGGGCCTGAAACCGAGGACTGATAGAATAGCGGCGTAGCAGTCCGCTCGCACGATGCGGTTGTGCCGCCCAACCGGACCTGCTACCCTGAAACTGGACGCGGCTTGACTCAGCAGGGACAGGAGACGCTCCATTGGTACATCGATCCTATCCATGGGTGCTCGGCGCGGCAGTTCTGGTGCTGGCGGCGCTGGCCTGTAACGCGCCGGGTTTGCGCGGCGGGGCGGTCGAAACGCCGGAGGGGGACGCGACGCTGACGTTTGTCGTCGACCCGACGCTGCTCACCCCGCCTCCAGCGCAGACAGCCCAGCAGGGCACGCGCGAACCCACACTGGAAGCTGAAGCCATTCCATCGCCGACCGGGTGCGGGTACTGGTCGGAATTCGTCGACGACGTAACAGTGCCGGATGGCAGCGAGCTGGCACCGGGCGAGAGCTTCGACAAGACCTGGCGTTTCCGCAACAATGGCTGCCTGGACTGGCCCGCCGGCACGCAGATGATCTACTGGGGCGGCGACCAGATGGGCGGTCCGAACGCAGTTGACGTGCCGCCGACGCGATTCAACGACACGGTTGACATCACCGTACCGATGACTGCGCCACAGGAGCCCGGCACGTACACCGGCTACTGGCAGATCCGCGCACCAGACGGCGCCGGGGTAGGGCCCTACGTTTACGTGCAGATTGTGGTTGCCCAGCCGGGTGGCGAGGATCAGGCGGACGACGAGGATGCCGTAAACTCTGGGACGGGTACGCTGGCAAGCACGTGGACAAACCCCAGTGCAAGCAACGGCGACATCGCCCGGTTGCAGGCCCGCATCGAGGGAAGCCAGATCGTGATCCGGCGCTGGGACCAGTGCGGTGCTGATCTGTGCGACCGGGGTACGGAAACCACGCCAGTTTCCGACGCCGAGGACAACATTCTCTCGGCGACGTGGCGCATCGAGGGTGCGGGCGAGCAGGCCCGCACTGAGGCGATGCAGGCGGCGCTGCTGCTCGATGGGCGGCTGCAGGTGACGGGCACGGTCAACTACGACGATGCGAACCTGCAGGATACGACGTATACGCACTACCTTGTCAGAGAGGGATAGCGGTGGACCCCACCCCCGACGTTCCGC
>CAZDLX010000123.1:0-2698 GCA_964506005.1 uncultured Anaerolineae bacterium | reverse complement strand
CCCCGCCAGCAGGGAGGGGGCGACCTCCTGCCGCGTTGGTTGGGGATAGGCTCACATCAGATTTTGCAGGCAGATCCTAGCTCTGCGCCTTTTCTGCCGCCGCCTCGATTCGGCCAAACTGGTAGTAGGCGGCGCAGGCCCCCTCGCTGGAAACCATCGGCGCGCCGAGCGGGGTGCGCGGGGTGCACTGCTTGCCGAAAGCCGGGCACTGGCTCGGCTTGAGCCGCCCCTGCAGGACGAGCCCTGCCTGGCACAGCGGCGACTCATCAACGGCAATATCGCCGATGGCGAAGCGGTGCTCGGCATCATGCTCGGCGTATTCGGGGCGCAGCCGCCAGCCGGACTGCGGGATGAAGCCCACCCCTCGCCACTTGCGGTCACACGGCTCGAACACAGTCTCGATGAGCTGTTGAGCCGGGCCGTTGCCCTCGGGTACGACCAGGCGCTCGTATGCGTTTTCGACCTCGGCGCGCCCCGCCTCAAGCTGGCGAACAGCATGCAGAATGCCGCGTGCCAGGTCAACCGGCTCGAAGCCCGTCACAACGATGGGCACCCGGTACTTGTCCACGAGCGGCCCGTACTCCCACGTCCCCATGACGGTGCACACGTGGCCCGCGGCCAGAAAAGCCTGGATGCGGTTCTCCGGCGCGCCGAGCAGCGCGTCGATGGCGGGCGGCACCCGCACGTGCGAGACAAGCATCGAGAAATTGGCGATGCCCTGCAGCTTGGCCTGCTGGACTGCCATCGCGTTAGCAGGTGCGGTCGTCTCGAAGCCGACGCCGAAGAAGACGACCTGCTTATCCGGATTCTCGCGGGCGATCTTCAGGCAGTCGAGCGGCGAGTACACGACACGCACATCCCCGCCCTCGCTCTTGATCTGGAAGAGGTCTTTGTTCGAGCCCGGCACACGCAGCATGTCGCCGAAGGACGTGAAAATGACGTCGGGCTGTGCGGCGATGGCGAGCGCCTTGTCGATCAACTCCAGCGGCGTGACGCAAACCGGGCAGCCCGGCCCGTGAACCAGCTCAAGCTCCGGCGGCAGCAGCCGGTCGAAGCCATGCCGGATGATGCTGTGCGTCTGCCCTCCGCAGATCTCCATGATGACCCAGGGGCGGGTCACGGTGCGGGCGATCTCGTCGAGAAGAAGCCCGACCTTGTGCGCGTCGCGATACTCGGTCAGGTATTTCACATCTGCCCCTCAGAAGGAATTTCCTCACCCAGCTCCTCGCCGAGCATGTCGAGCTCGCGCAGCAGGCTGAGAGTTTCGAGCGCCTCCTGCTCGTCGATGATGTTCAGCGCAAAGCCGACGTGAATCAGCGTGTAGTCGCCGACCTGCGCCTCAGGCACGTAGGCCAGGCAGGCCTCTTTTGTCACGCCGCCGAAGTCGACGCGGCCCATGCGCAGACCGTCGCGCTCGTACACTTCGGTGATCTTACCCGGTACGCCCAGGCACATGGTGCACCCCCTCTCGCTCATCTAGCCAGCCGCGGCTGGCGCGGCCTGCTTCTCGCTCACCTGCTTGCGGACCCAGCCCAGCCATGCATCAAAGCCCTCGCCGGTGCGGCAGGACACCGGGAAGAAGGCGACATCGTCGTTCAATGTCTCGACGCCCCGGCGGAAGTACTCCATGTCGAAGTCCTGCAGCGCAAGGTAATCTACCTTGTTCAGCAGCAGCACGTCCGCGCCACGGTACATGGCGGGGTACTTGTAGGGCTTGTCGTCGCCTTCGGGGACACTGGCGATCACAACGTTGGCGTCCGCGCCGAGGTCGAAGCCCGCGGGGCAGATGAGGTTGCCGACGTTCTCAATGATCAGCAGGTCGATGCTGGCGAGGTCGAGGCGGGGCAGTACATTGTGGATCATGTTGGCGTCGAGGTGGCAGTTGCCGCCGGTGTTGACCAGCTCGACGGCGATACCCTGCGTGGCGATCCTGTCCACGTCGATCATGACGACATCGCCTTCCACGGCGGCAACGCGGAGCTCGTCCTTCAACGCCTCAACGGTACGGAGGATGATGCTCGTCTTGCCGCCACCCGGCGAAGCCATCAGGTTGATTACAAATACGCCTGCCTCGGCGAACTGCCGGCGGAGCTCGGCGGCCAGTTCGTCGTTGGCGTTCAGAATGCGGGTTTCGACGTCAATTTTCCTGGTTGTTGCCATTCTCGGTTGGTCCTTCGACTTCAATACTCTCAAGATGAAACTGGCTGCCGTCGACAATACGGGTATGGATTCCACCACACGCTGGGCACTGCCCCGCGAACTCGCCGAAGAGAAACTCGGCGCCACAGTCATCGCAGCGGAGCCTGCCGGGCACACGCTCGAAGTGGAGCTCGGCGGCTGCAGCGATGGTGTTCTCGGCAATCATGCCCCAGTAGAGCTGTACGGACTCGTCGACGACAGACGAGAACTCGCCGATGACGAGGTTCAGGCGGGTCACCCGGACGGCCCCAGCCTGCTCGGCGTGGTGCAGTGTCAGGGTCAGCAACTGCTCGGTAATGCCCAGCTCGTGCATGGTCTCTCCAGCACCGGTGTACTCGCCCAGATCATAGTGCGCGGCGGTGATTCCGTCAGTCACGCAAGTCATCTAAGCGGACGATATTTGTCATAAAACGCACGAGTGAAAAAGCAAAACGCCGCCCGTTAAGGCGGCGTCAGGATCAGGCTGGGGGACAGGGATTCGAACCCCGACTAATGGATC
>CAZDLX010000122.1:0-11127 GCA_964506005.1 uncultured Anaerolineae bacterium | reverse complement strand
GCTCTCCGGCTCGCCGGGGATGTCAATCTGCTCGCCACCCTCCCCGCCGATGCGCAGCGGCGTGTAGATCTCCGCCTCGCGCTCGCCGCCGTCCGGCGCGCCACCGCCGCGCGGCGTGTCGCCGGTGAGCTGGCCGGGGTCGAGCCCATCCCCCTCACCGCCGCCCTCACCCTGTCCCTGGCCGCCGGGCTGTGCCTGCCCCATGCCGCTCTGCCCCGGCTGGGCGGCGCTGCCGGGCGGTCGCCCGGCCTGCGCCATCGCCTTGCCGCCCTGGTCCAGCCGGTCGGCATATTCATCGAGCTCTGATCGCAGTGCATCACCCGCTTCGGATATGCGCGTTGCCGCGCGCTCGCCCGCTGCACGGGCCGCATCCCTATCCCCCCGGCGCAGCGCCTCGGCGGCTTCACGCAGCGCCTCTGCCACTTCAGGGTCGATCTCGTCGAGCGACTCGGCCATCTGATCGAGCTGGCCCGCCATGCTGCCCGCATCGGCGGCGGACACGTTGTCCAGCATGTCGGAGAGCGACTCGCCAGCCGACTGGAAATCACCCTGCCCTAACTGCTCTGCTATTGCCTCCGCTTCAGCCCCCGCCTGCCGCATCCCCTCCGCTGCCGCCATCAGCGACTCGCGACGGTCGGCCTGCTGCTCCTGAGCCAGCTCGCGCAGGTCGCGCTCGGCCGCGTCGAGCGCGGCGAAGGCCTCCTCCTGCGTCACGTCGCGCTGCGACAGCGTCTCGATGACCTCGTCCAGCGTCTCGATCAGCGCCGCCTCCTGCTCGTCGGTCAGCGCGGGGTCCTCCAGCGCCTGCTCGCGCAGCGCCTCCAGCTCCTCTAGCTGCTCGGCAAGCGCCGCCTCGATCTCCGCCTGCTGCGCCAGCGCCTCTTCCTGCGGGTTGGGCAGCATCAGCCCGGCGGCGAGTACGAGTGCCGCCGCTCCCGCGAGCGCCCAGTCCTGCCAGCGCGCCCGCACGGGCAGCGCCCGCGCCGCGTCCACCCGGTCGAGCGTGCGGGCGGCATCCGCCTGCTGGGCGGACGCCAGCGCCGCCGATTCTACCGGCAGTTCGCCCCCGGCCAATTCCAGCGCCGTCGAGAGCCGCTCCTTGAGGCCGAGCAGATGGTCGAAGCGGCGGGCGGTCTCCAGCGGGGTGCGCCGCCACAGCCACACGCCGAGAGCCGCCAGGAGCGCACCCGCCAGTGAGAGGGCCAGCACGGCGAGCACCAGCCGGTCGCGCGGGAGCAGCGGCCAGATGCGCGCCGCGGCAACGAGCAGTACGCCGAGCGCCAGCCCCACCCCGAGCCCGCGCGGCAGCCACATGACGGTCTGCTGCATACGCAGGCGGCGGTCCCACGCCCGGAGCGTCTCGCGAATCCGGCGCAGGTCGCCCGAGCCAGCGGGCGCGATACCGGTGTTTTTAGCCATGAGCGGCCCCTAATCCGAGGCCTGCGTCCGCCGGACCGCGCGCACTGTCAGCGCGACGAGCAGCACGGCCCCGGCAAGATACAGGACGGTGTACACGATCCAGGGGGAGAGCAGCGGCAGGTTGGCCCCATTCGAGAGGGTTTCGGTATACAGGAAGGCAGTCGCATTCTGCTGGAGCACGACCTCGGTGAAGATCGCCGCTCCAATCGGGTTCGTGGCGGCAATGAGCAGCGAGAAGACGTGCAGCGCGCCTTCGACAAACACGCTGCCCCGCGCGGCGCCGCTCGCCGTCAGAATCGACATCATCAGGCTGGCAAGCGGCATCGCGACCGTCATGACGAGCGCAAAGGTGTACGTCAGGATGCTCGCCGTGAGCGTGCGCTTGGTTGCCGCCGAGAGGAACAGGCCCATCGCGCCGTAGCCGATGGCGGTGACGAGCAGAAGCTCGACCGAGAGCAGCACCTCCGCGATGCTGATGCCGCCCATCAGGAAGGCCAGCGACTGCAGCGGCACGGCGACGAGCAGCAGCAGCACGATGTAGGCCAGCGCCGAGATCAGCTTGCCCATCACCACGCGCCGGGCGGGCAGCAGCGTGGTCCGCAGCAGGTCGAAGGTGCCGCGCTCGCGCTCGCCGCTGATCGCGCCCGCGGTGAAGGCCGGTGCGATGAAGCACACAAGGAACAGCTCGATGGCCACGATGCCGCCGAAGATGAGCTTGCCCACCACCCCGCCGGACGTGCTCAGCGCCGTCGCCTGCGACGCCATGTAGATGAGGTACAGCACCACCGTGAAGACGCTCATCAGCGCGACGTACACGCTGAGAATCACGAACGCACGCGAACCGCGCATGCGCCCGCGCAGCTCTTTGAGCGCGATCGGGTTGCGCCGGATGAGGCCTCCCAACCGCGACGGCGGCTGCGGGAGGGTTGGCGTCTGTTCGGTCATCGCTGCTCCACTCACCTGCTCAATATGCCGGTAGTTGAGTCCACAGCTTACACAGATAACACAGAGAAAAAGAAACTTGAAAATCTTTTCATCAGTGAAATCTGTGTCATCTGTAGACTCTCACGTCCTTATGATTGTAACGCGGCGGTTTAGCTTTGGGTTCCTGGTGGCTTGCCGACGCGTTTGGACATCAGGATGTCGGGTTTGCCCCACCCGTTGGCGTCTGGCACCACGCCGGTGATCACGTAGCCGAGCCGCTGGTAGAACTCATACGGGTGCCTGCCGGGGTTCTGGATGCTGCGCACGTGCTCCCAGACGTTCTCGTACAGGTCCACGCCCGAGAGCGTCGTCCAGCCCGCCTCGTCGTCGGTGCCGAGCATGACGGTCAGCGCGCCGCGCGCCGCCACCTGCGCCTCGAAGTCCAGTACGAGCGCCCGCCCGATGCCCTGCCCCTGGTATGCCGGGTGCACGGCCAGCGGGTGCAGCTCCCAGACGTGCCCGTCGTACTCCGGGATGCCGCCCACCCAGCCCAGCACGGTGCCATCCGGCGTTACGGCGACGCGGCTGACCCGGCCCGGCTCCAGCGAATCGCGCACTTCTGCCAGCGCCGAGTCCATGCCGGGCCAGGCGTCTGGCGCCATGTCCACGAACGCGTCGAGGAGAATCTGTGCGACCTGCCGGATGGCGTCCTCATCGCCGGGCTGGAGATCGGTGATCGTATAGGCCGGTGTCATGGGCTGCCTGCCTGAACCTCAGTGGATGTGTTCAATACGGCCGGAGGCCAGCAGCCGCGCGCTGGCGTCGTTTACCCGGCGCGCCGCGTGGCCCACACCGAAGAGGAGCCCCGCCAGCAGCGCCAGCCGGATCGCCTCGCCGGGCCCGAAGAGAAACGGCATCAGCGAGAGATAGTGCCACGCGATTACAACCGCCGCCGCAACTGCCGTGCCGCCGAGCAGCGCCGCAAGCAGGCTCAGCACTGGCTCGGGCAGCAGCAGCCCCGCCAGCACGCCGAGCGTCGCCAGCAGCGGCAGCCCCGTCCACACCAGCAGCCCCGCACTGAGCGCCCGCATCCCCAGCCGGAACACCGGCACGCCGCCGCCCGGCAGCAGCCACACCGCCCGGCTGGCCGCCGTGGCCCCGGCGAGTGTTTCCGCCGACTCGCTCCAGGCGGTGAACGACACCACGTCGAGGCGCAGCACGCCGACGACGAACGCGGGGGTCAGCGCCAGCGCCGCGACGAGGGGCCAGCGCAGCCGCCACAGCGCGCTGAGGGTCAGCCCCCATGCAAACTCGGCGGGCGGGATGTCATTGAGAAGCGACGGGTCGCGCCGGACCATCGCCGCCTGTGACGAGGCCACCCACGCCGCGAGCGGGGCGACGGCGGCTGGCAGCACCACCATCACGCCGAGGCTGGCCAGCGTGAGCAGCGCGCCGAGCGCACGCCCGGCGAACGACTCCGCCAGCACCCACCCGGCAATGGCGAGCACCATCAGCAGGGCAGCCAGCCAGGGCAGCACCCGGCGCACGCCGGCCAGCGGGAAGCGGTGCAGGCGGCTTGCGTGGCGCAACAGCGGGTTGTTCCACCAGCGGCGGGCCACCGGCGCGGCGGCACCCGCCACCGCCGAGGTCACCGCGCGCAGCGGCGCGGTCGTGGTGGCGATGATCTCGCGCAGGTGGGGCGTCATGGTGGGTTGGGTTCTCCCGTCGCGGGCTGGCGCTACGACACAATGCCCTTCGTCGCGCGCATAAACACGGACTCCAGGTCGCGGGTATCCTCGGCGAAGTGCATCACCGGCAGGCCCGCCCGGACCAGCTCGGCGAGCAGCCCGCTCACGGCGGCATCATCGCCGAGCAGGCTGACGTGCAGCCGCGAGCGCCCGTTGTCCGAGGGCATGTCCTCGACTGCCTGCACGCCCTGCAGGCCGAGCAGCAGCGACTTTGCCTCTTCGGCGCTGCCCAGCAGCGTGACGAGGATCTCGCGGTGCGGGGCGAGCTGGCGCTGCATCTCCTCGATGTCGCCCTGCATGACGAGCTGCCCCGCCTCGATGATGCCCACCTGCGTGCAGATCTCCTGCACGTCGGCGAGGATGTGCGTCGAGAAGAAGATCGTCTTGCCCATGTTGGCCAGCTCGACGAGAAGCTGCCGGATCTCGACGCGGGCGCGCGGGTCGAGCCCCGACGCCGGCTCGTCCAGAATCAGCACCTGCGGGTCGTGGGCCAGCGTCCGCGCCAGGCACAGGCGCTGCTTCATCCCGCGCGAGAGGCTGTCTACCATCGAGTCGGCGCGGTGCGAGAGGTCCACAAGCTCCAGCAGATCGCCGATCAGGGGGCGGCGTTCGGCCTCCGGGATGTCGTAGCAGGCGGCAAAGAAGTCCAGGTACTCCCAGACCTTCATATCGTCGTACATGCCGAAGAAGTCCGGCATGTAGCCGATAGAGCGGCGCACCTCGCGCGGCTGCCTCAGCACCGAGTAGCCGGCGACCGTCGCCTCGCCGCTGGTCGGCTGGAGCAGCGTGGTCAGGATCTGCATGGTGGTCGTCTTGCCCGCGCCGTTCGGCCCGACAAACCCGTAGATCGCGCCCTCCTCGACGGACAGCGAGAGATCCTGGATCGCGACGACGTTGCCGTAGTGCTTGGTCAGATTCTGCGTCTCAATAATGGCTGCCATAACCGCTACTCGCCGACCTCCGGAGAGATGTTTCCGTAAAACGTCACGTCGAAGCGTGACACCTGCGTGCCAAAACTCTCGTCGCCGCCGACAAGCCGCATCTGGATGCCACCGCGCGAGTCCAGATAGCGCTCAGGGGTGTCGACCTCGGTATCCCCGAACGCCTGGGTGAGATTGTCCCAGCGATTTGTCTCGACGTTGCGAAGCTGCACCAGCGGCGGCTCCTCATTGCCGTAGAGCGTCTCCAGGTGGACGGTGAACGACTCCACTTCCAGCGGCGGCACCAGTGGGCTCGGCTCGAAGCGGAAGCCGTACTGCTGGCCGGGGTACAGGTACATATCGTAGGGGCTGCCATAGCCGTACGTCTGCGTGCCGAGCAGCTCCCACTCCATCAACCCCGGCGGGACTTCCACCGCCTGATCGCCGCCGGTGAGCAGGGCTGCGTCGAGCTGGACGATGTGCAGCGCCAGATCCACGGGGTCGGAGCCGGCGTTCCGTACGGCGGCGTCGAACGGCACCGAGTCAGCCCAGCCGAACAGGTAGATATCCGAGCCATATGCCTGGCCGTTCATCACACTGAGGATGAGATTGCAGCGCCGCTGCACGTCGGGTGTGGCGTAGCACGTCCCGCCGCTGATCTCCGTTACCAGGGTGTCGAACGGGCCAGCGTAGTAGCCCGCCGCATCTGCCGGGAATGGTTCGAGCGGGCTGCCCGCCGCCTGGGACGCCCTGCCACCGGCCAGAAGTTCGTCCACGTCCAGCGACGCCCCGGCAGGCAGGTCGCCGATGGGCACCGGCGTCCCGCCGAGCACCAGCGAGGCATCCGCGAGGTCCAAGCGGCCCGCGTTGTGAATGCGCCCTGTCACGTAGATGCCGTCCTGCTCGGTGTGCAGCGTGAGGTCGGCGCTGATGCGGGCAGCCGCCCCGGTAACCCCCTGCACGGCGAACGGGCGGATCGAGCCGATGTCAACAGACACGCCTTCCAGCGTCACATGGTCGGTCTGGGCGACCACCGACTCACTGGCAGTGGTCAGCGCCCCGCCGAGATTCTGCTGCAGCGGGCGGGCCAGCAAACCGGGCTCCAACTCGACGTCGTAGCGCGCCCGGCGCGGCGACCATACGCCGATCAGTCCGTCAACCGTTGCCACGTCGGAGCCCTCCCAGCTCTGCACCACGGCGAGTCTGTGCACGATGGCCCGCGAGCCGCGAAGCTGGAAACCTGTAATGTAGGCCATCGCCGAGAACAGCAGGATCAGCGCGGGGATGGTGATCCACGCCAGCTCGCGCCGCTTCAGCCGGGACAGCACGATGTAGTTCACCGGGCCGACGAGCAGCACGTACACACCCAGGAAGCCGCAGAGCTGCAGCACCGAGGGCAGCGACACGCCGGGCACCGAGGCCACTGCCTGGCGCGCATAATCCCACTGCGTGGACTGGCCATAGCCCCATGCCGGGCGGGGTGCGCCGCTGGTCAGGATCAGCCGCCACAGTGTCGCGAGCTGATCCCAGCTTGCCAGCGGCTCCAGGCCGGGGTCAGGCGCGAGAAAATCGATGCGGCCATACCCCACCGTTCGCGACGCGAGCAGCGGCACATCCTCTGCGGCGACAAGCACCTGCGCGTCGTCGGCAAGCGGCCCCACGGCCACCGGGGTCTCCACCTGCCCGTCGAGCGGCTCGTCAACGGCCTCGCCGAGCGCCTCCAGGCTCATGTTCTCGGTCGCCTGGGCCTGCACGGGCGTGATCTCAGCCAGCCCGCTGAGGGTGCGCTGGAAGCCTACCCCGCCGACGATGATCAGCCGCCCGCCTGCGGCAACCCAGCCCCCGAGAGCCGCCTGCTGTGCGGCGGAGAGCTGCCCGGTATCGACGTCAGCCGCTACCAGCACGTCGAGCGCCTGCCAGCCCGCCGCCTCCTCCGGGAAGTCTTCGACTGTCAGGGTGGCGAGGCGCGTCTCGCCCGACGACGGTTCGACCAGTGCCAGGTCTGCCAGCGCGCCCGGCGTGTCGCTCCACACGCCGATGAGCAGTGTCGTCGGCGTGATGACCTGCACGCGCACGACCTCCGCATCGACCACCCGCCCGTTTGCGTCCACCAGGTCAACCTGTACGTCGCTGCTAAAGCCTGCTACGTCGGCGGCGTACAACGTCACCCGCTTGCGCGACCCGCGCGGCAGGTCGATGGGACGGGTGTAGTGCGTGCGCGTGCCAGTGAAGGGGTCAACGGTGAGGCGTAGTCTGGCGTCGAGGTCGGGGCCGTCGTTGGCCACGGTGACGGTCACGGGCGTCCAGGAGTCCCGCTGGACGTAGCCGTCGAAGCCGACCCGCACGTCCATGCTGATCGGCGCGGCCTGCTGGCGAGGCGCAGCGCCGAGCGCCGCCCCCCCGGGCCAGATAACGGCCAGAAGCAGCGCCAGTGACAACAGCAACTTGGAGCGTGGTCGGCGGCTCAAGGCGACTCCTGCATGGTTCAGGGCTGTATATGCGTAACTACGTCCGCACGCGTGCCTGAGTTCCTGATGCAGGGGATTTTAGCACACGAGTGGAGACGATGCTTTCGCCGCTGTCAGGGCGTTGGCGACACCGTGGGGGTGGCGGTGGTGGTGCCGGTCGGCGCGGGCGCGGTCGTCCCGGTAACCTCCGGCGTACCCGCTTCATCGGTCGCCAGCAGCAGCGGGTCGCCCTCCGGCGGCACGACGACAATCTCATCGACGGGCACGCCGGGCGGGCAGTTGATCTCGCTCGCCGGGAGCCAGCCGAAGGCGTCCAGTGCCGTAAGGTCGTTGTAGGCCACCCACAGCCAGTCGGCTTCCTCGGTGCGCCCGGCCAGCAGCACGTCCGCCGACTCGCGCGCCGGTGTCGCTGCGAGGGCGCCGGTCTCGGGCGCTTGCAGCGGCGCAACGCCGGGGTTCAGCACGCGGCAGGCCACCGCCTCGACGCTGACGCCTGCGACCTGCTGGGCCAGCTCGCCGCCGTCCTCATCCACGATGATCAGGCGGAAGTTGTGGTTGCCGGGCTCAAGCTGCGCGATGGGGTACTCGGCACTGCCTGCTGCCACGTCCTCGACGCGCAGCACGCGGCTCTCGTCAAGCATGGGGCCGCTTCCGCCGAGCACGATGAACCCGCCTGCGGCCTCTTCGCCAGTCACCTGCCACGAAAATACCAGATCGCCCGCCGTGCGATACGTCACCTCGTCGTCGTTCACCCGGAAAAGCCGGATGCGGGTCCCGCCCTGGGGCAGCGGCGTGGCGATGATGGTCGGGGTCGGGCCGGGCGTCGGCTCGGGGGTATCGGTGGCATCGGCAACCGGCGCAGGGCCGCGCTCGAACGGGCCGATCCCGAGCGCCCATGCGCCGCCCACGAGCCCCAGCGCCGCGAGCATGAGGGCCAGCAGCGTGAGCACGGCGAACATCGGCCAGCGAGCCACACGGCGCGGCGGGACGTAGTACGCCTGCACCGGCGCGTGGAAGCCCGCCGCATCGCGGGAGCGCGCCACCACCGCAAACTCCACCGGCTCGCGGAGACGCCGCACCTGCGGCTCGACGGTTAGCAGCGAGTGCCCGAGCTCGTCGGGGGCGAGCTGCATCCGCGGCGGGTCATAGTCGAAGCGCAGCGCCCGCTGGCGCACCACCGCACCGAGGTCCACGTCAAGCGGGATGTTGCCGTCATTGTGGGCGGCGATGACGAAGGTCCCCGGCTCGTCGCCCGGCTGAGCGTCCATCGCCAGCCCGGCATAGCCAACTACGTCGATCTCGCGCACGGTGTCCAGCGCGTTGTGCGGCGTTTCCAGCTCAGCCACGCGCACCGTGAGTGCGTAGCGACCCGGCCGGGTGAGCGAGCTGCGCGGCGGCAGGACTGTGATCGTCGACTGCGCCTGCTCGCCAGCGTCGAGGAACACGCGGTTGCGGTCGATATGCACCCAGGAGTCGTCGAGTCCGCTGGTGTCGATGGTGAGTGTGAGCGAGCGCTCGGATAGATTCTCGATGATGAGGATGAGCTGCATCCGCGCGCCGGGCGCGACAAGCTGCTGGGGCTCGTCCAGGACCAGCCGGAACGGCAGCCCGTTGCGCTCGACACGCGCCGGGGTCGGCGAGAGGTTGATGTCCAGCCTGCCGCGAGCCTGCGGCGACGTGTAGATGAGCATCTTGTCGCCGATGCTGAGCTTGTCACCGTGGCTGATCGGCATGCTGCCGCCCGGTTCGAGCGGCACGTCGTTGACAAACGTCCCGTTAGCACTGCCGAGGTCGACGAGCACCACCTGACCGTCGACGACGTCGAGGCGCGCGTGGTAGCGCGAGACCGCCGTGGTATTCAGCACGATGTCGTTGCCGGGCTGCCGCCCGATCGTCGTGCTGGGCCGGGTCAGGCTGTATTCCGTCGTCTCCCCGCTCTCCGCGCGTACGAAGAGTTTGCCGAAGGCCATGCACTGTCCTCTCCCCGGTCACGTGCCAGAATGGCGTGTGCCACAGTCTAGCACGGGGGTGCCCCCCTCACAAGTGATTCTGCGGTATGCTTGGGCGGCAGTGCGACCCGCTTTCTCTCCTTCGCAAAGGGGGCTGATCATGCCTGCGCTCGACCTCATTCGTATCACAGCAGAGAACCTCGGCGTGCTGGAGCGGCTGATGCAGCTCTACCTGTACGACTTCAGCGTATACTTCTGCGGCGACGAGGTGGACGGGCACGTCAACGAGATGGGCCTGTTCGACCCTGGCTTCGACCTCACGCGCTACGTGGACAACCCGCGCTATGAAGGCTATCTCGCGCGCGCGGAGGGGCACTGGGCGGGCTTCTCGCTCGTCAGCCACCGGGCAGACAAGGCGCGGCGGCAGCGGCCCGGTCGCAATGTGGACGAGTTCTTCGTCCTGCGCTGCGCCCGGCGGCAGGGTATCGGGCGGGAGCTCGCCCGCCGCACCTTCGACACGTTCCGCGGCTTCTGGCAAGTCATGCAGATCGCCGAGAACGAGCCGGCAATCGCGTTCTGGCGCGCGGTGATCGGCGAGTACACCGGTGGCCGCTACCGCGAGTTCCCCGACGTCGGCGGCGATGGGCAGCGCCAGCTCTGGCAGACGTTTGACACTGGCAGCGTATAGCGGATAGCTCGCTCGCTGCGCTCGCTCTATAGCTTATAGCGGACAACCATAAGCCATACGCTATACGCCATAAGCCATACGCCATCCCCCACCCTGCAACTTCCACATCCGGTCTGCGTACAGGGGTATAGCAACGCGAAGCAACTTGCCACAGTGCAGGAGATAGATATGGAACGCGGAATCGAGACACCTCGCAGGCGCGGCGGCCGTGCCGTGCTCGGGATCATCCTTATCGTGGTTGGGCTGATGGCCATCTTCGGCAATCTTGTCGTCCTCGGGTTCGCGCCAGCACGGCACTCGTTCGGCCGCACCATAGCGCATGAAGTCGTCATCGTGCCACCCCGCCCGCCTGACGAGCTGAGCATGGCAGAAGCCGAGCGCCAGATGGAGTTCGCGGCCGGCGAAATGCAGCGTGAGATGGCCATGGCGGAGATCGAAATGGAGCGGGCCGCTGCCGAGATGCAGCGCGAGATGGCCCGTGCCGAGCGTGAGATGGAGCTTGCCGCACGCCACATCGAAGTCGCAAGGCCGCGCCCGTTCTTTTTGGCCCCATTCTTCGGCGGGTTCGGGCTGATCGCGGGTCTGTTCAGGCTCGGGCTAACGCTGGCAACGTTCGGCCTGCTCGGCCTCGGCGCGTACTTCGTGGTGCGCGAGCTGGGCCGGAACCGGCGTCAGAGCGTCCCGGCAACGCCCACGACCGGCCCGGAGGCTGACCGCGCGCGAGATGCATAGCGCCCTCCTGCCCCGTTAGCCGTCGGCTGGGTTGGGCGGCTCTGAGAGCCGCCCCTACCAATGCAGTCAAGGTTCAATAGCATCGCAAGCAAACCGCCCCGGTACTCGCGGGGCGGTTGTGATTCCGGGGGCTGGCTTGGCTGGAGGATACGACACTTCTATTGTGAGCCACCTTCCCCCTCATCCAAGGCTGTCCCGCCTTCGGCGGGCAGCACGCCTTCATTCCACCAGGGGAGAAGGGGCCAGTTGGGTCCCCGGCGAGCGTGGCCCCCTCGCCCC
>CAZDLX010000121.1:0-11198 GCA_964506005.1 uncultured Anaerolineae bacterium | reverse complement strand
TCGCAGCGACCTCCGGTCGCCGCTCGGCTCTTTCCTCCCCCTTGCAAGGGGGAGGTGGTCGACCCGGCGGGTCGAACGGAGGGGGTTTAGAAGAGGATTGATGATCACGTAGACACGCCCTGGACTCTGCTTTCCATTTATAATCTGTGTTATCTATGGACTCAGTCTCCCTTACCCCTGACCCCTCTCCCGGCGAGAGAGGGGAGTAGAAGTAGGTTGTCTTATCTGTGATATCTGTGTAATCCGTGGACTCATAGTTTCTGTTTTGCGTGACATTCGTGGATCAACTAGCTTACCGTTATGGACACGCGGACTCTCTCACCTGAAATCCTCGTCGTCGGTGCCGGGCCGGGCGGCTCGGCGACCGCCTGGGCGCTCGCCCAGGCCGGTCACGACGTGATGATGGTCGACAGCGCCAGTTTCCCGCGCGACAAGACCTGCGGCGATGGGCTCACCCCGCTCGCCGTGCGGACTCTACGCGAGATGGGGGCGCTGGCGCGCGTCGAAGCGGCGGGCGCGCACCGCATCGACTATACGCGCATCAGCGGGCCGTTCGGGCTCTCCGCCACGATGCGTTTTGCCGACTACCAGCCCGGCTACGAGTACGCGCTGGTGCTGCCCCGCTTGACGTTCGACGACATCCTGCGCCGCTACGCCGTCGAAGGCGGCGTCGAGTTCCGGGGGCAGGTGCGCGTCACGGGCGTCGAGCGCAGCGGTGACGCGGTCACGGCGGTGCTTGCCACCACGCCGGAGGGGCCGCTGGTCATCCGCCCGCGCCACGTCGTGATGGCAGTCGGCGCGAACATGGGGCTGCTCAGCCGCACGGGCTTCATCACGCACAAACCGCGCTTCATCCGCGCCGCCCGCGCCTACTTCGAGAACGTCGATACCGCTCTGGGCGAATTCTACGACTTCTACTTTGACCTTGAGCTGCTGCCGGGCTACGGCTGGGTGTTCCCAACCGGGAACGGCACGGCCAACATCGGGGTCGGCGTGCTGCCCGTGTTCTGGTCGACGCGCCGCCCCGCCCGCGACCTGCTCGACGAGTTCCTGAAGCGCCGCCAGGCCGGTGGCTTGGCCGGGCTGAGCCGCTGCGGCCCGGTGAAAGGCTACCCGCTGCGCATCGACTTCCCCGCCCAGCGCGCGGCGGGCGAGAACTGGGTCGTGGTCGGCGAGGCGGCAGGGCTCGTCAACCCGGTGACCGGCGAGGGCATCGACCTCGCGCTGGAGTCCGGGCTGATGGCCGCCCGCTGCCTGCACGACGACATCGCGGAGGGCCGCACCCACCACCTGAACTACCAGCAGGAGCTGCTGCGCCGCTACCACTCGATGTTTGACGGGCTGCGCGTGCTGCGCGACATCCTTATCACGCCCCTCTTCACCGACTACGCCCTGCTCCTGATGCGGCAGCACCGCTTCCTCACCCGGACGATCATGAAGATCGCGCAGGGGCTCGCCCCACCGTCGAGCGTGCTGCACCCGCTCTTCATCGCACAGGTGTTCCTGCCCGTGACCCCCCGGCTGCTCGCCGGGCGACAGCGCCGCACGCCATGACCGCACCCCGTGTGACCGTGCTGATCACGGCTTACCGTGAAGCCGCGACGATTGGCCGCGCGCTCGAAGCCCTGCTGCCGCAGGCCGCTGGCGCGGAGGTCGTCGTCATCTGCCCCGACGACGAGACCGCGCAGGCGGCGCTCGCGTACCCCGGCGTCGAAGTGCTGCACGACCCCGGCGCGGGCAAACCCGCCGCGCTGAACCTCGGGCTGGCGCGGGCGCGCGGCGAGATCGTCGCCATGACGGATGGCGACGTGTACGTGGGCGAGGGCGCGCTCGGCGCGCTGCTGGCCCCATTCGCCGACCCGCAGACCGGGGCGGTCAGCGGGCGGCCTGTCTCCACCAGCCCGCGCGATACCATGCTCGGCTACTGGTCTCACCTGCTCACCGACGCGGGCGCGCATGCCGAGCGCATCAAGCGCGACGCCGCCGGGCAGTTTTTCGTCGCCTCGGGCTACCTGTACGCCGTCCGCGCCGCGCTCGTCGAGCACATCCCGGAGGATGCGCTGGCGGAGGACGCCGTCGTCTCGCACATCGTCGGCGAGCAGGGCTACCGGGTGCGCTACGCGCCCGACGCCCGCGTTTATGTAAAGTACCCATCCACCTACCGCGACTGGCTCAAGCAGAAGGTGCGCAGCGCGGGGGGCTACGCCCAGCCCGTCATCGCCCGGTCGCCGCTGCGCATGCGGAGCTTCCGCCACGAGGCGGTCGCCGGCACCACCCGCGCGCTCGCATATGCCCGCAGCCCGCGCGAGTTCGCCTGGACGCTGGCGCTGTTCGCCGCGCGGGTGCACCTGTGGCTGCGCATCTTCTGGCAGGTGCGGGTGCGCCGCCGCCCGCTGCTGGAGCTCTGGCAGCGCGTGGAGACGACAAAGTAGGAGGCCAGCCCATGACGCGAGCACTGATCACCGGCTGCACCGGGGGCCTCGGGGCCAACCTCGCCGCCGCCCTCGTCGAGCGGGGCGTCGAGGTCGTAGGGCTGCGGCGGAGCACCTCGCCCGGCGCCGCCGTCGACGATCTGGAGCTTGCCTTCTGCACCGGGGATATCCTCGATCCGGCGTCGCTGCGCCAGGCGATGGATGGCGTTGACTGGGTGTTCCACGCTGCCGCCATCGCCGACGACTGGCACCACCCGCGCGAGCGGATCTATGAAGTTAACGTCGAGGGCACGCGCAACGTGCTCGCCGCCGCGCTTGAGGCAGGCGTCCGCCGCTTCGTCTATACCGGCTCCAGCGCCGCGCTCGGCAAGCCGAGACCCGGCAAGCCGCTCATGGACGAAGCCGACAGCTTCAACCTCGACCCGGCGGATTTCCCCTACGGGCACAGCAAGCACCTCGCCGAGCAGGTCGTCGCCGAATTCGTCACACGCGGGCTGGATGCCGTCTCCGTCCTGCCGACCGCGCTCATGGGCCCGCGCGACCTCAACTTCATCTCGGGGGAGCTGCTGGTGCGGGTCGTCAAGCGGCAGCTGATGCCCTTCCCGCGCGGCGGGCTGAACTACGCCGACCTGCGGGACGTGGCTGCGGGGCACGTCGCCGCCGCCGAGCAGGGCCGCACCGGGGAGCGTTACATCCTCGGCGGGCACAACCTGACCCACCGCGAGGCCCTGCAGATCATAGCGGCGGTGGCGAATACGCCCGCACGCGCCGTCACCTTGCCGCACTGGCTGCTGCCCGTTGCCGCCGACCTCGTGAGTCTCGGCCAGCGGCTGGGATTCCGCATGCCCATCGAGCGCGGGCGGGTTCTCCTCAGCGGCGAGTTCATGTATTATGACAGCAGCAAGGCGCGCCGCGAGCTGGGCCTCGAGGCCCGGCCCTTCGCGGAATCCGTGCGCGACGCCTACGACTGGTACCGGGCGCGCGGCTGGTTTGCCCGGCGGGGCATCCACCTTGAGCCGCCGCCTCCCGAGCCCGACTAGCTACAGGGAGTTCCTATGGCTGACAACCTGAACGAACCGCGTTTCGACTGGGGTGCCATCTTCCGCGCCTCGGGGGTCATCATCCTCGGCACGGCGATCCTGGCTTTTGTGATCCCGCCGGTGCTTACGATCCTGCTGCAGCGGGGACACACGGGCTACGTCGCGGGGAACGACCTGTTCCGCTGGGGGTACTGGGCGATTGCCTGGGCGCTCACCATCTGGCAGGGATCGTGGATGCTGCGGATGGTCAGCGACCGCATCTGGGACGATATGATCTTCGTCGCCGCCATCACCGCTGCCGTGCTGATCGTGCTGAAGATCGTCAACTCGCTGATCTACGAGCCCATCGGCTCGGAGGGGCAGCTTCTGCCTATCCTGACGTCCACCGACGTCGGCGGGGCGATCATTCTGGTGGTTGTGGCGCTCGTCGGCGCGGGGACGAACCGCTTTGGAGGCAGAGCCAGCCGCGCGGGCAGGCGCACGCGCTAACCCGGCAGCAAACTCCGATCAGCGCAGCTTCTGGCTCAGCAACCAGCCACCGGGCTTGCGCCCCGAAGCGTTCTTAGGCGGCGGCTTGGGCTCGTCGGCCCTGGGTTGGCCGAGCGGCCGGGTTGCCGGGAGCTTGCCGGGCTCAGAGCCCGGCGCGGCTTTGGGGCTCGCCGGGGGGCCAGACTGAGGCGCAGTAAGCGGCGCAGCAGGCGGCGCAGCAGGCGCGGCGTCCTTCGGCTCGCCGCCGTTTTTTGCGGCAGGCGGCATGGCCTCCGGCGCGGCGGCGGGCTTGGCGCTCTGGTTGAGCGCCGTGCTGACCACCCCGACCATCCGCGCGATGTCCAGCTCGCCTTTGTTCAAGACCCCCACCACGGGCCACGCCGTCAGCCGCTGTTTGTCCGCATCGTTGAGCAGCTTCGCCGTCGCGACGAGCACCCGCATCGGCTGGTCGACCGCCGTCTCGCGCACGTGCGAGAGGAATGCGAAGCCGTCCATGCGCGGCATCATCAGGTCGAGCAGGATGAGGTCGGGCCACCTGTCCGCCAGCTTGCCGACCGCTTCCAGCCCATCCCGTGCGGTGTCCGTCTGGTGCCCGGCCATCTTGAGCGTGATGTTGAACAGCTCGCGAACATCGGGTTCGTCGTCGACGACGAGAATGTGTGCCACCGTCTTTGCCTCACTTCCAACCGTTACTGTCACTTTAGGCGATCGGCCAGCCACCTGCTAGAGCACGGTAGTCCTACTCCGTCTCGTCCGCATCGGGCGGGTTCTGCTGGCTGCTCGGCGCGCCCGTGAATACCGGCAGGTGGCCGAGTGCGATCACGTTCTGCCAGCGGGCTCGTTCGCCCTCGGTGAAGATCGCCGCCTGCCCCACGATCTCACCGCCCGCCTTGTTGACGACGAGCTGCATGCCCTGCAGCGTGCTGCCCGTCGAGATCACGTCGTCGAGCAGGATCACGCGCTTAGCGCGGATCAGGTCGCGATCCTTTTCGTCGAGGTACAGCACCTGCGTCTCGCCGGTGGTAATGGAGAGCGTCTCCGCCTGCAGCGCATCGCCCATATAGGGTTTGTAGCTCTTGCGCAGTACCACCCACGCCAGACCCATCTCGGCAGCCAGCGCGTAGATCAGCGGGATGCTCTTGGCCTCGGCCGTGACGAGCACGTCGGCATCCAGTGCCTTGAGGCGCTCGGCGAGCTGGCCGCTGACCGCCTCCACCAGCTCGGTGTCGCCGAGGATATTCACGATCGCAATCCGCACGCCCGGCGCGACCTCAAACAGGCGCAGGTCGCGCCGCACACCGGCGACCTCCACCGGGTACACTTCTCGCTTCGTTTCCGACATTCAGGTCCTCCACTGCACGTATGCGTGCCTATCCAGCCCACCGCATTCTACACCACCGGGTCAAGAGGTTGCTATAGAGAGTGTCCCCCATATCGGCAGCGCAACCGGCCCGGCAGGCAGCCTGCCGGGCCGTGAGGGGGCGGCGAACTGGAGCTAGTTGTCTTCGCTGGAATCCGGATAGAGCCCCGCGTATACCTGGCAGGCAAACTCGGCGAGGTGGCGCACGTCGCCAATGGAAAGCAGGAACTCCAGCGTGGCTGGCTGAAAGTGGTGGCGGTGCACCTCGAGCACGTCCCGGCGCGACTCCCGGCTCAGAAGCGAACGGTGCAGATCATCGTTGATGAACGCCCGGCCCAGCAGCTCGTCCAGTTTGCGCCGCTCCGCCGGGGTCGTTTGTACTCTCCGCATGTGGCCCAATCTCCCGCTTAATCCTTACCCTTAATCCGGGGATTAGAGCTGCGGATCTGTCACAAAGTTTCAGGAATTCACGAAGATTTCATGAGCTTCACGGAATTTGATGGATGGGTCCACAGATGACACAGATGTCACAGAGGAAAAAACAGATTGATCCACGAATGACACGAATGGCACGAATGAAGAGAGACAAAAACCCATTTGTGCTCTTGGTATCATTGGTAGATCGCCCTTCTTTCATCTGTGTTTTCTGTGTCATCTGTGGACTCACCACCTTACCTTACTCGCTCGGCGAGGTACTGTAGGGGCGGAAGGCCAGCACGGTGAGAGACTGCCGCGCGCCGAAGTCGTCGAGCGCGACGTAAAGCCGCCCGCCTTCCTCGGCGGCGGTACGCACGATCCAGTACAGCGCCTCTTCCATGCGCTGCTCCTGAAACAGGACCTGCTGCTCGGGGAAGCGGGTCACAGAGCCGTCGAACGTGATCTCCAGGAAGCGCCGCGTTCCCACCTTACCGTCTGCCGTCTCGTACAGCGTGTAGAGGTTGAGCTCGTCAGCCGCCTGGACCGCAACCGGGATGCCGTCCACCAGGGGCCCCGTCTCGGTCCAGGTCAGCGGGCCGGCCCACGGGTGCAGGCCGATGGCTTCCTGCATCGCCTCCTGCGGGATACCGCGCACGTCCTCCATGACGGGCTCCAGCACCCCGGCAATAACCTCGCCCATGTAGGGCTCAGGCACGCGGGTCGGCGTCGGCGTCGCCGGTGGCGGGACGGTCGGCGTGGGGCTGAGCGTGACGTCGGGGGGCGGCGCGAACGGCGTCGGGGTAGCGTCCCCCGGCTCGACGGCAGCGAGCAGCACCAACGCCCCCTGCCCGGTGAGCGTCTCGCTGTAGGCTGCCGTGAGCGCCCAGCCACGCGCCTCCGCCTGCTCCACCAGCGCGCTGAGCGCCAGCGGCAGTGTGCCGCCGCTCAGCAGCCATGTCGAGTCCGGCTCGCCAGGCGACACCCCGCGCGCCGTCAGCATCAGGGCGTCGCCCTCCCAGCTGACGCGGCCCAGGGTCTGGAGCTGATCCGGGCTGTCGGGGTTGGGGGTCAGCACGTCGAGCGTGAGCAGGCCGGAAGTGTCGAGCGGGCGGCTGCCCAGCAGAACGCCGCCTTCGCCCAGCGCGAGCTGCCCGCTGTTGTCCGCCCCGCGCCACCACACGATGGCGCTGCCCGCGGGCAGCGGCTCGCTGATGACCGTTAGGGCGCGGTCCAGCAGCCGGTTCGACCAGTCGTCGGCAGGCGTCGAGCGCCCCGCCAGCGTGAGGGTCAGGTCGGGCTGGGGCGTGGGGATGTCCTCGCGGGGGACGACGCGATCGGTGTTAGTGTCAGACGGTGAGGGGCTTGGCGAGGGCGCAGGCGAGCCGGCAGGCGTCGCACGCAGGTCGTCCCACTCCCCGCGCAGGCGCGTGAGCATCACACCCAGCGCCACCAGCGCCAGGATCAGTGTCAGTGCGCGCAGCCGGTTGATGTGCCGCTGGTTCGCCACCTCAGTTCGCTGTCCAGACTCCCAGGTTGTCAAATGTCACGCGCAGCTCGCTGCGCTGCGGGCTGACGGCGTACACGGCGACATCGCCCTGCGAGTGCCGGTTGTCGGTGAACGTCGTCACGCTCTGCCCGTCGAAGTACAGCGCGAAGCTCGAGCCGCGGGCCAGCACGCCGATGGTGTGCGCGCTGCTGGCGGCAGGGTCCAGGCCCGCGGGCAGCGTCACGTCCACGATTGCCTCGGGGACGAGCGCGCCGTTCACCCGCGTGAAGACCGTCACCCGCCGGTCGCAGAACACGGTGAGCGCGTAGTAGTTGCCCGTATCGCGGAAGCGGAAGAAAAGCCCGTAGCCGCCGCCCGCCGGGCATGTCTCCGGCGTGACTTCGACCTCGGTGTAGGTGTTCGCCGCGTTGACGCTCGTCGTGTTGGCGTAGCTCATCGCGTTGCGTCCCAGCGCAAAGACGTAGCCGCCGCGCTCCAGGAATACCGCCACACCCTCCTCCTCGACGGTGGGCCAGCCCGAGTCGAACGTCGAATAGAAGATCTGCTCGCCAACGGCAACGCCGGTGCGCGGCCCGGCGCCGGGTGCGTCTGAGCCGCCGTCGCGAGGGCCCGCTTCGCCCGTCGCGGGGAGCACCGCCTCGCCGCCCGGTGTGGCTGTGGGGTACGGTGTGACAGTCGGCGGTGGCAGGAACGTCGCGGTGGCGGTTGGCCGCGGCCCGGTCGCAGCCGGGGTCAAAGCAGGCGGGCCGCCGGCGGCAGGTGTCGGGCCGCAGCCTGCCGCCAACAGGCACAGCGCGAGGAGGGTCAGGGCGGCGAGGTGTGGTCGGGTCATGGGCGTAAACCTGTCTCAGGCCGTTAGGTCGGCGAGCAAAGACGCTCAACGCGGCGGATCATAACCCAGGCAGCGACGCTTGCCCAGTGGGGCGGGTGCCCTCACCCCACATGGGTAGCAGAGCCTCGCGATAGTGATACAATGCAGGGCTGATTGCGTAGAATCTCTTATGGAGAACCAACGCAGATGTGGTATAGTTATAGGCAGTAAATTAGCTTATTTGTTCTAGTGTTTCGCGCAGTACTCGCCGCGCATTTGCGAGCAAACGTTGACAGGCAGCAAGCAAACCAAACGGCATCTGAAAGCCAAGACTCCCCGCTCCCGGCGCCCGTGGTGGAAGCGGGTTCTTGTGATTCTCGGCGTGCCGGTGATGCTGCTGATCGTCGGCTGCGTGTCCTTTGGTCTCGTCGCCCTGGCCCCTGACGGTCGTCCGCTGCTGCTGAGCCTGTTTACCCAGACGCCGGAGCTGCTGCTGGCCGCCTCCGAGACGGCCTCCCAGCCGCCCTCAGAAACCGCCCCCGCGACGGAGACGCTGCCGGGCGAGTCGCCCGCCGCCCCGGCGTCCGTGTCGCCGGCGGGGACCGCCGGTACAACGGCCAGCCCCGTACCCGCCGATACCTCCACGCCGCTGCCCACACCCGACGACGTGATGCGCGAGCGCCACGTCCCGATTCTGATGTACCATTATATCAGCGTGCCGCCCGCGGGCTCGGACGTCTACCGGCAGGACCTCTCGACCACGCCCGAGATGTTCTACCGCCAGATGCGCTGGCTCAAAGAGAACGGCTACAACGTCATCTCGCTGGAGCATCTCTTCTACTACCTGAACACCGGCTGGCCCGAGCTGCCGCCGAACCCGATCGTGCTGACGTTCGACGACGGCTACGTGGACAACTACGAGGTCGCCTTCCCGGTGCTCCAGAAGTTCGGCTACCAGGGCACGTTCTTCGTGCTCACGGATGTGACCGACCGCGCGCAGCCGGGTTACATGACGTGGGACATGCTGCGCCAGATGCACAGCGCTGGCATGGACATCCAGGTGCACGGTCGCGAGCATCACGACATGAGGGGGCGCGACCGTGACTGGCTGCTGTTCCACCTGCTCGGCCCGGCGCAGACGATCCACGCCAACCTCGGCTACCAGCCGCGCTTCGTGGCCTACCCCTCCGGCGGCTACGACGCCGAGGTGATCAACGTGGCCCATGAGCTCGGCTACTGGGGAGCCGTCACGATCACACAGGGCTCGCTGCAGACCCGCGCCGCGCCGTTCGAGCTGCGCCGCCTGCGGGTGCGCGGCGACTGGGACCTGGCCCGCTTCGTGAGCATCGTGCAGGAATTCAGCGAGTAGCTTCGCCCTACCCCGCACCACAGAATGAGGGCTGAAAGATGAACCGACTCAAGCGCATGTCCGCCGGGCAGCTTCTGCTGCTCTCGGGCCTGGTTTCTCTCAGCGTGTTCGCCGCATGGGTGATCTTCATCGTGCTGCTGTGGATGTTCAGCCACGGCGAGCAGGTCATCGCCTGGGACCTGTGGGCGATGCTGGAGGGGCTGTCCTCGGCGGCGGCGTTTGCCGTGGTGGTGGGCGGCGGCTTCTTCGCGCTGATGCAGCTCGTCGAGGCGGCGGACAACCGGCACATGGCCATCTACAACGACGCCTTCAAGCGCCTGATGCGTGACGAGGAGATCCGGGCCCGGCGCTGGATCTACCAGAAGCTGCCCGACGACCCGGTGCAGGGCATCGAGGGGCTGAGCGAGATCGGCCAGCAGCACGTCAAGCTGGTGCTCAACTCGTTCGACCATCTCGGCTTCCTGCTGATGCAGAACTGGGTCTCCGACGAAGCCATCATCCGCTGGGTCAGCCCCATCGTCGTCAAGACCTGGGCCAAGCTCGGGCCCTACGTGACGTACGAAGCCAAACGGCGCGGCGAGCCCTACTACTACGAAGCCGCCCGCGAGCTGGCTCACCGCTGCAACACGTGGTGGGCGGTCAACCGCCCGCGCAGCGAGATCCGCTGGATCGACAAGGCACTGTAAGGGCTGTTGGTAGAACCCCCACCCAACCGCTTCGCGAATGCTTGGCGGAGGGGGTTCCCGAAATAAGCCAGGCTCAACCCAACGCAGCAGAGTTGATAGTCTGCCGGTAGATCGTGATAGATTTTGGCAGGCTTTTTCTTTATAGTCGTAGCAGGTTCCAGGCCCACGCTGACGTGGGCTTTTCACTGCCGCCGAACGTTGTAAAGGGCACATGGCCGAGAAGAACTCCCGCCTGCCGGGTTTCTACCAACTGAGCGCCGGGCGGCGCGGCGAGACCGTCGCCGTGTGGGCTAACCTGACCGCCGAAGAGCAGCAGATGCTTGCGGGCCAGCCGGGTTTGACGCTGGACCTCGCCGACAAGATGATCGAGAACGTCGCGGGCGTGTTCGGGCTGCCGCTCGGCATCGCCGCCAACTTTCAGGTCAACGGCCGCGACGTGCTGGTGCCGATGGCGGTGGAGGAGCCGTCCGTCGTGGCGGCGGCCAGCCACATGGCGAAGCTGGCGCGCGCCGGGGGCGGGTTCCGCACCAGCAGCACGCCGCCCGAGATGATCGGGCAGATCCAGGTGCTCGATCTTGCCGACGTGGTCGCCGCGGGCGAGAAGGTTCTCGCGCACAGGGACGAGCTGCTCAACCTTGCCGCCTGCTGCGACAAAACCGTCGTGGAGCTGGGCGGCGGCCCACGTGATATTGAGGTGCGCGCGCTGGAGGATACCCCTGCGGGGCCGATGCTCGTCGTGCACCTGATCTACGACTGCCGCGATGCGATGGGCGCGAACATGGTCAACACGGCCTGCGAGCAGCTTGCCGGGCCTATCGCGGAGATTACCGGCGGGCGCGTCGGGCTGCGCATCCTCTCCAACCTGGCCGACCGGCGGCTCGCGCGCGCCGAGTGCACCATCCCGCTTGACGTGCTCGGCTTCGACGACTTCCCCGGCGACGCCGTGGCCGGCGGCATCGTCGAGGCGTGGGCCTTCGCCGCCGCGGACCCGTACCGGGCCGCGACGCACAACAAGGGCATCATGAACGGCATCGACCCGATCGTGATCGCGACGGGCAACGATTGGCGCGCCGTCGAAGCCGGCGCG
>CAZDLX010000120.1:0-11215 GCA_964506005.1 uncultured Anaerolineae bacterium | reverse complement strand
TCCTCGCACAGCGGCGCTTCGGCGCAGGCCGGCACGATGGGCGCGCACGCGATGTTGACCGGGATGCCGAGGTAGCGCGACGGGTCGATACTGTTGTTGAAATCAAGCTCGTTGGTGTAGCCCCCGCTGCCGTCGTCGCGGATGATCGAGAAGTGCAGGTGAACCCACACGCCGCGCGCCGAGCCGCCGTTATAATTCCCGGTGTAGCCGAGCAGCGTGCCGCGCGTCACGAACTTGTCGTACGTGCCGGGCGGGAACTCGTCGGAGATGAAGTCGGGGCTGCCGGAACGGTCGGCCATGTGGGTGTAGTACAGCCATATTTGTCTATCAGGCTGGAGGGGGTCCTGCGGCACGCGGATGATCAGCGAGCTGGTCCAGGTGGGCTCGCGCGTCACGTAGCCGTCGTAGGCGGCGTAGACCGGCGTCAGCCCCGGCTCGCCGATGCTGAAAATGTCGATACCCTGGTGCGGGCGCTCCAGCGTGTACGGGCCGCGCGGGTCGGCGTACATCAGGCCGATGAAGCCTTCGGCGGGCAGCACGAAAGGCGCGCCCTCGCAGGCCTGCCCGGCCCCGGTCGTGATCAGCTCGCGGCGGGCCTCCTCGTCACCGCTGCCCCACTGCACGAACGCCGCATCGCGCGGCAGGCCGACGACCTGCACGCGCCGCGCGGTCCGCACTGCCACGATCCCGATTGCCAGCACCGCGAGAGCCAGCAGCCCCACCACGACAGCCCGCCGCCGCCCGACCGCCAGCCAAGCCCTGATCCGCTCAAGCACGCGCCACATACCTCACGTTCATCTCCGCCGGAACCGCCGTGATGATAGTCCGCGCGGGGCCGGGGTGCAAGGGTTGCCCGCACCCGCCCTCACCCCCTGGCCCCCTCTCCCCTCGGGAGAGGGGGAGAACACGTCGCTGTTGTGTGGCACTCGCCCCCTCTCAGGGGGGAGATGGCGACGCGAAGCGTCGTCAGAGGGGGTGGTAAGGTTGACAATCAGACAACTCAGAGCGACTACGGGGTGAGGTCCCCGCTAGCGCCCCCGCCCGCACCGGCGGTATACTACGCCCAGGTCCGGCGAGCCACAATAGCGAGCCTTACTACATGCGGATATCAGCCATCATTTCCAGGGCGCGGCGTGCGGACTGGCAGCGTGCCAGCCGTGCCCTGCTGGCGGTCTTCCTCGCCGCCGTCTTCCTCATCGCCGTGCCGGGCCTGCGCCCGGACCCCGCCGGGGGCACCTTCCGGGTGCTCGGCTACGCCCGTGATTACCTCTTCGACTTCGTGGACTGGGAAGCCCGCACCCTGTTCGACAAGGCCGTGAACGCGATCATCGCGCCGCAGCGGTATCTGCCCGAAGACGCACAGACAGATTACGTCGAGAAGTACCTCACCCTCGTCAGCCAGGCCCAGCAGCTTGAAGCTCACATCTACGACATCTACAGCGACCCGACCATCCGCGACCCGGAGGCCGCCAGCGTCTACCTCCGCGCCGAGCGTGACGCCCTGCGCGCTGAGCAGCGCGACCGGCAGGCGCTTGCCGAGGCCATCGTCGAGGACCAGGTTGCCGGGGTGCTCGTCGAGGCGGGGCTGGGTGTGGGTGGCGTCGTGGTGCCGCCCGTCGCGATCCGCTTCACCGAGCTGCCGTCCGTCCTGATCGTCTCCCCTCGCGACCGCATCGAGCGCATCGGCGGCTACCCGCTCCAGCACGGTATCACCGTCGAGGAGCGCGAGCGCATCGAGACGCACGTGGACGCCGAGCTGGACGTCTCGTCGCTCGTCACGCCAATCGGCGGGCTGGCGGTGTGGCCAGCCATGCTGGTCGAGACCGCCTACCTACCGTCCGTCTACGACGTCGCCGCGCACGAGTGGTCGCACCACTACCTTGCGCTGTACCCGCTCGGCTTCAGCTACGGCGTGACGCCGGAGCTCGTCACGATCAACGAGACAGTCGCCAACATCGTCGGCACGGATATCGGGTGGGCGCTGCTGGACCGCTACTACCCGGACCTCGCGGCCATCCCGCCAGACTATACGCCCATGCCGGTCGTGGAGCCGCCGCCGCCTGAGCCGCTGCACCCTGACGACCCCACTGTGTTCGACTTCCGTACCGAGATGCGCGAAACGCGTGTGCGCGTTGACGAGCTGCTTGCCGAGGGGCGCGTCGAGGACGCCGAGGCGTACATGGAATACCGCCGCCAGCAGTTCGCCGCCCAGGGCTACCAGATCCGCAAGCTGAACCAGGCCTACTTCGCCTTCCACGGCTCGTACGCCGACCAGCCGGGGGCGACCGGTGCGGACCCCATCGGGCCCGCCCTGCGCGAGCTGCGCTACTACAGCGGCTCGCTCGACGCCTTCATCCGCGAAGTGCGCGGCCTGACGACCTTTGACCAGGTGGTCATCGCGCTGGAGCAGCACCGGGCACTTGCCGGGGGCCAGAATGCCGGAGCCCACTGAGCCACCCGCCAGCATCGGCGAGGCGCTGGCCTGGGCCCGCCGGCTCGGCGAGGCAGGCCCGGCGTTGAGCTCGACGACCGCCCAGGCGCTGCTCGCGCATGTCGTTGGGCGCGGGCGGGAGTGGCTGCTCGCTCACCCGGCAGCGCCGCTCGAACCGGCTGCGGCCCGCCGCTTCGCAGACCTGGCACAGCGCGCGGCGGCAGGCGAGCCGCTCGCCCAGCTCACCGGTGAGCGCGAGTTCTACGGGCTGCCGTTTACCGTTACCCCCGACGTGCTGATCCCCCGCCCTGAAACCGAAGCCCTGGTCGACCTCGCGCTGGCGTTCGCACAGGCGCGGAGCCTCGCCGCGCCGCGCATCGTGGATGTGGGCACCGGGAGCGGCGCGATTGCCGTCACGCTCGCCGTGAAGCTGCCCGGTGCGTGCGTCGCCGCCGTCGAGCTCTCCGATGCGGCGATCCGCGTGGCGCAGATCAACGCGCGGCGGCACGGCGTCGCGGAACGTGTAGGCTTCGTCCTGGGCGATCTGCTCGCCGCGCTGGCCGGCCCGTTTGACATCATCGTCGCCAATCTGCCATATGTTAATCAGGACGAGATCGCCGCGCTGGACGTTGGGCGCTGGGAGCCACGCGTCGCGCTGGACGGCGGTGCGGACGGCCTGGATCTGGTCCGGCGGCTTTTAGAGCAGACCCCGGCGCGTCTCGAACCCGGCGGCCTGCTCGCCCTGGAGATCGGCTTCGACCAGGGGCCGCGCGTCGTGGAGCTGTGCCACGCGGCTTTCCCCGGCGCAGCGGTGACTCTGCTGAGCGACCTCGCGGGGCTGGATCGGATTGTGAAGGTGGAAACCCATGCCTGATTGGATCTCGGCGACCGACCTGCGCGCCGTGCCCGAAGCCGTCGCCGTCATCGAGGCGGGCGGGCTGGTCATCCTGCCCACCGATACGGTATACGGCGTCGCCGCCGACATGTGGCGCCCGTATGCGGTCGAGGCCATCTACCGCGCCAAGCAGCGCCCGCCCGAGCGCGCCATCCCCATACTGCTCGCGGGCGTGGAGGACATCGAATCTGTTGCCGAACGCGTGCCGGACGCCGCGTACCAGCTCGCAGAGGCGTTCTGGCCCGGCCCGCTGACCATCGTGGTGCCCAAACGCCCTGAGGTCCCCGAGATTGTCTCCGCGCTGCCGACGATAGGCGTGCGTATCCCGGATCACCCTACGACGCGGGAAGTGATCCGCGCGTGCGGCGGCGCGCTGGCCGTTTCCAGCGCCAATCTTTCCGATGAGCCCCCCGCCCTCACTGCCCGCGAGGCTGCCGCCTCGCTCGGCGACGGCGTCGCGCTCGTGCTGGACGGGGGCACCTGCCCCGGCGGCACGCCCTCCACTGTGGTGGACGTGACGCGCGAGGGGCTGGTCGTCGTGCGGCGCGGCCCCATCGGCGAGGCGGCCCTACGGGAGGTGCTGGGGGAGGGGTAGAAGAAGTTGAGCGGCGCTGTCAAATAGTAATTATGAGGATACGACACTTCTCGAGAATCGGTTTGTGTCGCCTCAGCGTCCCCCTCACCCCGACCTTGAGGCGATGCAATCGCCTCAAGCCCACCCCTCTCCCACGACGGGAGAGGGGGACATGCTCGTCGAGGACGCAACTGTTCCCTTCTCCCCTGGTGGGAGAAGGGTGAGCCGAGCGAAGCTCGGGTCGGGATGAGGGGGACAGCGGGTCGCAACATAAGTGTCGTGTCGCTTGCCCCCTCGAGGGGGCAATGGCGGCCCGCAGGGCCGTCAAAGGGGGTGGGCGATCAGTTACGCAATGTGGCATGGCCATGTGGGGGTACGGCCCGCCATCTTGTAGGGACTCCCGCCCGCCTGTTATAATCCCCCTACCGACCTCGCCCCGGCGCACCTGCGGGGCGTGATTTGTGATGTGATGGAGCCAATACGGAATGCTGGAAAAACTCGCGGGCATTGCCGCCCGCTACGAAGAAATCGAACGCCTCATGGGCGACCCTGAGATCGCTGCCGATTACGAGCAGGTGGCCGAGTACGCTCAGGAGCGCGCGAACCTTGAGCCAATCGTCAAGGGCTTCTACGAGTACCGCCAGATCGAGGACGAAATCGGCGAGGCCGAGGCGCTGCTCGACTCCGAGGACGCCGAGATGCGCGAGCTGGCTCAGGAGGAGCTGGCCCGGCTGCGCGCTCGCCGCGACGAGCTCGACGAGGAGCTGCGCCTGATGCTGCTCCCCCGCGACCCGCGCGACGCGAAGAACGTCATCCTCGAGATCCGCGCGGGCACCGGCGGCGATGAAGCGGCGCTGTTCGCCGCCGACCTGTGGCGTATGTACCTGCGCTACGCGGAAAAGCAGGGCTGGAAGGTCGAAGTGCTGTCCAGCCACGAGATCGGCGTGGGCGGGCTCAAGGAGATCGTCGCGCTGCTCAAGGGCCACGGCGCGTACTCGCGGCTCAAGTACGAGAGCGGCGTGCACCGCGTGCAGCGCGTCCCCGCCACGGAGAGCCAGGGTCGCATCCATACCAGCACGGCGACCGTCGCCGTGCTCGCCGAGATGGATGACGTGGACGTGAAGATCAACAACAGCGACCTGGAGATCGACTCCTACCGCGCGGGCGGTGCGGGTGGGCAGCACGTCCAGAAGAACGACACCGCTATCCGCATTACCCACAGGCCGAGCGGGCTGGTCGTCCAGTGCCAGGACGAGCGCAGCAAGACGCAGAACCTGCTCCGCGCCATGAGCATCCTGCGCGCGCGCCTGTACGAGATGGAGCTGGAGCGCCAGCAGGCCGCCCAGGAAGCCGACCGCCGCTCGCAGGTTGGCACCGGCGAGCGATCCGAAAAGATCCGGACCTACAACTACCCGCAGAGCCGCGTCACCGACCACCGGATCAACGTCAGCTCGTACAACCTGCCTGCCGTCATGGACGGCAGCCTCGACGAGTTCATCGACGAGCTGGCCACCCGCGATCAGGCCGAGCGCCTGCAGGCAGCCGATCTTTAGGCGGCTGGCATGTATCTTATAACGGTTGAATAATTGAATCTCCTTAAAGGAAAAAACTTCAGCCCCAGACACCCTTGACGGCGCTGGGGCTGACCGATTTCATTGGATCTATCCGCCACCCCCTGTCTTCTCAACAGGTGGTCGGAGATCATCGCATAGGTCTACCGGTTATTTGTCCTTGCCCTTTTTTCGACCGGATGTAATCAGAGTGCCAGATTCATCACGGTGCGGGCCAGTCGTCTGCCTTACTTCAAATTCTGGGCCATGAAGAATGACATGTGCAATCGCCCTGGCATGACCTATGCCTAACCCGTAATCGGCCTTCAGCCAGTCCAGTATGTCTTTGTGTTTCGTCAGGTTCTTCTGTCTGGCCATCTCAACGAACTCATCCGGCGTTTTCCCTGTTAGTTCCTCAACCTTGTCCAGATACGCTTGGAACGACATGCCGTTTCATCTCTCCTCTACCGACGATACGAGATTCCGAATTCTATCTGGCCCGTTTGCTCTGTTCAACCCTACGGCAGGGACATTAGCCTCGATGTTTAATGGGGCAACTGCGGAATGGTTGGCAGGGGCGGCTCTCAGAGCCGCCCCGCAGGCGTTGACGTGTTGTCTGTCATAGGCTTAAATAGCCCTGTGCTATTCAGCGAGCTATCCGCCATCAGCCATAGAGAGAGCTAACCCATGCCCCTGCCCTGGCCTGACGCCGATCATATCTATCTCTCGCCCCATCTCGACGATGCCGTGCTGAGCTGCGGCGGCATGATCGCCGCGCAGGCGCACGCCGGGGACTCCGTCGCCGTGGTGACGGTCTTCGCCGCAGGCCCCCAGCCGGGCCAGCCGCTCTCCGCGTTTGCACAGGCGCTGCACGACCGCTGGCAGGCGTCCGCGCCGCCCGGCGACTTCTCCGACCCTGCTGCCGTGCGCCGCGCCGAAGATCTGCGCGCGCTGGCTGCGCTCGGCGAAGGCGTCCAGGCCGTGCACTATGCCCTGCCTGACTGTATCTACCGCCGCGCGGCGGGCACCGGCGAGCCGCTCTACGCGAGCGAGGAGGCCATCTTCGGCCCGGTGCACCCCGCAGACCCCGCCCTGGTGGATCTCAACGCCAGCACCCCGCCACCAGCCGGCGCGAACGTGTATGTGCCGCTGGCCATCGGCCTTCACGTCGATCACCTGCTAGTATATCTCGTCGCCCAGGGGTGGGATGTGCCGCGCGGGCGCGTCCGCTTCTACGAGGACTACCCCTACGTAGCCCAGCAGGAGAAGCCCGCCGCCGACCTGCTCGCGGCGCGCGGCGCGTGGAACGCCCAGATTGTGGCACTACCGGAGGATGCGCTCAGCGCGAAGGTGCGGGCTGCCGCCGCCTACGAGTCACAGATCAGCACATTCTGGCGCAGCCGGGACGCCATGGAGGAGGCGCTGCGGGCGTACGCGCGCCAGGTGGGCGGTGAGCGCCTGTGGGTGCCCGCGGGCTAGAACTGCTCGAACCGCGCCACGTCGAGGATAAACACCGTCGCGCCGCCGACCGGCACCTCGACCGTCGGCATCCACATCGAGATTGGCTCGATAGGATCGGGGCTGGCGGGCAGCAGGCGGGTGCGCTGCTTGCACGTCCGGCGGAGAATGGCCATTACCTCCTCAACCTGGTGATCCTCCACCCCTGTCATGAGCGTGGTATTGCCCTGGCGGAAGAACCCCCCGGTCGAGGCTGCCCGTGTCACGCGGTAGCCCGCCTTCACCAGCGCCTTTATCGTGTGATCCTCGTCAATGCTCTGTAGAATCGCGATGATGAGCTTCATGCCCCAATTATACTCGCAACCGCCGCTCACGCTGAGCCAGGCCGGGCAACCGCCTAAAAAAGCACCAATGCCCCTCTCGGCTGGCGGAGAGAGAGATGGGTGCCAGCGGAGGAACCTCGCCCCTGCCGCGTCTGCGACGCGCCCCCCCTCTCCGTGCCAAGGCGAGGGGGATAGACCCCACCAGGCTCGGCGCGGGTCTCCCCTCTCCCAGCGACCGCAGGGCGCGACCGGGAGAGGGGGAGGGGTGAGGGCTCGCCGCAATCCTTGTGACACCCGTGCAGGTGCTGTAAAATCTCGGCACCTGAGCCCCGGTGCGGGGCGATGGCTCCGCAGGCACATCTAACCGGCTGTCGCAGCCGGTCCCGATTGAGGGGAATCCATTGGTTAAGAAAGACAACCGCCCATCCCTGCCCTCTGAGCTGTACACTGAGGAATACTTCCTCACCGCCTGTGAAGGCTACGAGGAGTGGATCGACAGCGAGGGCGAGCACCTCTCGCGGCGGCTGAAGTCGGCGTTTGAGGTGGCCAGCGTCGAGCCGGGCATGGCGGTGCTCGACGTGGGCTGCGGGCGCGGCGAGATCGTCCGGCACTGCGCGCGGCTGGGCGCGGACGTGTGGGGCGTAGACTACGCCGAGGTCGCGGTGCGGATGACGCGCGACCTGATCGCCGGGGAGCGTGCCGACCCGCCGCCGGGCGCGATGGGCGTCGCACGGGCGGACGCCAAGCACCTGCCCTACGCCGATGCCGCTTTCGACCGCGTGCTGATGTTCGACATCGTGGAGCATCTGTACCCCTGGGAACTGCACCAGGCGCTGCGCGAGGTGTGGCGCGTGCTCAAGCCGGACGGGCGGCTGATCGTGCACACCGCGCCCAACCAGTGGTACGACGCCTACGCCTACCCGCTGGTGCGGCTGGTGCGGACCTTCATGGGCGAGGGCGACCGCTACCCGGCCAACCCGCGCCAATTTGGGGTAGCGGTCAACGAGCACGTGCACGTCAACGAGCAGAACATCGTCAGCATGCGGAGCACGCTGAGTAAGGCCGGGTTCGCCAGCAAGGTCTGGCTCGACTCCCCGCCGCAGAATCGCGACGAGGGCGCGATGTTAGCGCGACTGCGCCATGTGGCCTTCAACGTGCCGCCGTTCAACTGGTTCTTCGAGCGCGAGGTCTTTGCCGTTGCGTGGAAGCCGTAGCCAGCCGAACTGACTCGCCGCACAGCCGAAAAGGACGACCCATGACCGCGCGGCCTGATTATGCGGACAAGAGCTTCTGGCTGGAAACAGCCGGATCGTATGAGGAGCGTCCCTCGCTGACAACCGCGATCCAGGCAGACGTGACCATTGTCGGCGGAGGGTTCACCGGGCTATCAACGGCGTACCACGTCAAGCGGGCGCAGCCGGGGCTGCGCGTCGTGCTGCTCGAGTCGCACGTGATCGGCTATGGCGCGAGTGGCCGCAACGCGGGCTTCGCAATGACGCTGTTCGGCCTGACGCTTGGGGTGACACGCTCGCTCTTCGGGCGGGAGAAGGCCGCCGATGCCCACCGCTACATGGAGCGCGCCGTTGACTACGTGGGCGAGCTGGTCGAGCGGCACGATCTGGATTGCAGCTACGAGCGCCCCGGCTTCCTGCGTGTCGCCACGACGGAAGGCTACGCGCGGCGCATCCAGGAGGAGATCGAGCTAGCCCACCGGCTGGGGCTGGAGGGCATGACGTGGCTCAGCGCCGGCGAGGTTGCAGAGCAGGTGTGCTCGCCGCTGTATCTCGGCGCGTGGTGGGAGCCGCGCTGCGCGCTGGTGAACCCCGCCCGGCTGGCGCGTGAGCTGCGCCGCGTGTGCCTTGAGCTGGGCGTCGAGATCTACGAGCGGACGCCGGTCATCGAGGTCGAACGCGGGCAGTCCATCACGGCGCGCGCGCCGCGCGGGCGGGTGCGAACCGAGCGACTGGTGCTGGCGACGAATGCGTGGTCGCATCTAATCCCGCAGATCCGCCGCAAGCAGGTTCCGGCGTGGACGTACGTCGTGCTGACCGAGCCGCTGGAGCCGCGCCACTTCGACGCAATCGGTTGGCGGAACCGGCAGGGCATCGAGGACGCACGCAATCTCGTCCACTACTACCGCCTGACGCCGGACAACCGCCTGCTGATGGGCGGCGGGGATGTCGCGGTGAGCTACGGCACGGACATGGACCGTGATACGCATTACGCGACGTGGCGGCACCTTGCCGGGCACATTGCGCAGGTCTTCCCGCCGCTTAAGGGCGTGCGGATCACGCACCGCTGGGGCGGCCCGGTGTCGGTACCCGTTGACATGGCCCCGGCAATCGGCACGGTGGGCGACGAGCGGGTGATCTACAGCGCTGGCTGTATGGGGCACGGCGTTTCGCTGACGCATCTGAACGGGCTGACAATCGCACAGATGCTGCGCGGCGAGCAGACGGAGCTCACCGGCGTGTTCTTCGTCAACCGGCGGACGATCCCGTGGCCTTCAGAACCGCTGCGCTGGGTGGCGAGCGCGGCGATCCGCGGCTACCTGCGGTTGGAAGACCGGCTCTACGAGCGCGGCATGCCGCCCGCGACACACGCGCTGCGCATCGAGCCGGATGTGTAAACCCGCCTGCAGGGTGCAGGCATACGGCGAGCTGGCGACCTGACATGCGCGACCGACGTTCGGTAGACGACCTCTCCATCGAGGAGCTCGAGCAGATTCTGCGCATCAAGAAGCGCGAGGCCCGCCTTGCCCGGCTGGAGCGCTACGAGCGCACGGGCAGGCGGCGCGGCGACCTGCCGCTGCCCCATGAGATCGACGTGCCGGGCGAGGAGATGCTGGACGAGGCCCCGCAGCTTCCCCACCGCTCGTTCCTGTATGAGCCGGCGGAGACGGGCAGCCGCCGGCTGCGCGATAGGCTGCTGCTGGGTGTCGAGCTGCTCGCGGTGGTGGGCCTCGTGGCGGTGCTGGTGGTGACGTTCAACACACTGCGCGGGCTCAACCGCGACGCATCAGCGGAGCAGGCCGAGGAGGTCGCCGCGCTGCCCACGCTGGAGCCCACGCCGCTCATCCGGGCGGTCGTGCTGCCGGGCGGGCACACCCCGCCGACCGGCTCGCAGGAGCCTCGCCCGAACTACGACGAGGTCCCGGCGCGGCTGCGCCCGCTCGTCGAGCAGCAGTTTGAGATCCCGGCCATCGCCGCCACGCCGATGCCGGGCCAGGCGGTGCGGCTGCGCATCCCGGCGCTGGAGATCGACTCGCCGGTGGTGCAGGGTGACGGCTGGGAGCAGCTTAAGCGCGGTGTGGCGCAGCACCTCGGCACGGGGGACCCCGGCCAGCCGGGCAACGTCGTGCTGTCGGGGCATAACGACATTTACGGCGAGGTGTTCCGCCACCTCGACCAGCTCACAGCCGGCGACGAGATCATCGTGCACACGCAGGCGCGGGAGTTCACATACCGGGTGGTGTACTCGCGCATCGTCCCGCCGACGGAGGTCGGCGTGATGGACCAGACGCGCGAGCCCATCGTGACGCTGATCTCGTGCTACCCGTATATGGTCAACAGCGACCGGATTGTGGTCGTGGCGGAGCTGGTGGAGTAGAGTCGGCGCTACACGACATACAACAGAGGAATCATCATGGCAAAACGTTCGACACGCAGCCGGCGCGCCCGCGCCTCGCAGGAGCAGACACCACAGGTGAGCGATCTCACTCTGGCTGAAGAGTACCGCTACGTGCTCGTCGACCTGCGGCGGCTCGCTATTCTTGCCGCCGTATTGATCGGCGGCCTGGTGGTGCTGTCGTTCTTCATCTAGGGACCTGTCCCTGACCTCTTCCCGCCAGCAGGGAGGGGACAGCTGCGGATTGCCCCTATATATTGCAGAAAACGGCCCCCAAACGGGGGCCGTTCGCGTCTTGCAGGCTGTCGGGGCGGCCGGATTCGAACCGGCGACCTCTGCGTCCCAAACGCAGCGCGC